>NZ_CAINTR010000166.1 GCF_903853455.1 uncultured Magnetospirillum sp.
ACTCCGCAGCCTGATCTCGTTCTTCAAGCGCGGCATCCGGCGCCTTCAGGCAATCCTCCAATCTTTCGCCCCATTGCCGCCCCTATGGCGGGCATGGAGAAACTGAGGGATGGTGAGGGGTGGGCCTTGATTCATTCGGTTGGCCTCAGGCGCCGGCGCTCACTCCGTCACCAGCATCCAGGTCAGCTCGTGCTTGTTGTGCGACAGATGAAGCAGGCGCGATCCCGGAACCGAGGCGAACAGCCGGGCGGTGGCATGGTCGGTCTCGCCCTGGAACTTCAGGGTGCAGATGAAATTGCGGGCCAGGCCGGCGCTCCGCCACCGCTCCACCAGCCGCCACAGCCGCTCGGGATAGCAGATGACGTCCGAACACAGCCAGTCCACCGGACCGATCTCGGCCGGCTCCAGCCCGAAGGCGCTGCCCTGGCGGTGGTCCACATTGGGAAGCGCCGCCACGGCCGGGGCCAACGGCGCCTTGTCGATGCTGATCACTTGGGCGCCGGTGGTGGCCAGCACCCAGGTCCAGCCGCCCGGACTGGCGCCGAGATCGAGGCAGCGCTCGCCCGGTTTCGGCAGGCGGCCGGCCAGGGTCAGCGCCTCCCACAGCTTGAGATAGGCGCGGTTGGGCGGCGTCTGGCGATCCTCGATGAAGGCGACCTCGCCATTGGGAAAGGCGCTGGAGCAGGTGGCCGAGGCCAGCAGCCGGTGTTCGTCCAGCCAGGCGAACGACCCCAGCGGCGCGGTGGGCGCCGCCTGCCCGAATGTCAGCGGCTTGGCCGACACCTTGGGCAATTTCTCCACCAGCAGGGTGGTGCGGCGGTGGAGATGGAATTCATAGGGCCACCAGTTGCGCTGGAGGGCGCGCAACGCCTTGGCCGCCTCGCCGATGGAGGCCACCTCCAGGTCGACGGGGTCGAGCCAGATGTTCTGGGCCCAGGCGGCGGGCCGGGGCGGGCCGGGAATCAGCATCAGGCGGCCGTGTTCCTCGGCCGGCTCGCCCAGTTCGGCACGCAGTTCCGCCTCGAAGCCCGGCGCGGCCAGATAGGCGGTGAATGCCTCGCTCATTCCGGCCAACGCCGATGCACCCACAGCCACTGGTCGGGGTGTTCCCGCACCCACTCCTCCAGCAGGGCGTTGATGCGGATCAGCAGCAGGCGGTTGTCGTCATGGGGATCGCCGGTATGGGGAAAGTCCATGGGCGGATAGACCGTCACCCGGAAATGGGCGCCGTCCAGCCGCTCCACCCGTGCCGGCACCAGCGGGCATTTGAACTTGGTGGCGAACTGGGCCATGGCCGGGGCGGTCATGGCGTCGCGGCCGAAAAACGGAATCGGCACCCCGTCATTCATCTTCTGGTCCACCAGCATGCCGAGATGGCCGCCCTTCTTCAGCACGGTCAGGGCCTGGCGCGCGCCTTCCGACCCTTTCTGGATCAGGGCCACGGCGGCGTTCCTGCGGCCCTGGCGGTAGAGATCCTCGACCCAGGGATTGTTGGCGGCGCGATAGACCAGATGGAGCGGCAGGCCGCGCGCCACCGCCACCGCGCCGTTCAGCTCCCAATTGCCCACATGGCCGGAAATGAAGATGCCGGCCTGGCCGTCGTCGCGCAGCAGGTCGACATACTCGGCGCCGATCAGCTCGACCCGCTGGGTGGAGATCTGCTCCAGATGGGGGAACTCACCGGCGACGCGGCCGATATTGTCCCACATGCCGCGCAGGATGGAATCGACCTCGGCGGCGCTCTTGTCGGGGAAGGCGCGGACCAGATTATGGCGTGCGACGCCATGGGCGCGCAGCAGCGGGCCGACGGCGCGGGCCAGCCAGCCTCCCACCGCCGAGGCGGTGTCCAGAGGCAGCAGCCCGAACAGCCCCCAGATGGCGCGGGCGCCGAAATATTCCAGGCGTTGGCGCAGACGTTTCAAACACTCACTCCGATCCGGTCGAACAGCGGCGGCAACTGCTCGGGGTCGCGCCATTCCAGGCTCACCGTCAGCACCTGGACCCGCGCCCGCAGATCCGCCGCCAGACGGACATGGTCCTTGGCGGTGGTGATGAGGACGGCTTCGTTGTTCTCCGCCTCGGCCAGCAGATCCTCGACGTCCGACCGCCCATAGGCGTAGTGGTCGGGAAAGGCATTGGTGGTCACCAGCCGGGCGCCGCAGGCGCGCAGGGTCTCGAAGAACTTCTCCGGCCGGCCGATGCCGGCGAAGGCCACCACCTTGCGGCCCATCAGGTCGGCGGCTTCGGGGCCGGGCCGCAGCTTGGCGTGCAGCACCGTGACGCCCGCCGCCTCGGCCAGGGCCGTCACGCCGGTGCGGTCGTCGCCGACCACCACCACCGCGTCGGCGCGGGCCAGGCCCACCGAAGCCGGCTCGCGGCAGGGGCCGGCGGGAATGGGGCGGCCGTTGCCGAAGCCGTAGGTTCCGTCCACCACCACCAGCGACAGATCCTTGGCGATGGTGCCGTTCTGAAAGCCGTCGTCCATGATGATGATGTCGGCGCCCATGGCCACCGCCGCCACCGCGCCGTCGGGGCGCCAATGCGCCACCCAGGTGGGAGCCTCGGCGGCCAGCAGCAGCGCCTCGTCGCCGACCCTGGCGGCGTCGTGACGGTCGAGATCGACGGCGCGCGGCCCCACCTCGGTGCCGCCATAGCCCCGGGTCAGCAGATGCGGCCGCCGTCCCACCGCCAGCAATTGCCGCGCCAGGGCGATGGCCACCGGCGTCTTGCCGGCGCCGCCGGCGACGATGTTGCCGACGCAGACCACCGGCACCGCCGGGCGATATTCGTCGGCCCGTTCCAGGTTGCGGGCCACCATCCAGGCGTAGACGGCGCCCAGCGGCGCCAGACCGCGCGCCAGGGCCCCGTCGGTGCGCCAGAAGTCAGGAGCGCGCATGGCGTTTCTCCACTGCGGCCAAGGCCGGGGCCAGCGCAGCTTCCACCGCGTCGAGCACGTCGGCCTCGGCCTCGGCCCAGCGGGCGGCGGCCTGTTTCATGCGCGCGGTTCGAGCGGGATCGGCCAACAGCCAGCCCAGCGCTTCGGCCAATCCGTCGCCGTCGGCAACCTGTATCGCGGCACCGGCCGCGACCATGCGCGGCGCCATGTCGGGGAAATTGTCCATGGCGGGGCCGAACAGGACGGCGGCGCCGATGCGGGCGGGCTCGAACGGATTCTGGCCGCCGCCCACCGTCAGGCTCTTGCCCATGAAGACGATGTCGGCCAGCCGGTAGAACAGCCCCAGCTCGCCCATGGTGTCGGCCACATGGACCTGGGTGCCGGCATGGGGCAGCTCGCCGCTGGAGCGCAGGCCCGCCGACAGCCCCAGCGCCAGCATCTCGCGGGCGATGTCGGGGCCGCGCTGGGGATGGCGCGGCACGATCAGGGTCAGCAGGCCGGGAAAGCACGGCGCCAGGGTGTGGTGAACTTCGGCGATGATGGCTTCCTCGCCGGGATGGGTGCTGGCCGCCAGCCACACCGGCCGGCCGGCCATGGCCGTCTTGAGGCGGTCCAGCTCGGTTTCGTCGGCGGGCAGGGGCGTCGCCGCGTATTTGAGGTTGCCGAGGCAGCGGGTGTCGCGGCTGCCCAAGGCTTTCAGGCGGTGAGCATCGTCCTCCGTCTGGGCCAGGCACAGATCGAAGCAGGACAGCAGCTTGCGGATGAAGCCGGGCACCTTCTTCCAGCCGGCGAAGGACTTGGCCGAAATGCGGCCCTGCACCAGCACCAGCGGAATGCCGCGCCGATGGCTTTCCGCCAGCATGTTGGGCCAGAATTCGGATTCCGCCCACAGCGCCAGATCAGGCCGCCAGTGATCAAGGAAGCCGCGCACATAGGCCATGCGGTCCACCGGCACATACTGGTGCAGCGCGCCGGGCGGCAGGCGTTCGGCCATCAGCCGGGCGGAGGTGACGGTGCCGGTGGTCAGCAGCACCGCCAGTTTGCGGGCGCACAGCCGCTCCACCAGCGGCAGCATGGACAGCGATTCCCCCACCGAGGCGGCGTGAATCCACACCAGCGGTCCCGGCGGCCGGGGGCGGCCGGCCCGGCCCAGGCGCTCGGCGAAGCGCAGGCTGTCTTCCTTGCCGCGCCGCTTGCGGCGGTCGAGATAGAGCGAGATCACCGGCGCGCCCAGGGTGGTCAGGCCGCGATAGAGGCGATAGATCATGCCGCCTCCTCTTCTTCCGCCGGGTCCGGCGTGGTCTGGCCCAGCCGCCGGTCGGCGTCGCGGGTGATGGCGTTCAGCCCGTCCTCCACCGCCCGCCGGGCGCTTTCCAACTGCTCCTCGGAGGCGTCGCGGGCGACCGCGATGGGATCGCCCCAGACGAACACGCCGCGCGAGAACGGCAGCGCCACCGCGAAGCGGTCCCAACTGCCCAGCAGCCGGCGGCGACTGGTGGAGAAGGTGGCGGGCAGGATGGGCACCCCCGCCAGCTTGGCGACGTTGACGACGCCCAGGGACGCGCGCTGGCGCGGCCCCTTGGGGCCGTCGGGGGTGATGCCGACGCATTGGCCGCTTTTCAGGAATTTCAGCATGGCGCGGAGCGCGGCGCTGCCGCCCCGGGTGGTCGAGCCCACCACGGTGTGGATGCCGAAATGGGAGACGGTGCGGGCGATCAGCTGGCCGTCGCGGTGCTGGCTGATCAGCATGTGGATGGGCACCGATCGGCGCCAGCTCTTGGGCATCATCAGGATGCGGCCATGCCAGAAGGCCAGGATGAACGGCTGGCCCTCGTCCCACAGACGGGCGGCGTGGCCGCCGTTGACCACTTGCCAGCGGCCGGTGGCATGGACCAGACGGATATAGAGCGAGCCCAGCCAGCACAGCAGGCCCCGCAACTCCTCGCTCTTGCCGATGCGTTTGGCCAGCCCCATGGCCGTCCCCTACGAAACAGACGTCGCGGTGGCGGCGTCGTCGACGAACTGCATGGCGTACAGCCGGGCATAGACGCCGTCCCGCGCGATCAGGGTGTTGTGGTCGCCGCTCTCGATCACCCGGCCGCGATCCATCACGTGGATGAGGTCGGCGTTGACCACGGTGGACAGGCGATGGGCGATGACGATGGTGGTGCGGCCGCGCATCAGCAGTTCCAGCGCGGTCTGGACCTGGCGCTCGGACTCGGTGTCCAGCGCGCTGGTGGCCTCGTCCAGCAGCAGGATGGGGGCGTTCTTCAGCATGGCCCGGGCGATGGCCAGACGCTGGCGCTGGCCCCCCGACAGGTTGAGGCCGCGCTCGCCCACCACGGTGTCATAGCCCTGGGGCAGGCTGACGATGAAATCGTGCGCCGCCGCCGCGCGGGCCGCCGCCTCGATCTCCTCGTCGCTGGCGCCGAAGCGGCCATAGACGATATTGGCGCGGATGGTGTCGTCGAACAGGGTGATCTCCTGGCTGACCAGGGCGATCTTGGCGCGCAGGGACGCCATGGTGACGGTGCGGATATCCTGGCCATCGACCAGTACCTTGCCGTCGGTGACGTCGTAGAAGCGGGGCAGCAGGTTGAGCACCGTGGTCTTGCCGGCTCCCGACGGTCCCACCAGCGCCACCGTCTTGCCGCCCGGCACCAGCAGGTCGATGCCGTCCAGCACCGCCTTGGTGCCATCATAGGTGAAGAACACCCCTTCGAAGCGGACATTGCCCTCCAGCACCACCAGCTCGGCGGCGTCGGGGCGGTCCTGGATGGAGGGCGGCGCGTCCAGCACCGAGAAGGTGCGCGCCGCCGCCGCCAATCCGGCCTGAAGGTTGGTGTTGAGCGAGGCGATGGATTTCAGCGGCCGGTAGGCCAGCATCAGGGCGGTGATGAAGGAGAAGAAGGCGCCCGGCGTGGTCTCGCCGGAGATGACGCGCGAGCCGCCATACAGGATCACCACGGTGATGGCGATGCCGCCCAGCATCTCCATGATCGGCGACGAGGCCGAGCGGACGCGGGCGGCCTTGTAGCTCAGGTCCTGCAACAGCTCTACCAGCGAATGAACCCGGGCCTTCTCGTATTCCTCCATGCCATAGGCCTTGACCACCCGGATGCCCTGGACCGCCTGCTCCAGCGAGGTGGTCAGCTGGCCCATATGCTCCTGGGTGTTGTCGGTGACCTTGCGCATGCGCCGGCCCAGCTTGCGGATGGGCAGGATGGCGATGGGAAACACGAAGAAGGTCCAGGCCGACAGCCGCCAGTCCTGGTAGAACATGGCGCCCACCAGGAAGATCAGCGACGAGGCGTCCTTGCCGGCGCCGGTCAGGGCGTCCGACACCGCGAAGCGCATGGCCGAGATGTCGTTGGTCAGCCGCGACAGGATGCGGCCGGTGGAATTGGCGTGGAAGAAGGCGACGTCGAGGCGCATCAGATGGCCGAACAGGCGCGCCTGCATGTCGGCGATGACCCGCAGCCCCACCTTGGACAGGTAGACCGCCTCGCCGTAATTGCAGATGGACTTCACCAGGAAGGTGCCCAGCACCGCCAAGCCCAGCGGCCACAGGAAGTCCGACTGCCGCTCGGTGAAGATCTTGTTGACCACCGGATCCATCAGCAGGGCATAGCCGGCATTGGCGCCGGCGCCGACCACCATGCAGATCACCGCCATCACCACTTTGCCGAGATAGGGCCGCATCCCCTCGCGCAGCAGGCGGCGGATCAGGACCATGGTGGAGTGATCGAGAGAAATCTTTTGCTTGTTCAAGGCTCTAACCCGGACTTCCCACAATGGCGCGGACATGCCGGCCGGACCATAGCACGCAAGGCCTTTCCGGCCAATGGTGGGGATTCCTGGGGTTGAGGCGCCCTCCCTTGCGCAGCCCGAAATATCCATGTCCCCCTATCCAACCCTGCGTCGATTTTCCATCGACAAGCTGGAGGGGGCGAGGCAATCTTCGCGGGTGATCGGTCCTACCACCCGGGGGGGATTCATGGCTCGGCCTGCCACTGTTGATGCCGTTGACGCCAAGCTTTAGGCGGCGACGCGCCAGTTCATCTCGTTCACCGTCGCCGACGAGGAATACGGCGTCGACATCATGGCGATTCGCGAGATCAAGGGCTGGACTCCCGCCACCCCCCTGCCCGAGGCTCCCGACTATGTCCGGGGTGTCATCGATCTGCGCGGCGCCATTGTCCCGATCATCGATGTCCGTGCCCGCTTCCACGGCGGCCTGACCGAGGTCACGCCCACCCACGTCATCCTGGTGGTTGCGATCGATGGCCTGATGGTCGGGCTGCTGGCCGACGCCGTGGTCGACATCGTCACCGTCGCCGCCGGCAACATCAAGCCGGTCCCGGACATGGAGCACGGCAGCCATAGCGCGTTCCTGGCCGGCATCGTCTCGGTCGAGGGACGGATGGTGATCCTGCTCGACCTTCATCACCTGCTTGACCGCGACAAAGACATTCTCGTTGAAGCGACGGTGGCGTGACCGCCGACAGCCGCATCCCAGGAGGGGGAAACATGCTCGACAACATGAAGATCCTGTACAAGATCGTGCTGGCCGTCGCCTTGCTGGCAGCCGTCGCTGTCGGCGCCGCCATCTTCGCCGGGGGTCGGCTGCATGCCACCGACGATGCCTATTCCAGCCTGCTCGACCACGAGGCCAAGGCCGGCGTGCTGCTGGCGCGGGCCAATCAGCGGGTTTTCAACACCGGCCGCCTGCTCTACATGATGATCGCCGAAAGCGACGACGCCAAGATGCGGGAGATTTCGGCCAGGATCGATAAGGAGCACGACAGCTTCCTCGACTTCCTGAAGAAGGGCGAGGAGCGGGTGCCGGGCCGGACCGCCGAGTTGGAACGGGCCCGCCAATTCTACGAGGACGCGTTCGCCGCCGGCCGCGACGTTCAGAAGCTGACGCTGACCCATAACGATAAGGAGGCGATGGAGGCTGCCGGCGTTCGCTTCGACCCCCCGCTGGAAAAGGCGCGTGCCGCCATTGCCGCCCAGGTGGACGAGATCATCGCAGCGACCGACAAACAATCGGACGCGCTGACCGAGCAGACCAACCACACCGTCGTCGTGACCTATATTAGCATCCTGGTGGGCACGGTGCTGGCCTTCCTACTCGCCATCTACATCGCCCTCGCCGGCATTTCCAAGCCGATGGACCGCCTCGGTGCGGTGATGCGGCGCCTCGCCGACGGCGACCTCGACACCGAGATTCCCGGCCTGGGACGTGGTGACGAACTGGGGGGCATGGCCAAGACGGTCGGCGTGTTCAAGCAGGCCGGACTCGACAAGAAGCGCATGGAAGAGGACGCCGAGACCGCCCGTCAGGCCCAGGCACGCGCCGAGGAGGAGCAGCGTCAACGCGAGGCCGCCATCGTCGCCGAGGTGGCCGAAGTGGCCAAGGCCGCCAGCCAGGGCGATCTCGACCGCCGCATTGATCTGGAAGGAAAAACCGGGTTCCTGTTGAATCTGTGCGAGGGTGTCAACAACCTCGTCCACCTCACCGGCGTGGCGTTGAAGGATGTCGCATCGGTGCTGTCGGCGGTCGCCGGGGGCGACCTGACCAAGCGGATCAGCAACCCCTATGCCGGCCTGTTCGACCAGTTGAAGGGCGACGTCAACCAGACCGCCGACAAGCTGTTCGAGGTTGTCACCAACATCAATTCAGCCGCCGGCCAGATCGGCTCGGCCGCGTCCGAGGTCGCCTCGGGCAGTCAGGACCTGTCGGAACGCTCGGAGCAGCAGGCCAGCGCCCTGGAAGAAACGGCGGCCTCCATGGAAGAGCTGTCCGCCACCGTGCGCCAGAACGCGGTCAATGCCCAGCAGGCCAATCAGCTGGCGGCGGGGGCCCGCGAGACCGCCGCCGGCGGCGGTCAGGTGGTAACCGATGCCATCGCCGCCATGGGCCGGATCGAAGCCTCATCGCAGAAGATCGGCGACATCGTCGGCATGATCGACGAGATCGCCTTCCAGACCAACCTGCTGGCGCTGAACGCCGCCGTCGAGGCCGCCCGGGCCGGCGACGCCGGCAAGGGCTTCGCGGTGGTGGCCCAGGAAGTGCGCAACCTCGCCCAGCGCTCGGCCCAGGCTTCCAAGGAGATCAAGACGCTGATCGCCCAGAGCACCGGCGAGGTCAAGAACGGCGCGGAACTGGTCAAGGGGGCCGGCAAGACCCTCGAAGACATCCTGTCCGGTGTGAAGCGGGTGGCCGACATCGTCGGCGAGATCGCCGCCGCTTCGGCCGAGCAGGCCTCGGGCATTGATCAGGTCAACGCTGCCGTCACCCAGATGGACGAGATGACCCAGCAGAACGCCGCCCTGGTGGAGGAAAGCACGGCCGCCGCCCATTCGCTGGAGGATCAGTCGCGGGAACTCAACAGCCTGATGGGCTTCTTCCAGGTCGGAGCCCAGGCCCAGCAGCAGGCGGCCAAGACCGGTCCCGCGCGGACACCGGTTCCCGTCGCGAAAGTCGCCCGCAAGGCTCCAGCCAAGGTTTCGGCCGGCAAGTCTCATCTCGCCAAGTTGCACGATAAGACGGAGCCGAAGCCGACAGCGGATGGAGCCAAGGACGGTTGGGCTGAGTTCTAGAAGCCGTCCCCCCCGGAATGGAATCGCTCCGGGGGGGCGGTGCCGCGACTACGGCGTCGCGGATGCCAGGCCGGGCTTGTCCACGCCTCGCCGCCGCCGTAGATGTCGAGCAGATCACGGCGCAAGCCGGCATCCGTGTTCATCGGTGCCTTCTTCAGCCGGCAGTGGCCACGCCCCTCCTGTCGTCATTCCCGCGAAAGCGGGAATCCATGGGTCGGGCGATCCTATGGCGAGGGGCTTGCGTCGAATCTTGACCCGGCATGGACTCCCGCTTTCGCGAGAGTGACGAAAGACGACGGGGGTGACGGAAAGGGGAGGGGAGAACCCTTCCGAGGGACTATCCATCCTCCGCGTTTCGCGCCACACTCGCCGCCTCCGCCCCCGACCGCCGAGTGCAACCGCCATGACCGCCTGTCCTCCCGAATTCGTGACCCTGGCCGAACGCTTGGCCGACGCCGCCCGGCCGGTGGTGCGCAAGTACTTCCGTACGCCGGTGGCGGTGGACGACAAGGCTGACGACAGCCCGGTGACCATCGCCGACCGCGAGGTCGAGGCCGCCATGCGCGCCATCCTGACCGCCGAGGTGCCCGATCACGGCATCCTGGGCGAGGAGCACGGCCAGACCAATTGCGACGCCGAATGGGTGTGGGTGCTGGACCCCATCGACGGCACCGCCGCCTTCATCACCGGCAAGCCCAGCTTCGGCACCCTGATTTCCCTGGCCCATCGCGGCCGGCCGGTGCTGGGGATCATCGATCAGGCCTTCACCGACGAGCGCTGGCTGGGCGCCGCCGGGCGGCCGACTACCTTGAACAACGCGCCCGCCACGGTGCGGGCCTGCCCCGACCTCGCCCATGCCTACGCCTTCACCACCGCGCCCGAACTGTTCTGTCCCCGGACCCGGCCGGGCTGGGACCGCCTCGCCGCCCGGGTCAAGCGGGTCCGCTACGGCTGCGACTGCTACGCCTACGCCCTGCTGGCCTCGGGCTTCGTCGACGTGGTGGTGGAGGCCGGCCTCAAGCCCTACGACTACGCCGCCCTGGTGCCGGTGGTCGAAGGGGCGGGGGGAATTATGACCGACTGGTCGGGCAACCCCTTGACCATTCACTCCGACGGCCGGGTCTGCGCCGCCGGCGACAAGCGCGTCCACGCGGCGGCGCTGGCGGTGCTGGCGTGACGCCCCAGCAGGCCGACGAATTCTACGCCCGGCTGGCGGCGGTCAATCCCGAGCCGAAAAGCGAGTTGATTCATTCCGACCCCTATACCCTGCTGGTGGCGGTGGTGCTGTCGGCCCAGGCCACCGACGTGGGGGTCAACAAGGCCACCGGGCCGCTGTTCGCCACGGTGAACACCCCGGCGGCCATGGTGGCGCTGGGCGAGGAGCGTCTGGCCGAGGCGATCCGCACCATCGGTCTCTACAAGACCAAGGCCAGGAACGTCATCGCCCTGTCGCGCATTCTGCTGGACCAGCACGGCGGCCAAGTGCCGCGCGACCGCGCGGCACTGGAGGCGCTGCCCGGCGTCGGGCGCAAGACCGCCAACGTGGTCCTCAACGTCGCTTTCGGCGAGCCCACCATCGCGGTGGACACCCATTGCTTCCGGGTCGGCAACCGCACCGGGCTGGCGCCGGGCAAGACGGTGCTGGAGGTGGAGCAGGGCCTGCTTCAGGCGACGCCGGCCCGCTGGCTGGAGCATGCCCACCACTGGCTGATCCTGCACGGCCGCTATGTCTGCAAGGCGCGCAAGCCCGACTGCCTCGCCTGCATCGTGCGCGATCTGTGCGGCTTCAAGGGCAAGGAAGGGGGCTGCTGAACCTGGCCGGCCGACGTTCAGCCGACGAGGCGTTGGTCCCGTCGACGCGCCAGGCCGGTGAAGGTTTCGTGGCGGCCCATGTGGTCGATCCAGCGCCCCCCCAGATGCATCAGGGTGCGACGGTCGATGGCCTGGAGAGTTCCGCTCCGCCAATCCTCCAGCAGACGGTGGACGGTGACGGCGAAGGCGGCGTGTTCGCCGATGGCGTGGCGCTCGTCCGATCCGACCGAGGCCAGATCCGTGCGGGCGAAGTGATGGTCCACGGCGCGGACCAGCGCTTCCAGCGCCTTTTGCACCACCACCCTCGGCGCCTTCACGGTGAAGGCGACGTGGAGTTCGTTCAACAGGCTGAGCACCAGACGATGCTCGGCATCAATGGCGTCGTCGCCGGTCGACAAGCGATTGTCCCAGATCGCGATCATGCTGCCCATTCCCCAATGGTCACTTTTCGCCTGAGTCCAATTTGCACTGGAATCCCCCCCGGGAGGGAGAGGGGAAACGGATAGACTAAGGGTTAGGGTCATTCCCCCACCCCGCCCCGACTCCTATACCAAAGATGACACCTCTTCCGCGATCAGCCAGTCCAGGCTGTGACGGCCCTGGACGGGAGCCAGCACCTTCGCCAGCCAAGCCAAGGCCTCCGTCAGCGCCTCCTCCAGCCGCCAGGGCGGATTGATCACCAGCAGGCCGCTGCCGTTGAGCCGGAAGGGGTCGTCGTCGGGGCGGATCAGCAGTTCGGCGGCCAGGGTCTTGGGGCCGCCCTCGTCCTTGATCGCCTGATGGAACCGGCGCACCGGCTCGCGCCCCTTGATGGGATACCACACCAGGACGATGCCGGTCGGCCACAGCTTGCGCATGCGGCGCAAGGCGACGCGGAGGCGCTCCAACTCGTCCTTGACCTCGAACGGAGGGTCGATCAGCACCAGACCGCGCCGTTCTGGCGGTGGCAACAGTCCCTTGGCCGCCACATAGCCGTCGAGATGATGGACCCCGACCCGCCGGTCACCGGCGAAGCGCCGCCGTAGTTCGACCACGTCCTCGGGATGCAGTTCCACCAGCGCCAGGCGATCCTGCGGCCGCATCATGGCGCGGATCACTTCCGGCGAACCGGGATACCAGCGCAGGCCGCCCCCTTGGTTCCAGGTACGCACCGCCGTCAGGTAAGGCTCGAACGCGGCGGGCACGTCGGACCGGTCGAGGATCTTGGCGATGCCGTCGCGGTATTCGCCGGTCTTGTCGGCGGCGACGGACTCAAGGTCGTAGGCGCCGAGACCGGCATGGGTGTCCAGCGCGAAGAACGGCGTGTCCTTGCGCTTCAGGGATTCGACCACGAGGGCGAGCGCCGCGTGCTTCATCACATCGGCGAAATTGCCGGCGTGATAGGCGTGACGGTAATTCATGGCGGCCCACCGACTGATTCTTTCCCAGGGAAGGGGCGACCATAGGGCAGTCGGCGGTCGGAAGAAAGCCCTCTGCCGTCTGGTCCGGCGCGATGGAGAACATGAGGTAGAATAGCATGGGGATCAAGTCATCCCCATGGTTTATTTTAGAATAAGTGTAATTTTTTGGGCCCATGAAGATGTCGTCGCACAATCGGCTAAAACTCGCCGATGTCTTCGACCAAGACCTGGAACACTTATCCTTTTGTATCAGGTCAACACCGTACTCACGGCACCCCCTCGCACTAAAACTGTTCATGTTAGCTACAATTTAACAAATATTGCTTTATCCTCGCTCCGCTCGGATGGAGTAGACTGCCTGCGGATGTGGTTTGCTTCGGTCCGCTTCGGGGCTGGTGACGACAATACGGCAGATTTGGTGAGTGTGACCTGAACAGTTGAAAGCAAGCACTCACAAGATGCCCGCGATGCGGGCTGGCGCGCTTGAAATGGCGTGTGGCGGTTCATCGGGCATCTTTAATGTATCCATAGTTCCCTCACAATCGCCGGCTAAGGTGGAACTGTGGCGGATAATCGGGGATGTGGAGCGTTGCTTGCGCAGGCCGCTCCTCATGGGGAGGGAGTCATGAGTACGTCGGATATATATCTTTCGGGTGTGGAGCGGACCTTCGGCAGCGACGAGATCATCGTCAGCAAGACGATACCAAGGGCCGTATCATCTATGCCAACGAAGTCTTCCTGCGCATGGCTGGATACTCGGAAACCGAGATTCTAAACCAGCCGCACAGCATCATCCGCCATCCCGACATGCCGCGTTGCGTGTTCAAATTGCTGTGGGACACCATCGCTGCCGGCAAGGAAATCTTCGCCTACGTCAAGAACCGGGCAAAGAACGGCGATCACTATTGGGTTCTGGCCCACGTCACCCCCACCTTCGACAAGGCCGGCACGATCATCAGCTACCACTCCAACCGCCGGTCGCCGCGCCGCGAAGCGGTGGAGAAGGCGGAAGGATTGTATCGGCAACTGCTCGCCATCGAACAGAGCAACCCCGACCGCAAGGCTGGAATGGACGCGTCCTTCCAGGCCGTGCTCGCCACGCTGCAAAACGCCGGAGTGCCCTACGATGAATTCGTCTTCACTCTCTAAGGCCCTGGCCGCCTGCGTCCTGGCCGCTGCCCTGTGCGCCGTCGGCGCCATCATCGCCCTGACGCGCGACGCGGCGCTGGATGCCGCCGCCATGGCTCTGGCCTCGGTGGCCGCCCTGGGCGCCCTGCTGTTCATCAACCGTGCCCGCACCTCGGTCCATCGCGCCTGCGGCGTGCTGGCCGAAGCCGGCGGCGGCCGGCTCGACGCCCGCGTCATCGGCATCCGGGAGGGCGGGACCCTGGGGCGGCTCGACAAGTCCATCAACCGCCTGCTCGACCTGACCGAGGTGTTCACCAAGGAAGCCGACGCCGCCATGGCGTTGACCTCCGAGGGCCGCTATTTCCGTCACATCCTGACCGACGGCATGGTGGGTGAATTCGCCGACCACGCTCGTCTGATCAACCGGGCGCTGAGCGAAATGGAACTCCGCGCCAAGACCTTCACCAGCGAGGCCACCAGCGTCGGCGACAACATCAAGCATGTGACCGGTGTGGTCGCCGCCACCGCCACCGAGCTGGAAGCCACCGCTCGCCAGATGTCGGACATCGCCAACCAGACCAGCGACACCTCGACCCGCGTCGCCGCCGCCGCCGAGGACGCCTCCAGCCACGTGGAAACCGTGGCCGCCGCCGCCGAGCAGGTCGCCGCCGGCATCCGCGAAGTGGCCGCGCGCATCCAGCATTCCGCCGAGATGGCCCAGGAGACGGTGCGGGTCGCCACCGAGACCGACGCCGCCATCAACGGCCTCAACCAGGCCGCCCAGAAGATCGGCGAGGTGGTCAACCTGATCACCGAGATCGCCAGCCAGACCAACCTGCTGGCGCTGAACGCCACCATCGAGGCCGCCCGTGCCGGAGAAGCCGGCAAAGGCTTCGCGGTGGTGGCCAACGAGGTCAAGCATCTGGCCAACCAGACCGCGCGGGCCACCGACGAGATTTCCAACCAGATCGACAGCATGCGCTCCGCCACCCATCAGGCGGTGGACGCGGTCCGCAACATCGCCGGCAAGATCCGCGAGATCAACGACAACGCCACCGGTATCGCCGCCACCACCGAACAGCAGAGTGCCGCCGTCGCCGATATGAGCCGGTCCATCCGCACCGTGGCCGCCGACGTCCAGACCGTCGCCAACACTATCGGCGACGTCGCCTCCACCGCCGGCACCGCCACCGAGGCGGCGGGGCAGGTGCTGATCGCCGCCGGCGATCTGGCGGCCCGCACCGTCGGCATGAACGACGATATCGACGCCTTCGTCGGGAGGGTTTGTGTCTCTATTCGCAACGGTTGACCCGCTGCCCCCCAAGAACGGGGACAACCCCACGCTGGCGGCCACCATGGCAGAAGCCCTCGACAGCATCGACCTTGCCGTTCTGGTCCTCGACGCCGATTTCCGCATCGCCTTTGTCAACGACCGCTATCGGCAGATCTTCGATATCAACGAAAGCCTCTGCCGAAGCGGGGCCAATTTCGTCGATCTGGTCTGGTTCCTCGCTGATCGCGGCGAGTTCGGGGCCGGTGAGGTCGAGGCCATCGTCACCGAGCGGCTGTCGCCAATCCATGAGCGGAAAAAGGTTCGTCTGGTGCGCGTGCGGCCCGATGGCCGCGTGCAGGAGGAAACCGGAGCCCCGTTGACCAGCGGCGGCTACACCTACAGCTTCGCCGACGTCACCGCCCAGCACCGCGCCTCCGAACAGATGAAGGCCGCCAACCGCGCCACCGTCCAGGCCTTGGCCGACTTGGCCGAGTTCCGCGACAACGACACCGGGGACCACGTGGTGCGGGTTGCCCGGCTGACCCACGAGATTACCCGTAGCCTCGGCCATGCCCAGGCCTTTCCCGACGAGATCACCCGGGACTTCCGCGATCAGGTCGGCGTGGCCAGCATCCTCCACGACATCGGCAAGGTCGCCATCTCCGATGAGATCCTGCGGAAGTCCGGTCCGCTGGACGCTGCCGAACGGCAGATGATGCAGGCCCATTCGGCCGCCGGAGCCGCCATTCTCAGCAAGGCCCTGGGGCAGGCGCCAGATAGCTCTTATCTACGCATGGCCGCCGACATCGCCCGCCATCACCACGAGCACTATGACGGCGACGGCTACCCGAACGGTCTTCGGAAGGACGAGATCCCACTGGCGGCGCGCATCGTCGCCGTCGCCGACGTTTTCGACGCCTTGACCAGCGCCAGGCCCTATAAGGAGCCCTGGCCGGAGGAGAAGGCCGTCGCCTATCTCATCGATCAGGCTGGACGGCAGTTCGACCCGCAGGTCATCTCCGCTGCCGTGTCGGCCCTCAAGGATCGCGGCCAAACCCCGGTCATCCGCTGGACCGAGGCCATGAGCGTCGGCAACCCCGTCCTCGACCGCGACCATCGGGCCCTGATCGGACTGGTCAACCAGCTCAGCCTGCCGGCCAACCGTGAAGACCATACCGTCCTTGAATTCGTGCTCGACGAGTTGCTGGACTACACCGTCGCCCATTTCTCCCGGGAAGAGGAATATCTGCGGCAAATCCTCTTCCCCGGATACGACCGGCACAAAGCCATCCATCGCAAGCTGACCGAGGAACTGGTCGCCATCCGCTCCAACTTCAGGGCCGGCAAGCGGGACGTCGGCGAGGATGTGGCCTGTTTCGTCGGCGACTGGCTGCGGAACCACATCCTGCGGGAAGACCAGACCTACATGGCCTGACGGCTCCCGCGCCATAAGGCGCGCGGCCCCTTGGGCCTAACCAAGCCGCGATGAGTCCCGCTCATCGCGGCTTGGTCTTACACTCCGTTGGCCAGGGCCGCTTCCACCGCCAGCTCGCGCGCCTCGCGATCCAGCCCGACCATGCGCAGGAACACCACCACCCGGTTGAGCGTGTCGGGATCGGCCTTGTCCAGACCGGTCTCGCCCAGCGCCACCAGCGCCAGCAGCAGAGTCTCGCCCACCCGCAAGCCTTCGGCGGCGGAGCGCAACATGGCCTTCAGCGCCGGCTTCGGCCCCGTCGCGGCAGGAGCGGCCGGTCCTTGCGGCACCGCCAGCCATTGGACGTCCGGCACCTTCTCTCCCACCGCCTGAAGCATCTCCAGCGCCATGCCGGCGCGGCGCTCCGCCTGATCGGCGGGCAACTCGCGGGCGCCCAGCCAGGTGGCATAGGCCTCGGCCGGAGCGGCATCGCCGGCCCCGTTGCGGCCGAGCCGCGCCAGCAGCCACAGATCGTCGGCGGATTTGGCGGTGGCGGGATTTGACTTGGCCAGCGCCATCCAGGCGTTCGCCGTTTCCGGCCGCCCGGCGGCATGGAAGGCGCGGGCCAGGATGGGAGCGAAGGGCGCCAGGTCGGGGGTGGGCTTGAGTTCGGCCATCACCGGCGCATAGAGCCGGGCGGTGCCGCCGAAGGCCCCCCGGTCGATGCTGGCGGCCAGGATGCGGGTGACCAGTTCGGCCCGAACCGCCGGAGCCGGCTCGGCCCCCGCCCCGCGCAACAGCAGGACGCGGCCGCGCGGCGTCTTGTCGCTTTGGGCCAGGGCGGCCTGTTGTTCCGCCGAAGTGAAGGTGACGGCGCCGTAAAAGCGGCGCAGCGCATCGGTGTCCATGGCTCCCAGCGCCTCGGCCCGTTCCGCCGCCGCCAGCCGGATGTCCAGCGGCAGCGTCGTGGAGTCGATCATGGCGCGCAGCAGGGCCGGCGGCGCCGAAGTGGCGGCGTCGGCCGGCAGCGCCATGTTGGCGGCCTTGAAGGCGGCCAGATGCAGCGGCGTCGGATTGGGCAGCTTGTCCACCTTGGCCGGCGGGGTGCCGCTCATGGCCTCGGCGGCGGCGATGAAGGCGTGGTCGGCATCCTTGCGGTCACGCATCAGGTCCAGCGCCATGTTGGCTTCCAGAACCTTGCCTGCGGTCAGCATGCAGAACACCTGCATCCTGGGATCGCTGGAGCCGCCTCCGGCGTTGGCGGTGGCGGCTTCGGCGCAGGCGGATTTGGCGTCGCCCGCCAGCAGGAAGGTATCGACCTTGAGCCGCGACAGGCCGGGAGAGCTCAGCGCCCCCGGCGCCGCCTTGAGCAGCGCCGCCAGTCCCTCGACTTCGCCCAGGGCGAACAGCCGCTCGGCCCGCAACTCCAGCAGCGGTGGCACCAGGCCCCTGCCGCCCTCGGGCGCGGTGGCGGCGGTCAGCAGCAGGCGGCGCTCCAGCGAGCGCAGGGTCCGCGACCCCGGCGCCGCCGGCAGTTGCGGCAGGAAATGGCGTGCCACGGTCGCCGATGTGCCTTGCCACAGATTGGGGCCCAGCCCGCCCTGCTTGTCGTCGAGTACGCCCACCGCTTCCAGGTCGGGGGCCTTCAGTTCCTCCATGTCGAAGCGTCCGCTGGCCGCCGGCTTGGGCGGCGCGGTGTCCAGCAGGGGCGACGGCACCACCTTGAGGAAGGCGGGGGCCGGTTCGTCCTGGGAGGCGGGTGGTCCCAGCGGTATGGGTTGCCCCACCGCCGATTGGGCCGAACCCGGCGAAGCGGTCAGCAGCAGCGGAACCCCGACGGCCAGGGCCAGGGCGACAGAGCGACTAGCGCGGGAACTTTTCATCCGGGACCACCTTCTCGACCTTCGCCGAAGGCGGCGGCGGGTCCCAAGAGGAAAGAAGCAAGGCGCCGCCGGTCACGACGACCAACAGCGCGACAACCAACAGGATGGCGATTCTGCTCATGGGATAAGAACGACCTCGTTGAGCGCCCGGACACATGGATTTCTGGACATGGCCGGGGCGAGACGGCTAAAAGGCGGCAGGGCAGTGTATCGGCCCCGCCGTCCGGGATCAACGGCGCGATAAGACAGAATTCCGGGAGAACCGTGGCAATGGCTGAGGATCTCGCCCTGCTGGCGTCACAGCTGATGGGACGTGTCGACCGCACGGTGGTGCTGGTGGGGCTGATGGGCGCGGGCAAATCCTGCGTCGGACGGCGGCTGGCCGCCCGCCTGGGACTGAGCTTCATCGACGCCGACGTGGAGTTCGAAGCCGCCGCCGGCTGTTCCATCAGCGACTATTTCGCCCGCTTCGGCGAGGCCAGCTTCCGCGACGGCGAGCGCAAGGTCATCGGCCGTCTGCTGGACGGAGCGCCGGTGGTGCTGGCCACCGGCGGCGGCGCCTTCGTCGATCCCGCCACCCGCGTGCGCATCAAGGCCACCGGCACCTCGGTGTGGATCCGCGCCGACCTCGACTTGCTGCTGAAGCGTACGGTCGGCCGCGACCACCGGCCGCTGCTGAAGCAGGGCGACCCGCGCGAGATCCTGGGCCGCCTGATGGAGGCCCGCTATCCCATCTACGCCGAAGCCGATATCATCGTCGATTCCTCGGACGAAGCCCCCGAGGCCACCGTCGCCCGCGTCATGGCCGGCTTGATCGATTATCTGGGGCCCACAGCATGAACCCGGCGCTTGAGGGGCATATCATGAGCGAGCCGAAGGCGAGCGCGGGCGCATTGAGCGCCCCGGAGCGAAGCGGAGGAGCCAAGCGCGCGGAGGCGCGCGCCCGGCGCTTGAGGGGCATATCATGAGCCAGCCGAAGGCGAGCGAGATCGTCACCGTCGAATTGGGCGAGCGGTCCTATCCTATCCATATCGGCCCCGGCCTGCTCGACCGTGCCGGCGCTCTGATTCAGCCGGTGATGCGCGGCAACCGCGCCCTGGTGATCACCGACGACCAGGTGGCGCCGCTCTATCTCGAACGGGTGGAGAAGAGTCTGGCGGCGGCCGGCGTCATGCCCATGCACACGGTGTTGCCGGCCGGGGAAAAGACCAAGGACTTCCCCCATCTCGAAGCCCTGCTCGACGCCATGCTGGCGGCCCGCGCCGAGCGCGGCACCATGGTGGTGGCGCTGGGTGGCGGCGTCATCGGCGACCTCACCGGCTTTGCCGCCGCCATCTTGCTGCGCGGCGTCGATTTCGTCCAGATCCCCACCACCCTGCTGGCCCAGGTGGACAGTTCGGTGGGCGGCAAGACCGGCATCAACACCCGTCACGGCAAGAATCTGGTGGGGGCCTTCCACCAGCCGCGGCTGGTGCTGGCTGACACCCAGGTCCTCGCCACCCTCGACCGCCGCCAGGTGCTGGCCGGCTATGCCGAGGTGGTGAAGTACGGCCTGATCGACGATGTCGCGTTCTTTGATTGGCTGGAGGCCAATGCCCCGGCCCTGATCGACGGCGACCTGGAGGCGCGGCGCCACGCGGTGGCGGTCAGTTGCCGCGCCAAGGCCCGCATCGTCGCCGCCGACGAGCGGGAAGGCGGGGTGCGCGCCCTGCTCAATCTCGGCCACACCTTCGGCCATGCCCTGGAGGCCGAGACCGGCTTCTCCGACGAGATGCTGCACGGCGAGGCAGTGGCCATCGGCATGGTGATGGCTTTCCGCCTGTCGGCCCGGCTGGGGCTGGCGCCGGCTGCCGATGCCGAGCGGCTGGTCCGCCATCTCGACGCATTGGGGCTGCCCTCGGGCCTACCCGGTCAGCGCCAATGGGACGCGGCCCGCCTGCTGGAACACATGGCCGGCGACAAGAAGGTCAAGGACGGCAAGGTCACCTTCGTGCTGGCCAAGGGCATCGGCCAAAGCTTCCTGACCCGCGACGTGCCCGAGGCCGAGCTGGCCGCCCTGCTGACGGAGATGACGGGCCATGGATGAAAACGTCCTGTCCCTGATCGCCATCGTCCTCTTGCAGGCGGGATCGGCGTTCTTCGCCGGTTCCGAGACCGCGCTGACCGCCGTGTCGCGTCCGGTGATGCATCAGTTGGAACAGGATGGCAGCCGCCGCGCCGGATTGGTCAACAAGCTGCTCGACACCCGCGACCGCCTGATCGGCTCGCTGCTGCTGGGCAACAACCTAGTCAACATCCTGGCGTCGTCCCTGGCCACCGGCGCCCTGGTGGGCATGTTCGGCGATGCCGGCATCGTCTACGCCACCGGCGGCATGACCGTCATCGTGGTGCTGTTCGGCGAGGTGCTGCCCAAGACCTACGCCATCTACCACGCCAACCGGGTGGCGCTGCTGGTGGCGGCGCCGGTCACCGCCGTGGTGCTGATCTTCACCCCCTTCGTGCGCACCATCGAAGTGGTGGTGCGGCTGATCTTCCGGCTGTGCGGCGCCAGCTATGCCGCCACCGTGACCCTGGAAAGCTCCATGATGGAGCTGCGCGGCGCCATCGAGGTTCATGCCGGCGAGGAAGAGGTCAAGGAGGAGCGGCGCATGCTGCGCTCCATCCTCGAACTGAACGACGTGGAAGTGGGCCAGGTGATGACCCATCGCCGCAATGCCATCACCATCGACGCCGGACAGACGCCCACGGCCATCCTCGATCAGGTGGTCACCAGCCCCTATACCCGCCTGCCGCTGTGGAAGGACGATCCCGACAACATCGTCGGCATCATCCACGCCAAGGACATGCTGCGGGCGGTGCGCGGCCTCGACGGCGAACTGGACAGGCTCGACGTGGTCGAACTGGCCTCGCCGCCGTGGTTCATCCCCGATTCCACCACCCTGCAGGAGCAGTTGCAGGCCTTCCGCCGCCGTCGCGAGCACTTCGCCCTGGTGGTGGACGAATACGGCTCGCTGATGGGGGTGGTGACCCTGGAGGACATCCTGGAGGAGATCGTCGGCGACATCGCCGACGAGCATGACGTGGCGGTGGCCGGAGTGCGGCCGCAATCGGACGGATCGTTCATCGTCGACGGCTCGGTGCCGATCCGCGACCTCAACCGCGAGTTCGAATGGCGGCTGCCCGACGACGAGGCCGCCACCATCGCCGGGCTGGTCCTGCACGAGGCCCGCCAGATCCCCGATGTGGGACAGGTCTTCCGCTTCTACGGCTTCCGCTTCGAGATCGCCCGGCGCCAGCGCAACCAGATCACCAGCCTGCGCGTCACCCCACCCGGCGAGGACGGCAGCCCGGCGGCGTAGAGGGCTTCAGTCCCCCTCTTATCGTCATTCCCGCGAAAGCGGGAATCCATATGGCAACCTCTCCCCCGAAAAAAGGCTCGCACAGAGCGTCAACCCACCATGGACCCCCGCTTTCGTGGGGGTGACGCTTGAAGTGTAGTCCGCCGAGCGTCCTCATCATGTTGACCCAGATCCGCATCCATCTCCGCTTGCCCCGAAGCGCGGCTGCTTGTATGACATGCCCCCATGCATATCCTTGAATTCGAAAAGCCCATCGCCGAGCTCGAGGGCAAAATCGAGGAGCTGCGGCACCTGTCGGACAGCGGCGACGTCAACATCGCCGACGAGGTGAGCAAGCTCCAGGCCAAGGTCGACAAGCTGCTGCGGTCGACCTACGCCAAGCTCACGCCGTGGCAAAAGACGCAGGTGGCCCGCCACCCCGAGCGGCCGCACGCGCTGGCCTATATCGCCGCGCTGATCGACGACTTCACGCCGCTGGCCGGCGACCGCGCCTTCGGCGAGGACATGGCCATCGTCGGCGGTCTGGGCCGCTTTCGCGGCCGGTCGGTCATGGTGATCGGCCACGAGAAGGGCCACGACACCGAAAGCCGCATCAAACACAATTTCGGCATGGCCAAGCCCGAAGGCTACCGCAAGGCGGTGCGCCTGATGGAGATGGCCAACCACTTCCAGATCCCGGTGGTCACCCTGGTGGACACCGCCGGCGCCTATCCCGGCGTCGATGCCGAGGCGCGCGGTCAGGCCGAGGCCATCGCGCGCTCCATCGAGACCTGCCTGGACATCCGCGTTCCCCTGGTGTCGGTGATCATCGGCGAGGGTGGTTCCGGCGGCGCCATCGCGCTGGCCACCGCCAATACCGTGCTGATGCTGGAGCACGCCATCTACTCGGTGATCAGCCCCGAGGGCTGCGCCTCGATCCTGTGGCGCTCCAACGACAACGCCAAGGACGCAGCCGAGCAGTTGCGCCTGACCGCCCAGGACATCCACAAGCTGGGGATCATCGACGCGGTGGTGCCCGAGCCCATGGGCGGCGCCCATCGCAACATCGACTTGATGTTCCAGACCCTGTCCATGTCGCTGGAATCGGCGCTGCGCGACCTGTCCGACGTGGAGGGCGGGGTGCTGCGGGCCCGGCGGCGCGAGAAGTTCCTGGAGATGGGGCGGGCGGGTCTGTCGTGACCACCCTCCCGGCGCCCGAACTCTCCGTCGTGGTCCCGGTCAAGAACGAGGCCGAGAACATCCTGCCGCTGCTCGACGAAATCCATGCCGCCCTCCAGGGCAAGGTGGAGTTCGAGGTGGTCTACGTGGACGACGGCTCCGACGACGCCACCCCCGCCGTGCTGGCCCAGGCCCGGGACATCCATCCCCGCCTCAAGGTGGTCCGCCACCGTGCCAGTTGCGGCCAGAGCCAGGCGGTCGCCACCGGCGTCAAGCATGCCGGCGGAACCCTGATCGGCACCCTGGACGGCGACGGCCAGAACGACCCGGCCGACCTGCCGGCCATGCTGGAGCGCTGGCGCGCCGCCCCCGCTGTGGTGCGGCCGGGACTGATGATCACCGGCTGGCGCGCCAACCGTCGCGACAACGGCATCCGCCGGCTGTCCTCCAAGCTGGCCAACGGGGTGCGTTCCAAGCTGCTCCAGGATGGCATCCCCGATTCCGGCAGCGGCATCAAGCTGCTGCCCCGCGCCCTGTTCCTCGACCTGCCGCGCTTCGACCACATGCACCGCTTCATGGCCGCCCTGGTGATCCGGGCCGGCGGCACGGTGGAGACGGTGCGGGTCAACCACCGCCCGCGCGAACGCGGCATCTCCAAATACGGAGTATGGAACCGGCTGTGGGTCGGCATCGTCGATCTGATCGGGGTGATGTGGCTGATCCGCCGGGCTCGTAATCCGGTGGTCGAGAGTCTGGATTAAATGTCCCTCAAACGCCGGGCGGGCGCATCCGCGCCCTTGGCTCCTCCGCTAAAGCTCCGGGTCGCTCAACGCTCCCGCGCTCGGCGAAGGCCTCGCTCGATTTATTGGGTTGCCTGATGAGTTCGCCCGCATCCCATCACCCCCTGCTGCATCCCCGCGCCCTGCTGCGCGGTCTGATTCTGATCCTGACCTTCGTCGCCATCGGCTTCCTGATCGAGGGGCTGGGCATCAAGGACGCCCTGGACACCCACTGGGTCGATGCCGAGATTCGCGGCAAGGGCCTGTCTGGCAACGCCCTGTTCGTGCTGATGGGCGGCATCGCCATCGGCATCGGCCTGCCGCGTCAGGCGGTCTGCTTCCTGGGGGGCTACGCCTTCGGCTTCGCCGAGGGGCTGCTGTGGTCGAGTCTGGCCTCGCTGGTGGGCTGCGTCGGCGCCTTCTTCTACGCCCGCTTCATGGGGCGGGGTTTCATCGCCGCCCGCTTTCCCGACCGTGTCGCCCGCGTCGACGCCTTCCTGGCCGGCAACACCTTCTCCATGACCCTGCTGATGCGGCTGCTGCCGGTGGGCAGCAATCTGCTGACCAATCTCGCCGCCGGGGTATCGGGCGTGGTGGCGGTGCCGTTCTTCCTCGGCTCGCTGCTGGGCTTCGTGCCCCAGACCGCCGTCTTCGCCCTGCTGGGCAGCGGCATCCAGGTCGATCCGGTGTTTCGCATCGGCGCCAGCGTGATACTGTTCGTCGCCTCCGGCGTGATCGGCGTCTGGCTGTTCCAGCGCTACCGCCACGGCCGACACCTGGACGCCGCCACCGAGGCGGCCCTCGACGAGGATGGCGACGATGAAAACTAGAGTCTGGATAGCCCCTCAGTCGCCGGGCGCCGTCTCCGACGGCTTGGCTTTCGCGCCATGTGGCGCGGCGGCCCTTGGCCTTGCCTCCGAGCGAATGACAAAGATCATTCGCTCGTCGGTTTCCCTCCTCTGCCTCCTGCTGCTGGCCGCCTGCGCCCAGCCGGGCGGCGGAGCCTCGTCACCGTCGGCCGTGACCACGGACGCGGCCGGCCGGGTGGTGCGCCCCCGCGCCGAGCGCAACCAGGACGATTCCATCGGCCGAACCGTCCTGTCCCAACTGCGCCAGAACGACGCCGCCGCCTTCAGGGGCGTCTCGGTGCTGGCCTGGAACCACGCCGTGCTGCTGACCGGGGCGGTGACCAAGCCCGAGCAGCGCCGCCGCGCCGAGCAGCTCGCCAAGGCCGCGGACGGGGTGGAGGTGGTGTTCAACGACCTGAATCTGGCCGAAGACCCCACCGCCGCCGCCTTCGTGCCCGAAACCGGGCGGGAACAGCGGATCTATGCCGGCCTGCTGGGCCAGGACGACATTGCCGGCGCCTATGTGGTGCGCGTGGTCAACGGCGTCGTCACGCTGATGGGAACCGCCCGCTCGGCCGAGGACGCCGCCAAGGCCGCCGCCTTCGCCCGCGACGCCGAGGGCGTCAAATGGGTGGTGGACCATGTCGCGGTGAAATAACCTAATCCATCCGCCGCCGGATGAAGTCGAGGACGTGCTCGCCGGCGCCATGATCCCACAGGTCGCCGTGATGGGCGGTGGGCAGGAACACCCCGTCCTTGATGGTGTCGGCGGCTTTGAGCAGGGCATGGCCCATGGCCACCGGCACGACTTCGTCCTGGTCGCCATGCACCACCAGCAGCGGCGCCGTCAGTCCCGCCATCTTGGACAGATTGTCGAAGTGGTCGAGCATGAAGGCCCGCGCCAGCACCGGCAGGACGAAGGGCGGCGCCAGATCGGGCAGGGCGGTGAACGGACATTCCAGCACCACCATCATGGGCTCGATCAGGCGGGTCATCTCCATGACGACACCGGAGCCCAGCGACTCGCCGTACAGCACCAGCCGCGAGGCGGCGATGCCGCGGCCGACCAGCCAGCGGATCACGGCGCGGCCGTCGGCGTAGAGCCCCTTCTCGCTGGGACGGCCGGGATTGCCGCCATAGCCGCGATACTCAACCAGAAACACGCCATAGCCGGCGTCCAGCAGGGCGCGGGCCTTGAAGGCGCGTGTGCCGACCGTGCCGGAATTGCCGTGAAAGAACACTACCGTGGGCTTGGCCGCGCTGCGCGGCGGCGCGTACCAGCCGCTGACCGGCCAACCGTCCTCGGCCTTGAGCGGCACCGGCACCATTTCGGGCACGCCGGCCTCGACCGGGTCGGCGCGGGTGGGATCGGGATGGTAGATCATGCCGCGCTGCCCCAGGGCCACCCCCGCGATCAGCAGCAGATACAATCCCCCGAAAGCCAGGAGTGCTTCGAGCAGGATTTTCACCATCGGCATCGTCGGCTCCCCAAAAATCGAGGCCCGTGGAGCGATCCACGGGCCTCGTCATACACCATGTTCAGGACTTACACGCGCATTAAGCCCGGTTCATGCGGCTTTCGATCAGATCTTCGACCACGCCGGGGTCGGCCAGGGTCGAGATGTCGCCCAGGGCGTCGAACTGGTTCTCGGCGATCTTGCGCAGGATACGGCGCATGATCTTGCCGGACCGGGTCTTGGGCAGGCCGGGAGACCACTGGATCAGGTCGGGGCTGGCGATGGGGCCGATTTCCTTGCGGACCCAGTTGACCAGCTCCTTGCGCAGTTCCTCGGTCGGCTCCTCGCCCGACACCAGGGTGACATAGGCATAGATGCCCTGGCCCTTGATCTCGTGCGGATAGCCGACCACGGCGGCCTCGGCCACCTTGGGATGGGCGACCAGGGCCGATTCGACCTCGGCGGTGCCCATGCGGTGGCCCGACACGTTGATGACGTCGTCAACGCGGCCGGTGATCCAGTAATAGCCGTCCTCGTCGCGCCGCGCCCCGTCGCCGGTGAAGTAGCGGCCGGGATAGGTGGTGAAGTAGGACTGCTTGAAGCGCTCGTGATCGCCCCACAGGGTGCGCATCTGGCCCGGCCACGAATCGGCGATGCACAGATTGCCCTCGGTGGCGCCCTTCAGCTCCTTGCCCTCGGCATCGACCATCAGCGGAATCACGCCGAAGAATGGACGGGTGGCCGAACCGGGCTTCAGCGGGGTGGCGCCCGGCAGCGGAGTGATCAGGATGCCGCCGGTCTCGGTCTGCCACCAGGTGTCGACGATGGGGCAGCGGTTGTCGCCGACTACCCGGTGATACCAGGTCCAGGCCTCGGGATTGATGGGCTCGCCCACCGAGCCCAGCAGGCGCAGCGACTTGCGGCTGGTCCGCTTCACCGGCTCCTCGCCTTCGCGCATCAGCGAGCGGATGGCGGTGGGCGCGGTGTAGAAGATGTTGACCTTGTGCTTGTCGACCACGTCCCAGAAGCGCGACACCGTCGGATAGTTGGGGATGCCCTCGAACATCAGGGTGGTGGCGCCGTTGGCCAGCGGGCCGTAGACGATGTAGGAGTGGCCGGTCACCCAACCCACGTCGGCGGTGCACCAATAGATGTCGCCGTCATGATAGTCGAAGACGTACTGGTGGGTGATGGAGGCATAGACCAGATAGCCGCCGGTGGTGTGCACCACGCCCTTGGGCTTGCCGGTCGAGCCGGAGGTGTAGAGCAGGAACAGCGGGGCTTCCGCGTCCATCTCCACCGCCTTGTGTTCCGGCGACGCCTTGGCCACCAGGTCGTGGTACCAATGGTCGCGGCCGGCCACCATGTGGATGGCGCCGCCGGTGCGCTTGACCACGATGACGTTCTTGCACGACCAGCAGGTCTCCAGCGCCTTGTCCACATTGGTCTTCAGCGGCACCTTGCGGCCGCCGCGCAGACCCTCGTCGGCGGTGATCAGCAGCGAGGAATCGCAATCCTGGATGCGGCCGGCCAGGGCGTCGGGCGAAAAGCCGCCGAACACGATGGAGTGGACCGCGCCGAGGCGGGCGCAGGCGAGCATGGCCACCGCGGCTTCCGGAATCATGGGCAGGTAGATGGTGACGCGGTCGCCGGCCTTGACCCCCAGGTCGGTCATGGCGTTGGCCATGCGGCAGACCCGCTCGTGCAGGTCGCGATAGGTGATGTGGGCCGACTCGTTGGGATCGTCGCCTTCCCAGATGATGGCGGTCTGGTCGCCGCGCTTGGCCAGATGCCGGTCGAGGCAGTTGGCGGCGACGTTCAGGGTGCCGTCATGGAACCACTTGATGTGAACGTCGCCGGTATAGGAGACATCCTTCACCTTGGTGTAGGGCTTGATCCAGTCGATGCGCTTGCCATGCTCGCCCCAGAAACCCTCGGGGTCCTTGACCGAGCGCTCATACCATTCGGTATAGGTCTTCTCATCGATCAGGGCGGTCTTGGCGGTCTCGGCGGAAATAGGATAGACGTCGGACATTGTGGGGGTGTCTCCCTTTTTTGATTGACCCGCGCTCATGTTTGCCCGGCGCGGGGCGTTTCCCCAGATAGAGAAACCGCGAGTATGTTCGACTCGGGCGGGGGAAACAAGCCCGCTCAAAGGGGTAGGTGGGCAGCTTTCATGGAATCATAATCAACGTAAGGTGTCCGTCCGCCACACCTTGCCGTCCCGCACGGTAACCGGGAACGGTTCGAGGCTGCGGCCCTTGCACGGCCCCCGCACGCAATAGCCCGATTCGATTTCGAACAGGGCGAAATGGTTGGCGCACAGGATGCCGCTCTTGAAGATATCGAGGAACTTGTCGTCTTCCAGGTTCAGCGGCGCCCCCACATGCGGGCAGGAATTGACGTAGCCGAACACTTCGCCGTCCTGGCGCACCACGAAAATTCGCTGCCGGGTGCCATCCGCTTTGTCCACCACGAAGCCCTTGGCGCCGGGGTCGTCGATCTCGGCCAGGGCGCACAGGAGGGTAGGAGTGGTCACACCAGTTCCCCCACCCCTCCCAGGTCGCCCACGCCTCCCAAATCACCCACGCCTCCCAGGTCGCACAACAGCCGCCACGCGGCCTCGTCCACCGGACAGACCGACAGCCGCGACTGGCGCACCAGGGCCAGATGCTCCAGCCGGGGGTCGCCCTTGACCTGGGCCAGGGTGACGGGAGTCTTCAGCGGCGCCAGCGCCTTGAAGTCCACCACCACCCACTTGCCCTCGGGATCGGTGGGGTCGGGATAGGCTTCGCGCACCACCTCGACCACGCCGACGATGCGCTTCTCCTCCACCGAGTGGTAGAAGAAGGCGCGGTCGCCCACTTTCATGGCCTTCAGGTTGCCGGCGGCCTGATGGTTGCGCACCCCGTCCCAGTACTGGACGCCCTTCTTGACATGGTCGTCCCAGGACCAGGCCCCCGGCTCGGACTTGACCAGCCAATGGGCCATCAAGGGAAGACCTTCTTGTAGGGCCAGACGGTGACGCTTTCGAACAGGCCGGCCTGGGCGTAGGGGTCGGCCGCCAGGAAGGCGTCCAACTCGGCGCGGTCGGTAAAATCCAGCACCAGCAGGCTGCCGACCATGCCTTGGCGGTCGTCGGTCTGGAGCGGGCCGCCGATGACCACCTTGCCGATGTTGGCGGTCATGTAGGCCAGATGGGCGGCACGGTTGTCGAGGCGGGTCTGAAGGTGACCGGGCTTGTCCTTGCAGTGGACGGCGAACATACTCTGGCACTCCGATTGCTGATTGCGTCGAACCAAACCCACATTAGCCCTTGAAGGACTCCCATGGAAGCGCATGAAGCCCACGAAACCATCCATGAGGCGGCGCATCACGGCCATCATGATGAGCACCATGGCGGGCAGAATTCCAGTCCGATCAAGACCAGCCGCAATAAGAACATCGCCGTGCTGATCAGCGTGCTGGCCATGCTGCTGGCCATCGTCGAGGCCGGCGGCAAATCGGCCCAGAACACGTCGCTGTCGGCCAATATCCACGCCAACGACCTGTGGGCGTTCTATCAGGCCAAGAGCATCCGCCACACCACCTTGCGCGCCAGCGCCGACATGCTGGAACTGACGGTGCCCGGCGAGGCCGCCGCCAAGAAGGTGGCCGAGTGGCGCGCCACCGCCCAGCGCTATGACAGCGACCCCGAAAGCGGCGACGGCCGCAAGGAGCTGATGGCCCAGGCCAAGGCCGCCGAGGCCGACCGCGATCATGCGCTGTCGGCCTACCACCTGTTCGAATACGGCGCCGCCGCCTTGCAGATTTCTATCGTCCTATGCTCGGCGGCCGTGGTCACCGGCATGATCGCCCTGGCCATCGGCGCCGGCGGTCTGGGCGTGGTGGGCATCGCCTTCGCCCTGCTGGGATGGCTTGCCCCTACACTGATCCACTTGTAACAAACCACCCCACCGCCGCCAGGAAGGCGAGGACCACCAGCAGTTCCATCGCCCCGCCGCTGGCGCAGAGCGGCAGCCGGAAGCGCCGCTTCAAGGGCCACAGCAGCGGCACTCCGGCGGGGGTGAGGGCGTCGGCGGCGAGATGGGAGAGATAGCCCACCACCAGCGGCTCGGCCAGCCGGGCGACCACGGTGCTGGGGTGAATCGCCTGGACCAGCGCCAGCCCGCCCACCACCGCCAGCAGCGAATGGGTCAGGCCGCGATGGCCGATCAGCTTGGACAGCGGCTTGGACACCACCCACAACCGCCGGCCCAGCCAGGACGAGGGGTGGTCGATGTCGGGCAGCAACGAGCCCGCCATGGCGGCCCCCACCGCCAGGGCGTCGCCGGACACCATCCCGCCCAGCCGCGCCGCCGCCACCCAGGCGCCGGCGCCGACCAGGACATGCGATACCACCATCATCCGTATTTCCCCCAGGGCCAAACCTCGGGTACAGTCTCCGGCGGAGGAGAGCGATGTCAATCGTCTGGGATGAGACGCTCGCGATCGGGGACGCCGCCATCGACGCCGACCATCGGCGCATGATGGCGTTGATCGCCACGCTGGAAGCCGCCGCCGCCGGTCCGGTCGACTGTGCCGCCGTCGGCGGCACGCTGGCCGAACTGGTCCAACTGACCACCGACCACTTCGCCCGCGAGGAGGCGTTGCAGGTGAAGGTCGGCTTTCCCGACCGGGAGGCCCACCGCACCAGCCATGTGATGCTGTTGAACCGGCTCGAAGCCGTCATGACCCATTATGCCGATGGCTGTGACGAGGTCCGCGCCGGCATCGTGCGCACCCTGGGCGATTCGCTCGCCACTTGGCTGGTGACCCACATCGCCAACAACGACATGGAATTCAAGCCCTACATGGCGGAAACGCCGGGCTGACAGGACCGGAAATTCTTGCGGTCTATCCGATCATTTCCCCAACAAATCCAGCAGCGGCAGCCATTCGGCGGCGTAGGAGCGCGAGCGGCGGTCGGCGGCTTCCAGGACCGTCGATCCTTGGGCCGCCATGGTGGGGTAAATCTGGCTGTCGCGTAGCCGGGCCACCACCGGAAAGCCCAGGCCGCCGAAGAAACCGTCGAGATGGTCGCTGGTCCGGGTGCCCGGCCGCAGGCGGTTGCCGACCACCGCCACCACCCGCTTGTTCTTGCGCACCGCCTTGACCTTGGCGAGCCTTTCCAGGAAATGGGCGGTGGCGTCCTCGTCGAAGGCGCCGGGCAGCACCGGCACCACCACGATGTCGCTGATGTCGATCAGGTCTTCCACGTCCTTGTGGTGCATGGCGGCGGGGGCGTCGATGACCAGCCGGTCCAACCCTTTGGGAGAGGCGCCCACATCCTTGGACCAGTCGAGGCCGAGAATGGCGGGCAGGGCCTCGGAGCGCCGCCGCAGCCAGTTGAGGCTGGAGCGTTGCCGGTCGCAATCGCCGATGGCGGTGACGAGGCCGTTGCCGGCGAAGGCGGCGGCGATATGGGTGGCCAGCGTGGTCTTGCCGCAACCGCCCTTGATGTTCCCCACCAGCACCGTCCGCATCCCGCCCTCCCCCTGCTTTCAGGCCGCAGATGCTATCATACCGCTATGGTGATGATGAAATGACATTCCCGGTGACGCCGGGCCAAAGCCCGAGGCCTGGTTGGAGCGCGGCGACTAGGCCGCCCGGCTGGCGGGGGATTCGGTCAGCAGGGCGTAAAGCGCGTCGGCGTTGTCGGTGCCGCGCAGCTTTTCGCAGACGCCCTTGTCGCGCAGCAGGCGCGACACCCGGGCCAGGGCCTTGAGGTGATCGGCGCCGGCCGATTCGGGCGCCAACAGCAGGAAGATCAGGTCGACCGGCTGTTCGTCGATGGATTCGAAATGGATGGGGCGCTCCAGCCGGGCGAACAGGCCGTAGAGCCGGTCCAGGCTGGGCAGTTTGCCGTGGGGAATGGCGATGCCGTTGCCGACGCCGGTGGTGCCCAGGCGCTCGCGCTCCAGCAGCACGTCGAAGATGGCCCGTTCGTGCAGGCCGGTGATCTCGGCCGCGCGCCGCGCCAGATCCTGCAACGCCTGCTTCTTGGAGGTGGCGCGCAAATTGGGAATGACGGCCGCGGGGCTGATCAGGTCGGTGATTTCCATCGATCCACCTAGTCTTGCGGACGCCAGGGTCCGCGGGTTCCCTTACCTTGGTCCGGGACAAGACGACATCGTTGCGCCATCCCGTCCGATCCTCGGGGAAGGGCCGGAAAATAGGTCCGCCCCGTTCCCGAGTCAAGCTTGACGAGAGTCACATCCCAAGCGCCTTTTCACGCCGCCGTTGAACCGACGACGCGATGTTCATAGCCTCGCGGTATTTTGCCACTGTTCGCCGGGCGATGTCGATGCCGTCGGCTTTCAGCGCCACCACAATCTGGTCGTCGGACAGCACGGTCTTGCCCTCGGAATCGATCATGGCCTTGATCCGATGGCGCACCGACTCGGCGGAATGGGCGTCGCCGCCATCGGCGGAACTGATGGACTGGGTGAAGAAGTATTTGAGCTCGTAGATGCCGCGCGGGGTGGCGATGTACTTGTTCGAGGTGACGCGGCTGACCGTGCTTTCATGCATGGAGATGGCGGTGGCGATGTCGCGCAGCACCAGCGGCCGCAGATGCTGGACGCCCAGGCGGAAGAAGGCGTCTTGCTGGCGCACCAGCTCGGTGGCGACCTTGAGGATGGTGGTGGCGCGCTGGTGCAGCGACTTCACCAGCCAGTTGGCCGACTGGAAGCGCTCGCTGATATAGGTCTTGTCGTCCTTGTTGCGCGCTCCGGCGGCGACCTTGGAGTAGTAGCGGGCGTTGACCAGGACGCGCGGCAGGGTGTCGGAGTTCAACTCCACCAGCCAGGAGCCGTCCTGGGCGCGGCGCATCAGCACGTCCGGGGTGATGGGCTGGGCGACCACATGGTCGAAGCGCAGCGCCGGCTTGGGGTCCAGCGCCTTGATTTCGCCGATCATCTCGGATAGGTCCTCGGCATCGACGCCGCAGACCCGCATCAGGCCGGGCAGGTCGCGCTTGGCCAGCAGCTCCAGATTGTCCAGCATGGCCTGCATGGCGGGGTCGAGGCGGTTGCGCTCGGCCAGTTGCAGCCCCAGGCATTCCCGCAGCGAGCGGGCGAACACGCCCACCGGGTCGAACCCCTGAACCTGCTTGAGGACCCGTTCCACCCGCTCGACGGGACAGCCCAGCTTTTCCGCCAGCTCGCCCAGATCGCCGATCAGGTAGCCGGATTCGTCCAGCATCTCGATCAGGTGCAGGCCGATGAGGCGGTCGGCGGGGACGGCCATGTCCACGTTCAACTGGGCGACCAGATGATCCCGCAGCGAGATGTCGCCGGCGACCATCTGCTCCAGGCTGGAGTCGGAATCGTCGAAGCTGTGACTGCCGCCGCCCTTGCTCGACCATTGGCCGAAGGCCTCGCCATCGACCGAGTCGGCGGCGCTGTCGTTGTTGAAGGTGTTGTCGTAGTCCACGTCGAAGCCGTCCTCGGCCGAACTGGCGGTCATGCCGTCCAGCATGGGCGTCTCGGGCGGAGCGGAATCCAGCACCGGCAGGTCGGCGGCGTCGGCCTTGGGCTCGGTCCGCTCGATGGGGCGGTCGGTGTCTTCTCGCTCCAGCAGCGGATTGCGCTCCAGCTCCTGGTCGATGAAGGTGGCGAGTTCGAAGTTGGACAGCTGCAACAGCTTGATCGCCTGCTGCAACTGCGGCGTCATCACCAGAGACTGCGTCTGGCGGAGATCCAACCGGGGGCCGATTGCCATGGCGGGGGCTTTTACAGGCTGAACCGTTCGCCGAGATAGACCCGCCGCACCCCTTCATGGGCGACGATCTCGGCCGGACGACCTTCCATCAGGACGGCGCCGTCGTGCAGGATATAGGCGCGGTCGATGATTTCCAGGGTCTCTCGCACGTTGTGGTCGGTGATCAGGACGCCGATGCCGCGATCCTTGAGATGGGCCACCAAGTCGCGGATGTCGGACACGGCGATGGGATCGATGCCGGCCAGCGGTTCGTCCAGCAGGATGAAATGGGGACGACACGCCAGGGCGCGGGCGATCTCGACGCGGCGGCGCTCGCCGCCGGACAGCGCCATGGCCGGAGCGCGGCGCAAATGGCTGATGGAGAACTCGGCCATCAGGCTTTCCAGATCGTGTTCGCGGCGCTCGCGGTCGGGCTCGACCACTTCCAGCACCGCCAGGATGTTGCCCTCCACCGATAGACCGCGAAAGATCGACGCTTCCTGGGGCAGGTAGCCGATGCCGAGGCGGGCGCGGCGGTACATGGGCAGGGCGGTGATCTCGTGGCCGTCCAGCAGGATGTCGCCCTCGTCGGGATTGATCAGGCCGGTGATGCAGTAGAAACAGGTGGTCTTGCCAGCGCCGTTGGGACCCAGCAGCCCCACCGCCTCGCCGCGCTGCACCGAGATGGAGACGCCGCGCAGCACCGGACGCTTCTTGAAGCGCTTGCCGATGTTGCGCGCCACCAGACCGGGATTGTCGGCCACCAGGCGCGGCGTGGGCCGGCCATGCTCGGCGGATGGTGGCGGTGCGTGCATCACAGGCTTCATTTTCCCCCATCCGTCTTGGCGTCGGGCACGCTGCCCGAGAAGCTGGCCCGGCCCTTGTCGCCGGCATCGCCCTTCTCGCCCTTTTTCTGGGGAACGAAGAGTCCCTGCACCCGTTTGCCGGTGTCGTCGCTGCCGGGAGTGCCGGCGAACAGCTTGCTGACCCCGGTGTTCAAATTCACGTGAGCCCAGCCGCCGTCGAGCTGATTGCCGCCCTCCCGGGTGATCTTAACCGAACCGGAGACGGTGGCGATACCGGTTTCGACGTCGTAGTCGCCGCGGTCGCCGGTGATGGTCTCGGTGGCGGTGATCAGCACCACATGGCCGTAGGCGTCGGCGCGCTGGAGTTCCAGGCCGTTGTCGCCGTCGCCTTTCGCGCCGGGCTTGGCCCCGGGTTTGGCGGGGGCGGCGGGGGGAGGCGGGCTGGAGGGTTTGGCGGCGGCGGTTCCCGGCTTGCCCTTGGCCGCGTTGGGGTCCTTGTCCTTGAAATGGGCGGTCAGGATGTCGCCCTTCAGGGTCTTGGTGTCCTGGATGGCGACGGCGTCGCCGCGCAGCACCGCCATGCGCTTGAGCTCCCAGTATTCCAGCGTGTCGGTGGCCTGGAAGCTGTCGGTGGGCGTCACCAGCTTGGCCGGCGCCCCCTTCAACACGAACACCGCCTTGTCCAGGTCGTAGATGGCCTTGTCGCCGGTGGCGGTGTCGGTGGGCGAGCGGATCACCACATGGCCGTCGGCGTCCAGGCGCCAGATCTCGTCGCCCTTGGCGCCCTTGCGGTAATGGGCGGTCAGCACGTCGGCGTCCACGGTCATGTCGCCGCGGATGGCGTGGGCGTTGCCGCGCGCGATCACCCGCAATTCCTCGGAATACCATTCGATGCCGTTGTCGGAATAGACCTGGATCTGCTGGTCTCCCGACTTGCTCATCTCGAAGCCTTGGGCGGCGGCGGTATCGGCCAGCCCCAGAACTCCCAGCAGAGCGAAAAGAAGGCCCGGCAGCGTGGTGGTCGGCTTCATCGGCTTTTGGCTCCCTTGCCCTGGCCCTTGGGCGAGGCTCCCCGTAGCGACAGGTGAGCCTTGCCGGTGAAGATGATCTCTTTACCCATGCCCGCCAAGGCGAAGCCCATGGACTCGATGCGGCCCTGCGGCCCGAAGCCTTCGACCGGGTCGGTTCCGAGGGCGGAATTGTGGGCGAGGTCGATGGTGGCGGTGGGGGTGTGAAGTTCGTAGCCCGAATCGTGGAACAGGTTGACGCCGCCCGACAGGTCGAGGGTCTTGGCCGCTTGATGATACAGCCCGGTGGCGCCGTCGACCACGATGTTGGCCCCCGAGGTCGAGGTGAAGTCGGCCTTGGGGGCTTGCAGGTGGATCAGGTCGGAATTGCCCGGCTCTTGAACGGCCTGCTCCGAGGTCACCGCGAACGGGCGGTTGGACTCGTCCAGGCCGAAATAGCGCGCGTTCTGCATGGCCAGCGACTCGACCGCCTTGGACGACAGTTTGGCGAAGCCGATCTGGAAGCGCTTGTCGTCGAAGGCCAGTTTCGGCCACACCACCACCAGCCCCAACAGCAGCGCCGCCATGCTGGGCAGCAGGACCTTCATGATGCCGACGAAGCGGGAATAGCGCGCGAACGGCCCGGTCTGCGGCGCGTGCAGGCGCCGCCTGATCGGCGCGACCTCGTTCGCTGCGGCCGGCGGCTTCATGATCTCAGGCCACTCCCGCCCGCAGGCAGTCGTGGACATGCAGGGCGCCCACCGGGCGGCCGTGGTCGTCGACGACGAACAGGCTGGTGATGGCCTTGGTGTTCATGATCCGCAAGGCCTCGGCCGCCAGCAGGTTGGGGCCGACCGTCTTCGGTCCCCGGGTCATGGCGTCGGCGGCCGACAGGCTCAGCAGGTCGGGGCGCATGTGGCGGCGCAGGTCGCCATCGGTGACGATGCCGGCCAGGCTGCCGTCGGTGGCGACGACGCCGGCGCAGCCCAGGCTCTTGGCGGTCATCACCAGCAGCACCTCGGCCATGGGGGTGTCGGGTTTGACCAGCGGCAACTGGTCGGCGCCGTGCATCAGGTCGGCGACCTTGAGCAGGCGCCGCCCCAACTGGCCGCCGGGATGGAAGACCTTGAAGTCGGCGGCGGAAAAGCCCTTGCGCTCCAGCAGGGTCACCGCCAGGGCGTCACCCAGGGCCAGCATCATGGTGGTGGAGGTGGTCGGCGCCAGCCCCATGGGACAGGCCTCGGGAATGGGCGGCAACACCAGGGCCACGTCGGCGGCGGTGGCGAGCGTGCTGCCGGCCCGCGCCGTGATGCCGATCAGCGGGATGTCGAAGCGCCGCGTATAGGCGAGGATGTCGCCCAGCTCCGGCGTTTCGCCCGAATTGGACAGCGCCACCACCGCGTCGTCGCCGGTCACCATGCCGAGGTCGCCGTGGCTGGCCTCGGCCGGGTGGATGTAAAAGGCGGTGCGGCCGGTGGACGCCATGGTGGCGGCGATCTTGCGGGCGATGTGGCCGCTTTTGCCCATGCCGGTGACGGCAACGCGGCCCTTGGCCGCCTCCAGCAGCGCGACCGCCTTGAGGAACTCGGCGCCAAGGCCGGCGGCGAGCGCTCCCAGGGCCTCGGCCTCGGTGGCAAGCACCCGGCGGGCGGTGGCGATGTCGTCGGCGGCTGAGGTCATGGGCGGTCCGTGTCTGATCCGTGTTCCACCGGCGCGGCGGAGCCCCTAACTATACGAAACCGGGATTGGACGGAAAGGCAAAAGGACGCGCTCTGGTCCGTTTCCTGCATAAATGGCGGGAAAGCGAAATCTTCCGTTCCAAAACTAAACTAGCTGGTTTAGTTTTTCCCAATCAAGTGGAGGAAGCATGTCCAAACCCCCAGCCTGCCCCAAGCCGTCGGCCAAGCGCGAAGCCATCCTGGACGCGGCCGTGGCGGCTTTCCTGGAGGTGGGCTACGCCGCAACCAGCATGGACGGCGTGTCGGGTCGCGCCGGTGTGTCCAAGGCCACCATCTACGCCCATTTCGAAAGCAAGGATCAGTTGTTCGCGGCGGTGATCCGGCGCCGTTGCGACCGTAGCGCCGCCTTCGCCCCCCCCGAGGACAAGGCCGACGCCCGCTCCACCCTGCGCCTGCTCGGTCACCGCCTGCTGGACCTGCTGCTGCAGCCCGACACTTTGGCCATGTACCGGGTGGTGGTGGCCGAGGCGGTGCGTCAGCCCGATCTGGCCAAGGCCTTCTACGAATCGGGACCGGGGGCGGGCAAGGCCCAGATCGCGGAGGTCTTCGCCGACCTGGACCGACGGGGAAAGCTGGCGGTGCCGGATCCTCGGCAGGCCGCCGACCTGTTCACCGGCATGCTGCGCACCGACCTGTTCATGCGCACCCTGCTGGGCTTGCCGCAGCCGGAGGGCCACACCATCGACGTCGCCGTCGATGCGGCGGTGGAGACCATGGTGCGGGCCTTCGGGACGCCGTAGGGCGACGCTTATTCCGCCGGCGGGCGCTGCTTGAGGCGGAAGGGGTGCAGCGGATAGACGCCCAGGATGCGGACTTCATGGCTGAAGAAGTCCAGCTCTTCCAGCGCCTGGCGCAGGTTGCGGCTGGTGGGATGGCCTTCCACGTCGGCGTAGAACTGGGTGGCGGCGAACTCGCCGCCGACCATGTAGCTTTCCAGCCGGGTCATGTTGACACCGTTGGTGGCGAAGCCGCCCAGCGCCTTGTACAGCGCCGCCGCCACGTTGCGCACCCGGAACACGAAGGTAGTGATGCAGGGCTGGTTGGGATTGGGCTCCAGAGCTTCGCGCGCCATCACCACGAAGCGGGTGGTGTTGTGGGCGGCGTCCTCGATGTTGGCCTTGAGCGAAACCAGGCCATAGGACTCGGCCGCCAGTTCGGAGGCGATGGCGGCGACGGTGGGGTCGCCCCGCTCGGCGATCTCGGCGGCGGCGCCGGCGGTATCGGCGCCGACCACCACCTTGAGACCGAGTTCGCGGATCAGGTTGCGGCACTGGCCCAGGGCGTGGACGTGGCTTTTCACCGTGGTGATGGTGGCGAGCGAGGCGCCCGGCACCGCCAGCAGGTGATGGCTGATGCGCTCGAAATGCTCGCCGATGATATGCAGGCCGGCATAGGGCATCAGGTGATGGACGTCGGCCACCCGTCCCGCCAGCGAATTGTCGATGGGGATCATGGCGTAGCGGGCACGGCCCTCGCGCACGGCGGCGAAGGTGTCCTCGAAGGTGGCGCAGGGCAGCGGGTCCATGGCCGGATAGGCGGTGCGGCAGGCCAGGTGCGAATAGGCTCCGGGTTCACCCTGGAAGGCGATGGCCTTGATGGGATCGGGGATGTCGGTCATAGGGGAAACGCTAGGCTTTCAGCAGCGCGCGCGCGCGTTCGAGGTCGGCGGGAGTATCGACACCCAGCGGAACGGTGTCAACCAGGGCGGCGTCGATGCGCATGCCGTTTTCCAGGGCGCGCAGTTGCTCCAGCTTCTCGCGGCGTTCCAGAACGCCCACCGGCAGGGTGACGAAGCGGGCCAGGGCGGCGCGCTTGTAGGCGTAGAGGCCGATATGGTGGTAATGCGGCCCCGCATTGGCCGGCACGGTGGCGCGGCTGAAATAGAGCGCGCGCCCCACCCGTTGCCCCGGCGCCAGTCCCACCACCGCCTTGACCACGTTGGGATTGGTGCGCTCCTCCTCGATCCCGATCTCGGCGATCAGGGTGGCGATGTCCACCTCGGGTACCTCCAGCGGCGCGAAGACGGCGCGGATCACCGCCGGGTCCAGGGTCGGCAGGTCGCCCTGGACGTTGACGATGGCGTCGAAATCGCCGTCGGGGTCCATCTTGGCGACCGCTTCCCACACCCGGTCCGAGCCGGACGGATGGTCGGGGTCGGTCATCACCGCGTTGCCGCCATGGGCGTGGACGGCGTCGTAGACCTCGATCTCGGAACAGGCGACCACCACCGGCCCGATACCGGCCTGCATGGCGCGGCGCCAGACATGCACGATCATGGGCTCGCCGTGGATGTCGGCCAGCGGCTTGCCGGGCAAGCGGGTGGCCTGCATGCGGGCGGGAATGACGATAATGGGATTCAGCATGGGCATCTCGACGGAAATTTGCGCTTCCACCATATCGCGGCGGCCGTCAAAGCGAAACGCCCGAGCGTGCGGGCTGGACAGATTGCGCGCAAATCCGTCATACACCGTATGTATTAAGGCGGGAAAGCAGGATCCAAGAACTCATGCGCGTCAACGAACCGATCACCGATGTTGAAGTGGAACTGCCGGAAGGCACCATCTTGGTGTCCAAGACCGATCTGGCCGGACGGATCACGTTCGTCAACCAGGCGTTCCTCGACATCAGCGGCTATGGCGAGGAAGAGTTGGTCGGCGCGCCGCACAACATCGTGCGCCATCCCCACATGCCGCCAGTGGCCTTCGCCGATCTGTGGGCCACCATCAAGTTGGGCAAGCCGTGGGAAGGCATCGTCAAGAACCGCACCAAGACCGGCGACTATTATTGGGTCCGGGCCAATGCCACTCCCGAGATGACCAATGGCGAGATCACCGGCTACATCTCCATCCGCACCACCCCGACCCGCGCCCAGGTCGAGGCCGCCGACCGTATCTACGCGCTGGTCCGCTCCGGTCAGGCCCGCAACGTCAAGGTCAGCGAGGGTCGCGTCATCGGCACCTCGCTCCTCGACCGCCTGGGCCGCGCCTCCAACAGCGTCACCGGGCGTCTGGCCGTCATCGTCGCCCTGCAGATCGCGGCGCTCGGCCTCAATACCTGGATCGGCATCGCCTCCAAGGGCGAGGCGGTCGGCACCAGCCTGACCGTCATGATCGTCAGCTCCCTGCTTGTCGCCGTCGCCGCGGCCCTGCTGGTCCGCTACCTCCGGGGGCCGCTCGGCCGGCAGGAGCGTCATTTCGACGCCATCGCCAGCGGCGATTTCACCTATGAGATCCCGGGCGAGAACGTGCGCGAGTTCCAGCGTTCCAACGCCCAACTGCGCGCCATGAAGGCCAAGCTGGGCTATTCGGTGCAGGAACAGGTGGAAACCAACCTGCGCGCCCAGGCGCAGTTGAAGCGCGAGATGCTCGGCCTGACCGAGCTGCTGGAGGGCGAGGTCGAGACCACCGTCGCCGAAATCTCCACCCAGGCCGAGCGCCTCAAGGAGGGTGCCGGCAAACTGCTGGAGACCGCCGAAACCCTGCGGACCCAGGCCCAGTCGGTGGCCGGCGCCATCGAGACCACCAGCGGCAACGTCCAGACCGTGGCCGGCGCCACCGAGGAGTTGGAGGCGTCGTCGCGCGAGATCACGGCGCGCATCCAGCGCAGCTCCGAATACAGCGACACCGCCCGTCGCAAGGTCGAGGCCGCCAGCGCCAGCGTTGGCAGCCTGACCGAGGCCACGGCGCGCATCGGCGACGTGGTGGCCTTGATCCAGGCCATCGCCGGCCAGACCCGCATGCTGGCGCTCAACGCCACCATCGAGGCGGCGCGGGCCGGCGAGACCGGCAAGGGCTTCGCCGTGGTGGCGGGCGAGGTCAAGGGTCTGGCCGGCCAGACCGAGGACGCCATCGGCCGGGTCAACGCCCAGGCCCTGGACATCGGGCGCACCACCCGCGAAGCGGTCGCCACCGTCGAGGCGGTGGCCGCCAGCATCCGCGACATCGACGCCGTCGCCTCCCAGGTGGCGGCGTCGGCCGACGAACAGCGCGCCGCCACCGCCGAGATCATGTCCAGCGCGGTCCAGGCCGCCGACCACACCCGCGAAGTGGCCGAGAACGCCGCCCTGGTGCTGCGCGGCGCCGAACTGACCGGCGCCACGGCGCGCAAGGTCAGCGAACTGTCGGCCCTGGTCAACCACGATATCGGCGCCTTGCAGCGGCGCCTCAACGTCATCCTGCGCACCTCCTACAGCGGCAACCGCCGCTCGGTCGAGCGGGTTCCGGTGTCGGTCCACTTCACCGCGCTTTTCGGCGGCCATACCCTCACCGGCCACACCGGCGACCTGTCCACCATGGGCGCCTTGCTGGTGGTGGCCAACGCCCCCAAGCTGGAGGGCGAGGTCGGAACCATCGAGTTGGCCGGAATCGGAACCTTCAAGGCCAAGGCCGTGCTCGGCAGCCGGCTCGGCATCCAGTGCCAGTTCATCAAGCCGACCCGGACCGAACAAAGAGTGCTGACCGAAGCCATCGAGAAGGCCAAGCTCCTGGACGTCCCGATGATCCAGGCTTGCCAGAAGGTCGCGGCGGATGTTTCCGCGGCGTTCGAACGCGCCGTCCGCGAGGGACGAATCTCGCTGGTCGATCTGCTCGACGCCGACTACGCGACTATTCCCGACACCGATCCGTTGCAGGTCATGGCCAAGCATTCCGAGTTGGCCGACGCCATCCTGCCCGCCATCCTGGAGCCGGCGCTGGCGGCCAATCCGCGCGGCGTCTTCTGCTGCGCCACCGACCGCAACGGCTATACCGCCACCCACAACAAGCTCTATTCCGAGCCGCAGCGGCCCAACGACCCGGTGTGGAACGCCGCCCACAGCCGCAACCGGCGCATCTTCGACGACCGCTCCGGCATCATGGCGGCGCGCAACACCAAACCCTATCTGGCCCAGACCTATGTGCGCGACATGGGCGGTGGCGATTTCATGCTGCTCAAGGAAATCGACTGTCCCATCATGGTGGACGGCCGCCACTGGGGCGCGGTGCGCACCGGCATCCGGTTGTAGTTAAATTTTGTCCACATGGCGGTCATGCCCAAATCTTAAGCGCGGTACGGCGAGGTTATGCTAGCCTGACGGTTCTCTTTGGCAGAACCGGCATAGTGTAATGGGCATCCACGTCAAGCTTCGCCATACCACCAGCTACCACTATGACCGACCGGTCGATCTGTCGCCGCAGGTGGTGCGGTTGCGGCCGGCGCCGCATTCGCGCACGCCGGTCCTGTCCTATTCGCTGGATATCCGGCCGGCCGGCCACTTCATCAACTGGCAGCAGGACCCCCAGGCCAACTGGCTGGCCCGGCTGGTGTTCCCGGAGAAGGTCACCGAGTTCGTGGTCGACGTCGAGCTGGTGGCCGACCTGTCGATCATCAATCCGTTCGACTTTTTCCTGGAACCCGAGGCCGAGGCCTTTCCGTTCCGCTACGCCCCCGAGCTGGAGCACGAGCTGAAGCCGTTCCTGCTGTGCGAGGAAGGCGGCCCGCTGCTTGCCGCCTACATGGACGGCATCGACGTCAGCAAGCCCAAGCGGACCAACGATTTCCTGGTGGAGCTGAACCAGCGGCTGCAACACGACATCAGCTACACCATCCGCATGGAACCGGGGGTGCAGACCACGGAACAGACGCTGGGGCTGAAAAGCGGATCATGCCGCGATTCCGCCTGGCTGCTGGTCCAGGTGTTGCGGCGGTTGGGGTTGGCGGCGCGCTTCGTCTCCGGCTACCTGATCCAGCTGGTGCCCGACGTCAAGGCGCTGGAAGGGCCGGTGGGGGCCGCCGAGGACTTCACCGACCTGCATGCCTGGACCGAGGTCTATCTGCCCGGCGCCGGTTGGGTCGGCCTCGACCCCACCTCGGGACTGTTCACCGGCGAGGGCCATATCCCGCTGGCGGCTTCGCCCGATCCCGGCAGCGCCGCCCCCATCACCGGCGTGGTCGAGGCCTGCAAGGTCACCTTCCACCATCACATGGAGATCACCCGCGTCGTCGAGACGCCGCGGGTCACCAAGCCTTATTCCGAAGAGCAATGGCAGACGGTGCTGGCGCTGGGCGACCTGGTCGACGAGCATCTCAAGCGCTCCGACGTGCGCCTGACCCAGGGCGGCGAGCCCACCTTCGTGTCGGCTTTCGACATGGATGGCGAGGAGTGGAACGTCTCGGCGGTGGGCCCCACCAAGCGCGCCCATGCCGACGACCTGATCCGCCGGCTGCGCGACCGCTTCGCGCCCGGCGCCCTGATCGCCTATGGCCAGGGCAAGTGGTATCCCGGCGAAAGCCTGCCGCGCTGGGCGTTCTCGCTGATCTGGCGCGAGGATGCCGAGCCGGTGTGGCGCGATCCCAAGCTGATCGCCCTGGAGAAGGACGACCACCAGCCCAGCCACGACCTGGCCCGCGACTATTCCATGGCGCTGACCCGGCATCTGGGGGTGGATTCCGCCTTCGCCATGCCCGCCTGGGAGGACCCGGCCTATTACCTGCTGCGCGAACAGGCGCTGCCCATCAACGTGGACCCCATCGAGAGCAAGCTGGAGAATCCCGAGGAACGGGCGCGGCTGGCCTCGGTGTTCCGCCGCGGCCTCGGCACCCCCACCGGCTATGTCCTGCCGCTGCAACCGTGGCAGGCCCGCGACACCTTCCGCTGGATCACCGGTCCCTGGCCGACCCGCGACGGCAAGCTGATCACCATCCCCGGCGATTCGCCGCTGGGCTTCCGTCTGCCGCTGGAATCGCTGCCCTGGATCTCCGAGGACGACTATCCCTACCACTCCGAGCGCGATCCTTTCGAGGAGCGGGCGCCGCTGCCGCCGCGCCGCCAGCGGGCCCAGACCGAGCGGTCGCCCGGCTCGGGCGACCCCAAGGCGACGGTGCGCCAGCAGGTGCCGGTGGACTTGCGTCCGGTGGAGACCGCCAACGGCCTGGTCTCGGAGAATGTGCGCACCGCGCTGTGCGTCCAGCCACGCGACGGTCGTATCAACGTCTTCCTGCCGCCGGTGGAAACCGCCGAGCAGTATCTCGACCTGATCGAGGCGGCGGAGAATGCCGCCGCCGAGGTGGGGGCTCCCATCCATATCGAGGGCTATCCGCCACCCAACGATCCCCGGCTGAAGATCATTCGGGTGACGCCCGATCCCGGCGTGATCGAGGTCAACGTCCATCCGGTGGAGCATTGGCGCGAGCTGGTGGAGAACACCGAAATCCTCTATGCCGAGGCCCATCAGGCCCGGCTGGGGACCGAGAAGTTCATGGTCGACGGCCGCCATGTGGGCACCGGCGGCGGCAACCACATGGTGCTGGGCGGCTGGACTCCGGCCGACAGCCCGTTCCTGCGCCGCCCCGACCTGCTGGGCAGCCTGATCCGCTTCTGGCAGAACCATCCCAGCCTCAGCTACCTGTTCTCGGGCATGTTCATCGGCCCCACCAGCCAGCATCCCCGCGTCGACGAGGCCCGCGACGACAGCTTGTACGAGCTGGAAATCGCCCTGTCGCAACTGCCGCCGGCCGGCACCAACGTGGCGCCGTGGGTGGTGGACCGGGTGCTGCGCAACCTGCTGATCGACGCCAGCGGCAACACCCATCGCACCGAGATCTCCATCGACAAGCTCTATTCCCCCGACGGCCCCACCGGCCGGCTGGGGCTGGTGGAGTTCCGCGCCTTCGAGATGCCGCCCCATGCCCGCATGAGTCTGGTGCAGCAATTGCTGCTGCGCGCCCTGATCGCCCGCTTCTGGGAGCATCCCTACACCTTGCCGCTGATCCGCTTCGGCTCAAGCCTGCGGGATCGGTTCATGCTGGCCCATTGGGTGGAGAAGGATCTGGCCGAGGTGCTGGAATGGCTGGCGGCGGGGGGCTACGCCTTCGACAAGGCGTGGTTCGCCCCCCATCTGGAGTTCCGCTTCCCGGTGGTGGGCGAGTTGCAGTACCAGGGCATCCGCCTGGAGCTGCGCTATGCCCTGGAGCCCTGGCACGTCATGGGCGAGGAGGCCGGCGCCGGCGGTACCGTCCGCTATGTGGATTCCTCGGTGGAGCGGCTTCAGGTCAAGGTCAACAACCTGGTGGGCGGGCGCTATGTGGTCGCCTGCAACGGCCGTCGTCTGCCGCTGGCCACCACCGGAACCTCGGGCGAGGCGGTGGCGGGGGTGCGTTATCGCGCCTGGGCGCCGGCTTCGTGCCTGCATCCCACCATCGGCATCCACACGCCGCTGGTGTTCGATCTGGTCGATACTTGGACCGGCGAGGCGGTGGCGGGCTGTACCTACCATGTCGCCCATCCCGGCGGCCGCAGCTACGACACCTTTCCGGTCAACGCCTACGAGGCCGAGGCGCGCCGCCGCGCCCGCTTCATTGCTTTCGGCCACAATCACGGGCCGTTGCGGGTCGATGGCGGCAAAATACATGCGGACTACCCAAATACCCTGGATCTCAGGCTACAATAGGGCGCGTGTCGGCAGGGGACGGGAATGGGCGTGAACATCGACAATTACCAGCCGCCGGCCGGGGGCCACGACGAGATGCGCTCGGCCGCCTATGGCATCCGGCCCCATTGGCGCGACTTCATGGAAGCCTTCGCCGGCCTCGCCCCCGAGGAGGTGGCGCGGCGGTGGGAGCTGGGCCAGAGCCTGCTGCGCGACAACGGCGTCACCTACAACCTGCATGACGATGCCGCCGGGCTCGACCGGCCCTGGCAGTTGGACCCGCTGCCGGTGATCCTGCCATCGGTGGAATGGAACACTATCGTCAGCGCGGTGATGCAGCGCGCCACCTTGCTGGATTCCATCATCGCCGATCTCTACGGCCGCCAGAGCCTGATCGCCAAGTCGATGATTCCGGCCAGCCTGCTTTACGCCAATCCCGCCTTCCTGCGGCCTTGTCACGGCTGGACGCCGCCGGGTGGGCGCTATCTCCACGTCTACGCCGCCGACCTGGCCCGTGGTGCCGACGGGTTGTGGCGGGTGGTCACCGACCGCACCGAGGTGCCGGCCGGCACCGGCTACGCCCTGGAAAACCGCACCATCGTGTCGCGCGTCCTGCCCGAGTTCTACCGCTCCATGCCGGTGGAGCGGCTGGGACCGTTCTTCGACACGCTCCGCAAGGCGCTGCATGCCCTGTCGCCCCGGCGCATCGAGCAGCCGCGCATCGTGCTGATGACGCCCGGTCCCTATAACGAGACTTATTTCGAGCACGCCTTCCTGGCGCGGCATCTGGGCATCACCCTGGTGCAGGGCGAGGACCTGACGGTGCGCGACAACACCGTCTTCCTCAAGACCCTGACCGGCTTGCAGCAGGTGGACGTCATCTGGCGCCGCACTGGCGGCGAATGGTGCGATCCGCTGGAGCTGCGCGGCGATTCCACCCTGGGGGTGGCCGGTCTGCTGCAATCGGTTCGCGCCGGCAACGTGGCGGTGGTCAACGCCCTGGGCTCGGGCCTGCTGGACGGCAGCGCCATCATGGCCTTCCTGCCGCGCATCGCCCGCTACATGCTGGCCGAGGATCTGGCCATGCCCTCCATCGCCACCTGGTGGTGCGGTCAGGAGGCCGAGTGTCGTCACGTGCTGGACAATTTGCAGCACCTGATCATCCGTCCCGCCTTCCACAGCCGTATCCGGCCGGTGATGGGGCCGAGTCTCGGCCCGGACGACCGCGCCAAGCTGGCCGCCGCCATCACCGAGCGGCCGTGGGACTGGGTGGCCCAGGAGGTGGGCGGCATGTCCACCGTGCCGGTGTGGCACGAGGGGCGGCTGGAGCCCCAGCACATGGTGATCCGGGTGTTCGCCGTCGCCGCCGAGCGGGGCTGGCACGTCATGCCGGGCGGGTTGGTGCGGGTCTCGGGCGAGCGTGAGCTGACCACGGCGCGGTTGCAGACCGGCGGCGGCGGCAGCAAGGATCTGTGGGTGCTGTCCGAACCGCAGTTGCAGTTGCAAAGCCCCGCCCCCACCCTGTCGGCGCCGGTCAAGCTGGTGCGCGGCAGCCGCGACCTGCCGTCGCGGGTCGCCGACAACATGTACTGGCTGGGCCGCTATCTCGAGCGCTGCGAAGCCACCACCCGCTTGCTGCGCGCCACCTTGCAGCGCACCGAGGATGCGCTGGACATGGGTGACGCCGCCAGGGCGGTGGAGGTGGTGGAGACCATGGCGCGTTTCGGTCTCAGCCTGCCGGCCAAGCTGCTGGAAGAGGGCAAGCCCGAGGCCCTGCCGGCGGCCCTGGTGGCCCACCATTCCGGGCCGCATGCCGGTGGATTGGCCGACCATGCCGAACGTCTGGTGCGTCTCTCAGTCAATCTGCGCGACCGTTTGTCCATCGACACCTGGCGGGCGATGCAGCGCCTGCGCGACGAGATCAGCCACCTGGCCCGCGAATATGGTCGCGGCGATGCCCAGACCCTGCTGAACTCGGTGGTCCTCACCGCCGAGGCGGTCAGCGGCCTGGCCATGGAGAACATGACGCGCGGGCCGCTGTGGCTGTTCATGGATGCCGGCCGCCGGGTCGAGCGCGCCGGCAGCATCGTCGATACCCTGGGCGGCGCCCTGGCGGTGGCCGAGGATGAAGGTGGCGTCCCCATGGACCTGCTGCTGGAGGTCTGGGACAGCGTCATGACCTACCGCTCGCGCTATCTGGCGACGCCTCGGCTGGCGGCGGTGCTCGATCTGCTGGTCTGCGACGAGAGCAATCCACGCTCGCTGGCCTTCCAGCTCTCGGCGCTGTCCAGCCATATGGACCGGCTGATCGGTTATCCCGGCGATACTGGCTTCCTGCGTCCCGAGCAGCGGCTGATGACGGTGCTGTGCGGCATCGCGCGGACCACCGACGTGATGGTGCTGGCCCGTTACGACCGCGACGGCGGGTTCGACGACGCCGAGCGGCTGCTGGAGACCTTCCGGTCGCGGCTGTGGGAGCTGTCCGAGGTGATTTCGCGCGAATACTTCACCCACGCTCAATGGCGGCTGCCGTTGCATCCGGTGGAGCTGCTGCCATGAAGTTCAAGGTCCGCCACCTCACCACCTATCACTACAGCGATCCGGTGCAACTGTCGCATCACGCCGCCCATCTCCGGCCGCGCAACGATACCGGCCAGCGCTACAGCGCGGTGGATCTCCAGATCCGGCCGTTTCCGGCAGTGCTGCGCGACGACGGCACCGATTATTTCGGCAATCCCACCACCTTCTTCACCATTCAGGACCCTCACACCACCCTGGAGGTGGAGGCCAGCTTCGTGGTCGAGACCCGCCCGGTGGCGGATCTGCCCGCCGATGGCGGCGGCGCCTGGGATGGCGGCGATGGGGTTCATGGCGGCGGCGAGATGGATTTCCTCTACGCCTCCAGCCAGATTCCGGTCCTGCCCGAGGCCCATGCCTATGCCGCGCCCAGTTTTCCGCCCGGCCGGCCGCTGGTCGAGGCGGTGCTGGACCTGACCCGGCGCATCCATGCCGACTTCACCTTCGATCCCGACGCCACTTCGGTGGGCATTCCGCTGGCCGAGGTGTTCGCCGAGCGCAAGGGCGTCTGCCAGGATTACGCCCATGTGGGCATCGCCTGCCTGCGCGCCATGGGTCTGTCGGCCCGCTATGTCAGCGGCTATATCCGCACCATCCCGCCGCCGGGCAAGGTAAAGCTGGAAGGCGCCGACGCCTCCCATGCCTGGCTGGGCGTGTTCATCCCCGGCTGGGGCTGGCTGGACGTGGATCCCACCAACAACATGGTGGCCGGCGAGGATCACGTCGTCGTCGCCTGGGGTCGCGACTACGACGACGTCAGCCCCATCCGCGGCGTGGTGCTGGGTGGCGGCGAGCACCATGTGGACGTGGCGGTGGACGTGGACGTCCTGTCCTAAGCAAACGACGAGGGGAAACCGAGGAGGGCTTGACCACCGTCAATTAGCCGACTAAATGACTTGGGTAGTGTTGGCGCATCGAACGAAACCAGAGGATTTCCGCCATGCGAAAGACCGACAATTACCGCAAGCACCACGACGATCTGCGCGCCATCGTCGGCCGGCTGGAGCCCATGCTCGACGTGGCCCGCATCACCGTCCATCCTGCGGCGGTGTCGGGGGTGGTCCGCGACCTGTTCGGCAAGTTCTCGGTGCATCTCGCCATCGAGGACAGCACCCTCTATCCCAAATACGCCGTGCACGACGACGCCCGCCTGCGCCATGTGGCGCTGACGTTCCAGACCGAGATGGGCAATCTGTCGAAGCGGTTCGACGCCTATAAGCACGCTTGGGCCGGCCCCCTGGCCATCGGCCGCGACCCGACCGGCTTCGTCGCCGCCACCCGCGAGATGCTGGCCCTGCTCAAGGCGCGGGTGAAGCGCGAGGAGGACAGCCTCTACGACCTGATCGACAAGGCGGCGTGATATCCATGAGCCCTGTCTCTGATCGTCATTCCCGCGAAAGCGGGAATCCATGAGGCCGCCGGCATGGCGGTTCCAGGGCTGCTGCATTCTTTGGGGCCGCCATGGACCCCCGCTTTCGCGGGGGTGACGAGAAAGAAGGAGCCAAAGGCATTTTCATAACCTGCCAACGCGCTTGACTCCTGGCCGCCGCTGGGGCTACAACCCCACCCTCTTCAGTCCGCTGGAGACTTTTGCCACCGAGGTGGCCCGCCGGTCCGCGATAGTCGCGCACCGGCGCGAAATTGTTTTTGGGTCAGGGATCGCATGTTCGAGAGCTTAAGCTCTAAACTGGGGACGGTGTTCGGGAAGCTGACGGGGCGCGGCGCGCTGTCCGAGGCCGACGTCACCGAAGCCCTGCGCGAAGTCCGCGTCGCTCTCCTGGAGGCCGACGTCGCCCTGCCCGTGGTCAAGGACTTCATCGGTCGGGTCAAGGTCCGCGCCATCGGCCAGGAGGTGATCAAGTCGGTCTCCCCCGGTCAGATGGTGGTCAAGATCGTCCATGACGAGCTGATCGCCACCCTGGGAACCAAGGGCACCGAGCTGAACCTCAGCGCCGTGCCGCCGGTGGTGATCCTGATGGTCGGCCTGCAGGGTTCGGGCAAGACCACCACCTCGGCCAAGATCGCCTTCAAGCTCAAGAAAGAGAAGAAGAAGGTCCTGCTGGCCTCGCTCGACGTCTATCGTCCCGCCGCCCAGCAGCAGTTGCAGATTCTGGCCGGCCAGGCCGAAGTCGGGTCGTTGCCCATCGTCATGGGCGAGATGCCGGTGGCCATCACCAAGCGCGCCCTGGATATGGGCCGCAAGGAAGGCTACGACGTCGTCATCCTCGACACCGCCGGCCGCCTGCACATCGACCAGGAACTGATGGCCGAGGTCGCCAATGTGCGCGACGTGGCCAAGCCGACCGAGACCCTGCTGGTCACCGACGCCATGACCGGTCAGGACGCCGTCACCCTGGCGCGCGAATTCAACGAGAAGGTCGGCGTCACCGGCATCGTGCTGACCCGTATCGACGGCGACGCCCGCGGCGGCGCGGCGCTGTCCATGCGCAGCGTGACCGGGCGTCCCATCAAATTCCTCGGCGCCGGCGAAAAGCTGGACGCGCTGGAGGTGTTCCACCCGGATCGTATCGCCGGGCGCATTCTCGGCATGGGCGACGTGGTCGGCCTGGTCGAGAAGGCCATGGAGACCCTCGACCAGGAGGGGGCCGAGCGGCTTTCCAAGCGCATCGAGAAGGGCAAGTTCGATCTGGACGACATGCGCAAGCAGTTCGCTCAGGTGCGCAAGATGGGCGACCTCAAGGGCATCCTCGGCATGCTGCCGGGCCTTGGCAAGATGGCCAATCAGCTGAAGGACGCCAATATCGACAACAAGATGGTGGCCCGTCAGGAAGCCATCATCCTGTCCATGACACCGGCCGAGCGCAAGCATCCCGACCTGATCAAGGCGTCGCGCAAGAAGCGCATCGCCACCGGTTCGGGCATGAGCGTTCAGGACGTCAACAAGCTGCTCAAGCAGTATCAGCAGATGGCCGACATGATGAAGAAGGTCGGCAAGCTGGGCCAGAAAGGGTTGATGCGTCACGGCATCGGCGGACTTCTGCCGCCCGGAGCGAAGTTCGGGCGCTAGTCGGCGCCTGAGGGAACTTAAGGCGGTCCCGTTGGGGATTGCCGGTATGAATATTTGGTTTGGCACGAGAGGAAGACCAAAGAATGGCTCTTAAGATTCGTCTCTCCCGCGGTGGCGCCAAGAAGCGCCCCTTCTACAAGATCGTCGTCGCCGATGCGCGCAGCCCGCGTGACGGCCGCTTCATCGAGAAGGTGGGAACCTACAACCCGATGGTCACCGTCGAGTCCGGCCTGCGCTGGACCCTGGATGACGAGCGGGTGAAGCATTGGCTGTCGGTCGGCGCCCAGCCCACTGATCGTCTGGTTCGCTTCTTCGCTGATCGCGGCCTGATCGCCAAGGTCGCCAAGGCCGAGCAGACCAAGCAGCCGCAGCCCAAGGCCAAGGCCCTGCAGCGCGCCAAGGACGTCGCCGACCGCGCCGCCGCCGCCGCTGCCGCCGCCGAAACCGCCAGCGCGGAATAGTTTCCCATGGCGGACCGTGTGTGTGTCGGCGTCGTGGTTGGCGTACACGGGGTTCGCGGCGCGGTTCGCGTCAAGAGCTTCACCGAGGTGGCGGCCGATATCGGCTACTACTCCCCGGTGGAGGACGAGACGGGAACCCGCAAATTCCGGCTGAAGGTGACGGGCGAGGTCAAGGGCTCGGCCATCGTCACGCTGGAAGGGGTGACCAGCCGCGACGCCGCCGAGGCGCTGAAGGGCACCAAGTTCTGGGTTGCCCGCGAGCGTCTGCCCAGGCTGGAGGAGGACGAGTTCCTCTACTCCGACCTGATCGGGATGGCGGTGGTGGGGCTCGACGGCCAGACATTGGGCACCGTCACGTCGGTGCACGATTTCGGGGCCGGTGACGTGTTGGACATCGCGTTGACGCCGAGGGGGAACCTGATGGTCCCCTTCACCAGGGACGCGGTGCCGGAAGTTGATGTGTCGGGACGGAAGCTGGTGGTGATCCCGCCGGTCTACGCCCCCGACGAGAAAGAGGACGGTGGATCCGGTGGAAGAGACGGCTAGGCAGCCCTGGCGGGCAACCATGCTGACCATCTTCCCCGAGATGTTTCCGGGGCCGCTGGGTCTGTCTTTGGCGGGCCGGGCGTTGGAGGACGGGATCTGGTCCATCGCGGCGGTGGACATCCGGGGCTTCGCCACGGACAAGCACCGCAACGTGGACGACTCGCCCTTCGGCGGCGGGGCCGGCATGGTGATGCGTCCGGATGTGCTGGACGCCGCCATTCGCGGCACCGAGGGTCCGGGTCCGCTGGTGTACATGACGCCGCGCGGACGAAAGCTGGATCAGGCTTTGGTCCGCGAGTTGGCGGCAGGGCCGGGGGTGAAGGTGTTGTGCGGGCGGTTCGAGGGCGTCGACCAGCGAGTGCTGGAGGCCCACCGGGCGCTTGAAGTGAGTGCCGGCGATTTCGTCCTCTCGGGCGGCGAGCCGGCGGCGCTTTTGATGTTGGACGCCATCGTGCGGCTGCTTCCCGGCGTGGTCGGCAAGCAGGAATCGCTGGCGGAAGAGAGCTTCGAGTGGGGATTGCTGGAATATCCCCATTATACCCGCCCCCAGGTTTGGGAAGGGCGGCCGGTGCCGGAGGTTTTGCTCTCCGGTCACCACGAGAAGATCAGCACCTGGCGGAAACGCCAGGCGGAAGACATAACCCGGCTGCGCCGGCCCGATCTGTGGGATCGGTACGTCGCGGCCTCTAAAGTGAGCGAGGGTTGAGCCATGGTGAATATCATTGAGCAGCTCGAAAAGGAGCAGATCGACAAGCTGACCGCCGAACGCGGCGTTCCCAGCTTTGCTCCGGGCGATACCGTGAAGGTGAACGTGAAGGTCATCGAAGGGAATCGCGAGCGCGTCCAGGCCTATGAGGGCGTCTGCATCGCCCGTAAGAATGACGGGTTGAACTCGTCCTTCATCGTGCGGAAGATTTCGTACGGCGAAGGCGTCGAGCGTATCTTCCCGCTGTACTCGCCCAACATCGCGTCCATCGACGTGGTTCGTCGTGGCGATGTGCGTCGCGCCAAGCTGTACTACCTGCGCGACCGTCGCGGCAAGTCGGCCCGTATCGCCGAGCAGACCACCGGCCATTCCGGCAAGGTGTCCGCCGCCGAGCGCGCCGATGCCGCCGCCGCCAAGGCGAAGGCGAAGGAATAATCCTCCTTCGTCCACGAACGACCCTCCGCATCCGGTTCCGCCTTTGGGCGGGACCGGGGCAGGGATGTTCGAAAGGGTTGTTGCGGCCTCTTGTCGAGGGGCGATGGCGTCCCGAGATTCGAGGCTGATCGCGTCGCATTGAGGGATTCGACATGGCCAAGCCCCGCACGTTGTTCGACAAGATCTGGGACGCCCATCTGGTGGACGTCCAGGATGATGGCACCTGCCTGCTCTACATCGACCGCCATCTGGTCCACGAGGTCACCAGCCCCCAGGCGTTCGAGGGGCTTGAGATCGCCGGCCGCAAGGTCCGCCATCCCGAGATGACCCTGGCGGTGGCCGACCACAACGTGCCGACCACTGACCGCTCCAAGGGCATCGCCAACCTGGAGAGCCGGGTGCAGGTCGAGACCCTGGAAGCCAACGCCAAGAAGTTCGGCGTCGAATATTTCGGCATGGACGACATCCGCCAGGGCGTGGTCCACATCATCGGGCCGGAACAGGGCTTCACCCTGCCCGGCACCACCATCGTCTGCGGCGACTCCCATACCTCGACCCACGGCGCCTTCGGCTCGCTGGCCTTCGGCATCGGCACCTCGGAGGTCGAGCACGTTCTCGCCACCCAGACCCTGGTGCAAAAGCCGGCCAAGAACATGCGCATCACCGTCACCGGAAGCGCGCCGGCCGGGATCACCGCCAAGGACATCGTGCTGGCCATCGTCGGCAAGATCGGCACCGCCGGCGGCACCGGCTATGTGGTGGAGTATGCCGGCGAGGCCATCCGCGACCTGTCCATGGAAGGCCGCATGACGGTCTGCAACATGACTATCGAGGCCGGCGCCCGGGCCGGCCTGATCGCCCCCGACGACAAGACCTTCGCCTATATCGCCGGCAAGCCGCGTTCGCCCAAGGGCGCCGCCTTCGAGGCGGCGGTCACCTACTGGAAGACGCTGCACACCGACGACGACGCTCATTTCGACGCCGAGATCGTGCTCGACGCCACCACCCTGGTGCCGCAGATCACCTGGGGCACCAGCCCCGAGGACGTCATTCCGATCACCGGCACCGTGCCCAACCCCGCCGACATCGCCGACGAGGGCAAGCGCAAGGCGGTGGAGCGGTCGCTGGACTACATGGGCCTCACCGCCGGCCAGAAGGCCACCGACATCGCCATCGACGTGGTGTTCATCGGTTCGTGCACCAATGGCCGCATCGAGGACTTCCGCGCCGCCGCCGAGGTGTTCAAGGGCCGCAAGGTCGCGGCGAACGTCCAGGCGCTGATCGTGCCCGGCTCCGGTCTGGTCAAGGAGCAGGCGGAAGCCGAAGGCCTCGACCTGGTGTTCATCGAAGCCGGCGCCGAATGGCGCGAGCCCGGCTGCTCCATGTGCCTGGCCATGAACGCCGACCAGTTGAAGCCCGGCCAGCGCTCGGCCTCGACCTCCAACCGCAACTTCGAAGGCCGTCAAGGCCGCGGCGGCCGCACCCATCTGGTGTCGCCGGCCATGGCGGCGGCGGCGGCGGTCACCGGCAAACTGACGGATGTGCGGGACCTGCGCTGACGGATCGATCCCCCGCCCTTGCGGGACGACGGAAAAGGCGGCTCCCCGGGAGCCGCTTTTTTTGTGTGAAAATTGACGCTGGGGCGCGGCTCTCTCTTTATTTGCGTCGCGGCCGAGGCTATCCTCGCGTCTTCACTGTAACGGGTGAGGGGGGCGAGATGCGGGAGATTCAGCAGGCGGTTGCGTGGTCGATCATTGGGATGGTGGCCCTGGTGGGCTGCAACCCGCAAAACCCGCCGCCTACCGTCACCACAGCCCCCAGCCAGTTCGCCGTCACCATTGAAGGGATCAGCTATCCTTCGTGGGAAAGAGCCCTGGAGGCGACCCGGCTGAAGGTGGACGCCGAGGTGGAGAGGGTTCCGCTGGCATCCGTGCGACTTGGTGGCCGGGGCCTGGTGGTCATGCCGACCCGTGTCCCCATGGAGTTGGATTCCGAGCGCACTCTGCCGAAAGGCACTCCCCAGGTGCGCTCCATGCTGACCGACATCAACGAGGTTCAGATTCTAGCCACGAGCCGGGCTGTCGCGAAGTCCAAGCTTTTCGACAGCATGTCGGTTGTTCGCTCCGACAATGCCGCCTCGGTTCCCATGGAGGACGCGGATTACAAGCTGTCGCTGGCCAAGTTTGCCAACGGAGGCGCTCAATGGCGGTTGGTGAAGGCCGATGGGAAGGGGATCGACTTGCCCCCGCCCCCGGCCGCCGTCAACCGCCCGGCCTGGTGGAACGGCCTCAATATCTTGATAACCAACGCCGCCGCCGACCTTGGTGTTTCGGTGGCTCGCCGGCCGGTCCCCGAATCGGTTACCAAAGTGGCGGTCCCCGGTGGCAGCCAGCCGGCCGCCACCTCGGGCACCGGCTTTTTCATCAGCCGGGATGGCTACGTCCTGACCAACGCTCACGTGGTCAACGGCTGCAAGACGCTGAAGCTTCAGCGTGGCGGGGACGTTCCGGTCGATGCCGTCACCGTCGCCCAGGACAACACCAATGATCTGGCGGTCCTGAAGACGCCGGTGTCGCCGGCGACCTTCGCCCACTTCTCGACGGTTCCGGCGCGGCAAGGCCAGGACGTCGTCGTCTATGGTTTCCCCCTGGCCGGAATGCTGGCTCCCCAGGGCAACCTGTCTACCGGCGTGATCAGCGCTGTCGCCGGCCTTGCCAACGACACGCGCCAATTGCAAATTTCCGCTCCGGTCCAGCCCGGCAATAGCGGCGGCCCGCTGCTGGACGGCAGCGGCAATGTGATCGGCGTCATCGTCAGCAAGATGAACGCCCTGAATGTCGCCAAGATCACGGGAGACATTCCGCAGAACATCAACTTTGCCATCAAGGCCAGCGCCGCCCTCGAATTTCTTCAGTCGAACGGGGTCGCCACCGACACCCAGGCTGCGCGCAAGACGCTGCCCACCGCCGACATCGCCGACCACGCCAAGGCCTTCACCGTCATGCTGACTTGCCAAAAATGAGGGCGAGGCGGCGGCGAGGGTGCGGAATCATTGCGATACGACGCAAAATAGGCTAGCAAGCCTTCTTCACTTTCGTCACCCTGGGCCAAAGTCATCATGGACAAGTTCACCACTCTCACCGGCGTCGCGGCGCCGCTGCCCATGATCAACGTCGATACCGACATGATCATCCCCAAGCAGTTCCTGAAGACCATCAAGCGCACCGGTCTGGGCAAGAATTTGTTCGACGAGATGCGCTACACCCCCGACGGCAAGGAAGTCCCCGATTTCGTGCTGAACAAGCCGGCCTATCGCTCGGCCAAGATCCTGGTCTCCGGCGCTAATTTCGGCTGCGGTTCGTCGCGCGAGCATGCGCCCTGGGCCATCAACGATTTCGGCATCCGCTGTGTCATCGCCACCAGCTTCGCCGACATTTTCTACAACAACTGCTTCAAGAACGGCATCCTGCCCATCGTCCTGCCGCAAGAGCAGGTGGACAAGCTGCTGGACGACGCCAACCGTGGCGCCAACGCCGTGGTCACGGTGGACCTGGTCAACCAGACCATCACCGGTCCCGACGGCGGCTGCATTCATTTCGAGGTCGATCCCTTCCGCAAGCATTGCCTGCTGAACGGTCTCGACGACATCGGTTTGACATTGCAGCGCGAGGGCAAGATCGCGACGTTCGAAGAACAGCGCCAGACGTCCAACCCCTGGCTGTAAGTCGCGGAAAACATTACCAAACAATGGTTGACGGGGCCTGATCCTGGGATTAGGCAATCCACTGTTCCGACCTAAGTGGGAGAGTACCATGGCCGCCAAGAAGCTCCTGATCCTTCCGGGTGACGGCATCGGCGTCGAAGTGATGGCGCAGGTGCGCCGCATCATCGATTGGATGTCGAAGAAGCGGAAGATCGAGTTCGACGTGTCGGAAGGACTGTTGGGCGGCGCCGCCTACGACGTCCATGGCACTCCGTTCCCGGCCGAGACCCTGGCCGCCGCCATGGCGGCCGACGCCGTGCTGTTGGGCGCCGTCGGCGGCCCCAAATGGGACGACCTGCCGTTCGACAAGAAGCCGGAGCGGGGCCTGCTCGGCATCCGCAAGGAAATGGGCCTGTTCGCCAACCTGCGTCCCGCCACCGTGCTCGACGCCCTGGCCGACGCCTCGACCCTCAAGCCCGACGTGGTCGCCGGCCTCGACATCATGATCCTGCGCGAGCTGACCGGCGGCCTGTATTTCGGCGAGCCGCGCGGCATCGAGACCCTGGCCGACGGCAGCCGTCGGGGCTTCAACACCCTGGTCTACACCACCGCCGAGATCGTGCGCATCGGCCGCGTCGCCTTCGAGCTGGCCCGCAAGCGCAACAAGAAGCTCTGTTCGGTGGACAAGGCCAACGTGCTGGAATGCACCGTGCTGTGGCGCGAAGAGATGATCAAGCTGCAGAAGGACGAGTTCCCCGACGTGGAACTGACCCACATGTATGTGGATAACGCCGCCATGCAGCTGGTGCGCAATCCCAAGCAGTTCGACGTCATGGTCACCGAGAACATGTTCGGCGACATCCTATCCGACTGTGCCGCCATGCTGACCGGGTCGCTGGGCATGCTGCCCTCGGCCTCGCTCGGCGCCGCCGACGCCGACGGCAAGCGCAAGGCGCTGTACGAGCCGGTGCACGGCTCGGCTCCCGACATCGCCGGCAAGGACATGGCCAATCCGCTGGCCACCATCATGTCCTTCGCCATGTGCCTGCGCTATTCCTTCGACATGGCAGCCGAGGCCGACATGATCGAGACGGCGGTCAAGAACGTGCTGAAGGGCGGCCTGCGCACCGCCGACATCATGCAGGTGGGCAAGGCCAAGGTCTCGACCACCGTCATGGGCGAAGCCGTGGTCCGCGAGCTGGACAAGATGGTCTGATCTTTTCGGCTTCAAGGTGTTGGACAAAGGGGGCGGCCCGAGAGGGGCCGCCCCTTTTTCGTTACCGCCCGTATACCATCCGCACCCGCTCCTTGAACGCCTGCACCACCCGGCGCTCGACCTCGGGCAGCGACAGCCGCGCCAGGGACTGGAGCAGGCCGGAGCGCAGTTCCATGCGGTACTCCGCCGTCACCCGGACGCCGCCGCCATCCAGCGGCTGGAAGCGCCAGGTCAGGTGGAACCGGCGAAACGGACCGTCGCGGGCGGTGATGTCCAGGCGGTGGGGACGGTCGAATTCGGCGCGGGAGTGGAACCGGGCCTGGATCGGGCCGGCGCCGAACAGGTTGTCCACCTCCAGGGCGTCGCCGTCGCGTCGGCGGATCCGAGTCAGGCGGCACCATGGAAGGAAGCGGGGATAGGATTCCACGTCCATCGCCACCGCGAACAGCTGTTCGGGATCATGGTGGGGGAAATCGACCGCCCAGCCGCCGGTCAGCGTCGACATGACCTCAACGCGTCAGATTGCGGATGTTGCGCACGAAGATGTTGAGCAGGCCGCGAATGAACGGATCGGCGCGGGCCAGCTTCTCGCGGAAGGTGTCGCGCGAGATGATGATGCACGACACGTCGGTCAGCGCCTTGGCGCTGGCCATGCGGGGCTGGTCGTCGACCAGGGCCATCTCGCCGAACAGCTCGCCCTTGCCGATGGTGGCGATGGTCATGCCGTGCTTGATGATTTCGATCTGCCCATCCTGAATCAGGTAGGCGCGATCACCGGAATCGCCCTCGTTGAAGATCTTCGCGCCCGCGTAAAAGACCTTGCGCTCGAGAATTCTGTCGTTACGCATGTCGCCACACCCCAACTTCGTCGCCAACGACTTTATGCGTGTTCCGCCTCCGAGTCACCCTCCAAGGTACATGTGGCCATCGACAGGAGATGGCGAGGCGACTTAGACTTGCGGTCATGATGACATTCACCGCTGGCGCGGCCGTGTTCCGCGCGCTTTCCTTCGTATCGGGGGCCCGGCCGTGAGCGCCGAGGAGAGGGGGCGCGTGCTGGCGCGGCTGCATGCCCTGATGGCCATGACGACGGCCAATGGCTGTACCGAGGAAGAGGAACTGGCGGCGGCGCGCATGGTCGCCAAGCTGATCGAGCAGATCGACGGCCAGCCCCCCGCGGCGGGGACCACCGACCCGTCATGGGCGGCGCGCGAGCGCGACAATCCGCAGTATCAGGCGCTTCTGGAGAAGAACACCCTGGAAGGGCTGCTGAAGGCGGCGCTTCAGGAACTGGCGCTGGGGCATATCAACACGGTTTCGCCGGCCAAGCGGAACATTCGGGGCCAGCCGGTGGAATACGTCCGCACCACCGACCTGCTGCAACCCTATTTCGCCATGATGCTGGGCAGCGCCGGGGCGTCGCGCATGGCGCGGTCCTTCGTCGACACGGCGCTGGAGGAATTGATCTACGACGGCCTGCTGCCCGACGCGCTGGCCATTCCTCGCGAATAAAAACGCCCGAACCTTGCGGTTCGGGCGTTTTCGACTGGCGAAGTCTTCAAACGGTCAGCGGACGAACACCTGCACCTCGCCGCCGGTGGCGGCGTTGCTGGTGGTCGAGGAGACGTTCACCCGGCTGGCCGGAAGGTTCATGTTGGTCAGCGACCGCAGCACCGAATCGGCGTTGCGCTTGGCGGTCGAGGCCGCCAGGGCCTGCTGGCCGGGGGTGGAGCCGACCGGAGACACCGCGACCACGTTGAAGGTGGCGGTGGGGCGACGGTCCAGCGCGCTCTTGATGGCGGCATACAGGGCCGGCTCGTAGTTCACGTTGGGCCGGTCGAAGCGGATGGTGACCAGCGGCGTTTCGCCCGAGGCGATGGTCCGCGGCGGAGCGGAGTCATAGCTGGCATTGACGCGGTTGCCGAGGCCGCCGGCGAACAGGGCGCCGTTCTTGATGCCGAGCGCCAGGGTGTTGAGGTTCTGCTTTTCCGAGGCGACATACTGCTGCTGACGGGTGGCGTCGGTGGTCAGCTCGCTGAGCAGGCGCTCGACCATCACCACGGTGCGGTTGGTCTCGTCCTCCAGGATGCGCAACTGGCGATGATCCTCATCGACGGCGCCCGACAGCGACCGGGCGGCCCGGACCGATTCCAGCAGAAAAGCGGCCATGGTCGACGACGAGGTCACGTCGTTGGTCAGGCGGTTCATCTTGAGGACGTCGTCGGTGATGCGGTCCAATTCGCCCTGGGCGGCGTTCCACTGCTGGTTCAGGATCGGATTGCCCGGGGTGGTCCCCACCTGGAGGCGGGCGTTGATGGCGGCGACGGTGCCGTGGTAGCGCTGGGAATCCTGGACCGTCTCGGTCCGGATCTGCTGCAGCGCCTGGTTCTGCCGCGACAAGGTCGCCTGCAGGCCGGACAAGTCGTTGCGGAGCGACGCGGCCTTGGCTCCGACGAAGGTTCCGGTGGGCGAACCCGCCGTCACCCCGACCGGCTCATAGCTCGACGAGCCCATGACCGGCGGGCCTTCGGCCGGAGCCTGGTCGGTGGAGGCCGCCGACTGGGTGGCGACGGTTCCGGTCGCGGGGAACAGCGCATCCTCGGCGAACGAGCATCCGCCTGCCAGGAGAGCCGCGCATAGCGCTGCGGCATGGGTCTTTTTCAGGGCCATTGGGATAGCTGATCCTTTGGTTCGCCAGTTCCGACAAATACCACCGGGTGCCAGATTATTTCAAAAAATGAAACAGGACTGTCCCCCCGCAAACTTTGGGGCGGATTTTACGCAATTGACCTCTGGGCCACAAGTCCGCATTTCGATTGGTGGTACATCGCCGACAAAAGAATCCATATCTTTAGGGTGTTTCCAAGTCCTGCATTTCGGACTTGCGGCGATCCGGGGGTTTGTGTATGTTCCGCGTCCTCGCTGGCCGGTACGTGGTCCAGCGGAAGGCGAAGCGCCCGTAGCTCAATTGGATAGAGCACCAGACTACGAATCTGGGGGTTGGAAGTTCGAGTCTTTCCGGGCGCGCCATTTTTCCACATAAATATCAATACGTTACCATAGCCCCGCCAGCGTGCGGGGCTTCGTCGTTTCCGACCGTCCCACGCTATACCCACGGAAACGCAAAAACCCGCTCCAAGGGACCATAACGGACACGGACCCGATTTCGCCCGGAATCACCCCACGACAATCCCACCGCACCCTAAAATCATTGTCCTCAAAAAGGGGGGAAAGGGGGCTATCATTTGAGGGGTGGGCCCTGATCCACCTCAATGGAGAAGGTCGCTCTCGGCTGGGACTGCCCCGAGCAACTCATTTAACGCGGCGCATATCCGTATCCAAATGGCCCAGCCCTCGGGATCACCGTCGGCCTTGCACTCTTGTGCGCGCTTCGCGGCGTAATCTGGCGCTTCGGGGCCATGGCGACGCATCAACACTTTGACGGCGCTCCAAATGTCGGGATCAGGAACAATTATGCTCATCAGGGTCTGCTTGTCGCTGTTTAGAGTCCGTCCGCGAAGTTTTCTATGACTTCCTGTGTCTTGCGATCCTACGCAGCATGAGGCGGATCATGGCGAGGCGAAGGAATGCCAGTGCCATCCTGGAGAGGTTCTCGAAGTCCTTGGCGAGGCGGCGGCAGCGGCC
>NZ_CAINTR010000167.1 GCF_903853455.1 uncultured Magnetospirillum sp.
CCGAGGGTGGCGAGGATTCCACCACCACGCAGCGCTGTGCATCGCCGCCTACGGATTCCTCATCACCGAGAGGAGTCTGGTTCCCCCCTCGGGACCACGCTTTACCACGATCCGCCAAACGCCTGCCCTACCCGACGGTTACCCAGGGCAACAGGGTGGCAGAGCTGGCGATCTTGCTGGGCTTGCCGGAGGACGAGGTCAGAATCCTGGCCTATCTCCCCATGTCGGAGCCCCTGACCGCCGACACCCTGCATGATTTTCGCGCTCACCCGGTCAAGCGCCGGTTTCTTCGGCTGAAGAGCCGGCGCTATTGCCCAGCCTGCCTGGCGGAAGGAAAGGCCCATCAGGCAGTCTGGGACTTGGTCACGGTCACCGTCTGCCCGGCCCATGCCGTCAATCTGCGGGAGTTGTGCCCGAAATGCCGGGAACCGACGACCTTCGACACCGCCAATCTTTCCATCTGCCGCTCCTGCGACCACGACCTTAGAACCACGCGAAACACATCCCGGGTTGATCCCCATGCCCAGGCGGTCTCCCGCCTCATGGCCCGCATTGCCGGCCTGTCCCAGATCGATGACCCAAGCCGGTTCGCCCCGGAGATTGAAGCCCTTCCCCTTAACGATGCGATCCGGCTGTTCCTGTTGATCGCCGCCCAGATGCGCGGGCGATCCTGGTCCACCGGCGATACCGTCGCCGATGACCTGTCCATGACCCAGCTGGCCAATCTGCTGGCCCGCAGCGGCGAGATCCTCTCCGACTGGCCCGCCAATTTCCGAACCTATCTGGCCAACAACCGCAGAACGAACATCAAGCCGACCAACGTCATGACGAAGTTCGGGCCACTGTACAGCGTCATCTTCCAGCAGCTCCCAGGAGAACACCTCGACTTCCCACCTACTCCTTCGTCGATGTGGTGGAAGGTCGCGTGCCCAAGGAGTCCTTCCGCGGCCGCATCGTGCTGGTGGGAGCGGCGGCAGTGGGCATCAACGACACCTTCCGCACCCCGTTCGGCTCGGCGCCGCTGCCGGGAGTCGAGCGCATGGCCAATGTCATCGACACAGCCCTGCACGGCGACTTCATCAGCCGGCCGGATGCCCTGCCGGCGGCCGAAATGGCGGCCGTGCTGGCGGTCGCCTTGACCATCGGCCTCATCGGCGCCTTCCTCCCCACCTGGAGCGTGGTGGCGACATGGTCGGCGGGGCTGGCCCTGTGGCTGGCGGTGGCGCAGTTGGCGCTGGGGCGTGGTCTGTGGCTGTCGGTGGCGTCGCCGCTGATCACCCTCGGTCTCGGCATGATGACGGCGCTGGCCTGGCGCATCGTGGTGGTCGATCGCGAGGAGCGGCAGGTCCGCTCCGCCTTCCGCCGCTATCTGGCGCCGTCGCTGGTGGCGGAACTGGCCGCCCATCCCGAACGACTGCGGCTCGGCGGTGAAACCCGCGAGATGACGGTGCTGTTTTGCGACATCCGCAACTTCACCACCCTCAGCGAGTCCATCACGGAACAGAATCTGGTGCGGCTGCTCAACGGCCTGTTCACCCCCCTGGTCGATGTCATCCTCAACCACCATGGCACGGTGGACAAGTTCATCGGTGACTGCGTGATGGCGTTCTGGAATGCGCCGCTCGACGATCCCGACCACGCCCGCCACGCCTGTCAGGCGGCCTCGGCCATGCTGGCGGCGGCGGCGCGGGTCGCCGCGCGACGCTCCCGCGAGGGTAGTACCCTGCCGCCCATCGCGGTGGGAATCGGCCTCAATACCGGCCCGTGCTGCGTCGGCAACCTCGGTTCGGAACAGCGTTTCGACTACTCGGTGGTGGGCGACGCGGTCAACGTGGCGTCGCGCATGGAAGGCCAGACCAAGACCTACGGCGTCAGCCTGGTCGCCGCCGACCCCACCCGGATGGCATCGCCCGATCTGCCGTGGCTGGTGCTGGATGAGGTGCTGGTGAAAGGGCGGACCACGCCGGTCCGCACCCACACCCTGTGGAGCGGCCCGCGCGAGACGCTGGCCCTCCTCGATTCCCTGCACCGGGGCATTCTCGCCGCCCTGGCCGAGGACCGTCCGGCCGACGGTCTGCGCCTGCTGGCCGAGGCCCGCGCCGCCGCCAGGGGCGACTTGATCGCCACCCACGCCATCCTGGCAACCAAGCTGGAGCGGCTGGAGCAGCCGCTCCGCCTGATTACCTCGTCTTCGCCTTGAAGTCGAAGGCGTTGGTCAGATCGGCGGAACGGGCGTCGCGCTCGGCCAGCGGCTTGAGGCCGTAACGGGTCTCGATCAGCTTGAGGATCGCGGTGGTGTCGTAGGCGGTATGGTCGACGAAGCCGCGCTTGGCATAGGGCGAGATCACGATGGCGGGAACGCGGGTGCCGGGCCCCCAGCGGTCGGCCTTGGGCGGCGCCACGTGATCCCAGAAACCGCCGTTCTCGTCATAGGTGACGACGATGGCGGTATCCTTCCACAGCGGCCCCTTGCGAATGGCGTCGATCAGGCCGGCGGCCTTGGCGTCGCCGCTGGCAATGTCGGCATAGCCCGGATGCTGGTTCTCGTCCCCCACCGGCTTGTAGAACGTCACCGTCTCCAGCTTGCCCTTGGCCACCGCCTTGAACAACTCGGCTTCGTCCTTCAAGTGCTCGGCCTTGGCCTTGGTGCCCTCGGCGGTGCTGGCGAAATAGGCGAAGGGCTGGTGGTGGTACTGGAAGTTGCCTTCGTTGCGGCCGTCCATGGCGGCGGCATAGCCCCCGGAATACCACGCCCAAGAGATCTTCTTCTCGCTGAGGCGGTCGCCGATATTGGCGTCGGTGATCGGCGGCAGGCGCTTGGCGATATCGGTCGCCGCCGCCGGATAGGGCGGATAGAACGAATAGATGGTGTTGACGGCATAGCCGTCCGGGGTCACCGCCCCGTCCTTGACCAGATGGCCGTCGGCGTCGAGCTGGGCTCGGATGGAGGCGGGCGCAGTGTCGTATTTGGGCGTGCAGGCGCAAATCAGCCAGACATGGTTCAGGAACGACCCACCGAACGCCGCCTGGAAGAAATTGTCGGCCAGGGTGAATTCCTGGGCCAGCGTCCACATCTTGGTGCCGGAGGTGTCGTAGGTGCCCAGCACCAAACCGCCGGCGTCGGACCAGGCGGCGAACTTGTCGTTCTTGCCGCCGTCGATCTGCTCCTGGTTCTGGTAGAAGCGGTGGACCAGATCGCGGTGCTTCTCGGTCAGCTTGACGTACTGACCCACATCGAACGGCGCATTGGCGAGATCGGAGGGAAAGCGCGGATCGGGCTGCTTGGTCTTGTCGTCCAGGATGGGCGACAGCACCGCGTAGGGCTTGCCATCCTTGTCCAACTGGACGGCGGCCGACTTGGCCTGATCAAGGCCGTTGGCGCCGGGAAAGCGGCCGAACATGTTGTCGAAGCTGCGGTTTTCCAGATAGATCACGACGATGTGGTTGATCTTGTCCAGCCCGGCGGGCGGTGCCGCCTGGGCGACAGGCGCGGCGACGGCGACAGCGCCGACCAGGACGGTGGCGGCAAGCAATGAACGCGGCATCAGGTCTCTCCCCCGGCAGACGATCCGAAACGACGGTATCCTATCCACCACGCACCGGTCGAAGGATGGAAATTTCATGACACCGCGCCGTGGTCATACCATCGGATGATATTGCCCGACGATCAGAAATTCCACGTTGCCCTCCGGCCCCCGGATCGGGCTTTCGGTCACGCCGAGAACGCTCCAGCCGGGCTGGGAGGCCAGCCAAGTCCGGATGCGCTCGCAGACCTCGGCATGCAGCTCCGGCTCGCGCACCACGCCGCCTTTGCCGACGCGGCCCTTGCCCACCTCGAATTGCGGCTTGATCAGCGCCGCCAGCACGCCGCCGGGCCGAACCAGCGCCATGGCGGCCGGCAGCACCGTCTCCAACCCGATGAAGCTGGCGTCGCACACCACCATGTCCACCGCCTCGGGAATCTGCTCCGACGTCAGATAGCGGGCATTGGTGCGCTCCAGCACCACCACGCGCGGATCGACCCGCAGCTTCCACGCCAGTTGTCCGTGCCCCACGTCGACGGCGTAGACTCGCGCCGCTCCCTTGGTCAGCAACACGTCGGTGAAGCCACCGGTGGAGGCGCCCACGTCGATAGCCACCAGCCCGGCCGGATCGATGGCGAAGGCATCCAGCGCCTTGACCAGCTTCAGGCCGCCGCGCGACACCCAGGGATGGTCCTGGCCTTTCAGTTCCAGCCGGCAGTCCTCGGCCATGGCGGTACCCGGCTTGTCGATGCGGCGGTCGCCCGAATACACCAGTCCCGCCATCACCAGCGCCTGGGCGCGCGAACGGCTTTCCACCAGGCCACGATCCACCAAAAGCTGATCCACGCGCATCTTCGCGCTCATCAATCTGACCTCTTGTAAAATTCGAGATGGAAATTGTGCCTGCCTTCCCGGAGAATACACAAAATTAATACAAACCGGGACGCCCGAGACAGAATGACCACCCTCCTGTTTACGCACCCCGTCTGCATTCAGCACGATACAGGCGACTACCATCCCGAGTGTGCGGATCGAATCAAGGCGGTCCTCGCTGCGCTGGAAAGCGAGGAGTTCATGATGCTGCTGCGCGACGAAGCGCCGCACGCCACCATGGAACAACTGATGCGGGCCCACCCGCTCAGCCATATCGATCATGTGCTGGACTCGGTGCCCACCACCGACAGCCACCACCATCTCGATCCCGACACCATTCTGTCGCGCTATTCCGGCGAAGCCGCGTTGCGCGCCGCCGGCGCCGTGGTCGCGGCGGTGGACGCGGTGGCGGCCAAGCAGGTTCGCAACTGCTTTTGCGCCGTGCGCCCGCCGGGGCACCACGCCGAGCGCGAAACCGCCATGGGCTTCTGCTTTTTCAACAACGCCGCCGTCGGAGCCCTGCACGCCCGCGACGCCCACGGGTTCAAGCGGGTGGCGGTCGTGGACTTCGACGTTCATCACGGCAACGGCACCCAGCATATCCTGTGGGATGAGGAAGGCACCTTCTACGCCTCGACCCATCAGGAGAACGCCTACCCCAATACCGGCTTCACCGAGGAAACCGGTGGCAAGGGCATCATGGTCAACATCCCGCTGCCGGCCGGCACCAACTCGGCCGATTTCCGCATGGCGTTCGGCGACGTGCTGATTCCCCGGCTGCGCGAGTTCCAGCCCGACTTCCTGATCATCTCCGCCGGGTTCGACGCCCATGCCGCCGATCCGCTGGCGCATCTGCGGCTGACCACCGCCGATTTCGGCTGGGCCACACGTCAACTTTTACAGGTTGCCGAGGACTATGCCGACAACCGGGTTGTATCGGTCCTGGAGGGCGGCTACGACCTTAGAGCGCTTGCGGCGAGCGTGCGGGAACATGTTCGCGCCCTGATGGGGCTGTGAAACGTTCAAGCGAGCTTGCTATCCTCGCATCGCCCCCGTAAACTTCCGCGCTTCGTCGGACCCCGACACCTAGACAAACGGAATCATGGCAGACCTGCCGCCTGACATCGCCGCCTTGAGCTTCGAGGACGCCCTTGCCGAATTGGACCGCATCGTGCGCCAACTGGAAGAGGGCCGAGGCAAGCTTGACGATGCCATCGTCGCCTACGAACGTGGCGCCCAGTTGAAAAGGCACTGCGCGACCAAGCTGGAAGAGGCGCGGGCCAAGGTCGACCGCATCGTATTGGGCCCAGACGGAAGCGTGGCCATCGCGGCCACGGACATTACCTGATCCACAACCGAGTGACACCCTTGAGCAAAACTCCGCTTTCTCCCCGCCTCGCCGACGCCCTGACCGTAACCAGTCGGGCGGTGAACGCCGAACTGGACCACCTGCTGCCCCTGTCCGACGGTCCCGACGTCCGCGTGCATGAAGCCATGCGCTATGCCAGCCTGGATGGCGGCAAGCGGCTGCGCCCTTTTCTGGTGATGCAGTCGGCCAGCCTGTTCAACGTGGCCGAAAGCGCGGCCCTGCGCGTCGCCTGCGCCATCGAGATGGTCCATTGCTATTCGCTGGTCCATGACGACCTGCCCTGCATGGACGACGACGACCTCCGCCGCGGCCGCCCCACCTGCCACCGGAAATTCGACGAATCGACCGCCCTGCTGGCTGGCGACGCGTTGCTGACCAAGGCGTTCGAGGTGCTGGCCAATCCGGCGACCCACGCCGATCCGCTGGTCCGCTGCGAGTTGGTGTCCGATCTCGCCCACGCCTCCGGCGGCCAGGGCATGGTCGGCGGCCAGATGATCGACCTGCAGGCCCACCTGCTCGACCTCGACGTCGCCGGCATCACCCGGTTGCAGCAGATGAAGACCGGGCGGCTGTTCTCGTTCTCCTGCGAGGCCGGCGCGGTCATGGGCAAGGCCCATGGCGAGCTTCGGCTGGCGCTGCGCAATTACGCCCACGACCTCGGTCTGGCCTTCCAGATCGCCGACGACATCTTGGATGTGGAAGGCGACGCGGCCGAGGTCGGCAAGAAGGTCGGCAAGGACGCCGACGCCGGCAAGGCGACGTTCGTCTCCCTTCTGGGTCTTGACCGGGCCCGTTCCCAGGCTGACATGCTGGCCGACCAAGCCTGCCGCCATCTCGATCCCTTCGGTGAAAAAGCCGACCTGATGCGGGATGTCGCCCGCTATGTCGTCCAGCGCCGTTCGTAAGGCATCAAAGACTCATGACCCGTCCTCCTTCCAAGCCCAAGGCGCCCCTGCTGGATCGCATTTCCGGCCCGGCCGATTTCCGCGACTTCTCCCTCGAGGAGTTGGAGCAGCTGACCTACGAAGTTCGCCAGGAAATGATCCAGTCGGTGTCGTTCACCGGCGGCCATCTCGGGGCCGGTCTCGGCGTCGCCGAACTGACGGTGGCCTTGCACCACGTCTTCGACACGCCGCGCGACAAGCTGATCTGGGACGTGGGCCATCAGGCCTATCCCCACAAGATTCTGACCGGCCGGCGCGACCGCATGCGCACCATGCGCCAGGGCGGCGGCCTGTCGGGCTTCACCCGCCGTTCGGAAAGCGAATACGATCCGTTCGGCGCCGGCCACAGCTCCACCTCCATCTCGTCCGCGCTGGGCATGGCGGCGGGTCGCGACCTCAAGGGCGACGACTTCAACGTCATCGCGGTGATCGGCGATGGCGCCATGAGCGCCGGCCAGGCCTACGAGGCCATGAACAATGCCGGCGCGCTGGGCTCGCGCCTGATCGTCATCCTCAACGACAACGACATGTCCATCGCGCCGCCGGTGGGCGCCATGAGCGCCTATCTGTCGCGGCTGCTGTCGTCGCCGTCCTATCATTCGCTGCGTCATCTGGCCAAGGATCTGGCGCATCTGCTGCCGCCGCCGCTGGAGCGCGCCGTCGGACGCGCCGAGGAATACGCCCGCGGCATGGTGTCGGGTGGCGGAACCCTGTTCGAGGAGATGGGCTTTTATTACATCGGCCCCATCGACGGCCATAATTTCGAGCATCTGCTGCCGGTGCTGAAGAACGTCCGCGACTCGGAAGACACCACCCGCCCGGTGCTGATCCATGTGGTGACCAAGAAGGGCCGCGGCTATCCGCCGGCCGAAGCCGCCGCCGACAAATATCATGGCGTCGGACGCTTCGACGTGGTCACCGGCGCCCTGGACAAGCCCAAGGCCAACGCCCCCTCCTACACCGCCGTCTTCGCCAAGGCCCTGTTGGCCGAGGCCGAGCATGACGACCGTATCGTCGCCGTCACCGCCGCCATGCCGGCCGGCACCGGACTGGACAAGTTCGGCGACCGTTTCCCGGCCCGGTGCTTCGACGTCGGCATCGCCGAGCAGCACGCCGTGACCTTCTCCGCCGGATTGGCCTGTGAAGGATTCAAGCCGTTTTGCGCCATCTACTCCTCGTTCCTGCAACGCGCCTACGATCAGGTGCAGCATGACGTGGTGCTGCAACACCTGCCGGTGCGCTTCGCCATCGACCGCGCCGGACTGGTGGGCGCCGACGGCGCCACCCATGCCGGCGCCTATGACATGGCCTTCCTCGGCTGCCTGCCCGGCATCGTCATCATGTGCCCCTCGGACGAAGCCGAGTTGATGCACGCGGTGGCCACGTCCGTCTCCATCAACGATGGCCCGTCGGCTTTCCGCTATCCGCGCGGCGAAGGCGTCGGCGTCGAACTCCCCGAGCGCGGCAGTGTCCTGCCCATCGGCAAGGGCCGCGTCCTGCGCGAGGGCAGCCGGGTCGCCATCCTGTCGCTGGGAACCCGTCTGTCCGAGTCGCTCAAGGCCGCCGACGAATTGGCTCTGCGCGGCATCACTCCCACCGTGGCCGATGCCCGCTTCATGAAGCCGTTGGACGAGGAGCTGATCCTGCGCCTCGCCCGCGACCACGACGTGCTGATCACCATCGAGGAAGGCTCGGTCGGCGGCTTCGGCGGCCATGTGCTGCAGTTGCTGGCGGCCAGCGGGGCCCTCGACCGGGGCCTCAAGGTCCGGACGCTGACGTTGCCCGACTACTTCGTCGAGCACGACGCCCCCAACGTTCAGTACGAGACGATCGGCCTCAACGCCTCAGGAATCGTCGCCACCGCCTTGGCCGCTCTCGGAGAAGCCCGCACCGCCGCCCTCGCCTGAGACCGGAATTTTCCGGCCTCGCGAGGCCTTTGTTCATAAATAACACTTATTTTTGTGTGTATATAGCGGCGCCGCGCAGGAAATTGCATGGCTGGGCTGTGCAAAGATTGAAATATATTGGATGAGTGTTATGATATATGTGCCGCGTCGGATGGAGAGGTGATGATCATGGAACTTGAGAAACTGCAGGACAGCGCCCGTCGGGCAAGCGCCCTCCTCAAGGCCATGAGCAACGAGCATCGCCTGATGATCCTGTGCCAGCTTCTCCACGGCGAGAAATCGGTGGGAGAATTGGAGCGGATCATCGGCCTCAGCCAGTCCGCCCTGTCGCAGCATCTGGCGCGCCTGCGCCGCGACACCCTGGTCCAGACCCGCCGCCAGGCTCAGACCATCTTCTATTCGCTGGCCGGAGCCGAGGCCAGCGCGGTGATCAACACCCTGTACGGCCTGTATTGCGAGCCCCAGGGCGCCTGCGCGGCGCAGTAGGCTAGACGACTTTGCGGTAACGCCAGATTCCGTCGGCGGCCAAGTCCCGCGCCACGCTTCCCCGCTTCATCAGATGATGCAGATGGGCCAGGGTCTCGCCGGTGGCGAATCCCAACTGGTGGGCATCCAGTTCCCGTTTGAACAACGCCCGCAGGACCTGAAGCGCCGTGGCCGACTCGGCGCAGGCCGACAGGGTGCGCTCCAACCGCTCGGCATGATGCGCCAGCAACTCGTCGATGCGGGTGTGCAGTCCCGTGAACGGCAGGCCGTGCGACGGCAGCACCAAGGTGTCGGCGGGAAGGTCCCGCAACCGCGTCAGCGCATCGAGGAACAGCGACAGCGGCTCGGCCTCGGGTTGCTGCGGCCAGACCCCGACGATAGGGCTGATGCGCGGCAGGACTTGGTCGCCGGAGATCAGGATGCCGGCTTCGGCGCAATACAGGCAGGCGTGCTCGGGCGAATGACCGCCCCCCTCGATCACGCGCCACTGGCGACCGCCGATCTCCAGCGTGTCGCCGTGGCGGATTCCCACCACCCGAACCGGAATGACGTCGATGCGGGCGCGATAGGTGTTGCCCCTGCTCCGCACTCCTTCCAACTGCTCGGCGTCGAAGCCGATGCGACGGTAATAGGCAACCTGGTTGGCGGTGAATTCCTCGCTGTCTTCCAGCCACAGCATACGGCCGAACAGCCATTCCCGCAGCGAGGCGGTCAGTTCGATGCCGAGGCGCTGGCACAGCCAGCCCGACAACCCCATATGGTCGGGATGAATCGCCGCCGACAATTATCTTGGCCGGTTGAGCGACAACTATGATGGCCGGTATGATTGCCCGCTGGGGCCGGACGTAAGGAGGGGCGGAGCCCCGACTGGAGACCGGCCCCAGCGGGCGGCGGCATGACAAACGGCCCC
>NZ_CAINTR010000168.1 GCF_903853455.1 uncultured Magnetospirillum sp.
CCGAGGGTGATCTGGTAGAGCGACAGGCTCTTGTTGGCCTTCTCGACGAACATCTGCTGCTGGTTCTTGCCGCCGGTGAAATTCATGGTGATGTCGATGGAGCCGGAATCCTCCAGCCCCAGGACGAACTCCTTGGCCAGCGACTGGAGGTGGGTGACGTCGATCTCGTCGACCTTCTGGCCGCTGGGCTTGATCTCCACCGCTTCTTCCAGCGTCCCCCAGGTGGTGGTGCCGGCGGCGGTGGTGATGGCGGTGGTGGTGAGCGGATCGACCACCGGGGCCGGCCCTCCCCAGGCGATGGTGGAGTTCTGGCTTCTCAGCGCGTGGCTCATGGCGAAATCCTCATGGGTTATCGAACCAGATGGAAAGATCGAGGAGGACGCGGCGCAGCCTGGTGTCCGGCTCGAACAGGCCCTGGCGGTTCAGCAGCGTGCCGCCGAAGGCTTGGGCGACAGCGTCGGCCACCGCCCCGGCCAGCGCGTTGGCCTCGGCCCGGGTCGGCGCATAGACGTCGATCTGGTAGCGGGCGGGCACCAGCGATGATTCGCCGGTAAGCGTGTAGGCGCCGTCCTGCATCGCGATCTCGGCGAAGACGATGTAGGGGGCGTCCTCGCCCTCGTCGGCGATGTCGGGGCGGATGGGAATGCCGGCCAGCATCGGGGCGAGTTTCAGAACTGCGGCGAGATCGGCATCATGGTTCATGGGGTGAACTTCAGCTTGGTCACCGCCGACGCGATGCCGGCCTTGAGGCGATCACTGAACCGATCCACTGCCTCGGCGACCTTGGCCTCGAAGGCCGGGCGCATGAACGGATGGGCCGCCATCTTCGAGGTGCCGAACTCGATGAACTTCCAGAAGTAGGACTGGCGCCGGTCCTTGATGGTGACGATCACCTCGGCGCTGTTGCCGCCGCCCTTGACCTTCTTGCGGACGATGCGGTCGCGCAGCCAGCCGGGATCGGCCTTGCCGCCGCCGTAGAGCCGATATGCCCCATGGGCGAGTGGCACCTTGGTCCGGGCCTCGGTGACGATGGGCAATGCCGCCGAGGTGAGTGCCGATTGCAGCACCCGGCCGGCGATCCGGTCGGGCAGTTCGAGCAGGTCCTGCTCCAGTTCCTTGAGCCCATCGACCTTGATTTCGATGGTGTCGCCCATGCTCAGAATCTCCGGATCAGCGCCTGGTTACAGGTGACGCCGGTGTTGGCGGCGGCCGTGCCCATGGTGCAACCGGCGGCGATGGTCCAGGCGGAACCCTGGTTGACGGTCGCCGCGCCGCTGGCATGGCCGGTATTGACGTTGATGGTCCACAGCAACTCGCCATCGACTCGGATGCTGGCCGTGGCACCGGTGCCGCCGAGGGTGACCATCGCCTCCAGCGACCACAGGATCGGGCTGCCGGAGACGAAGGTGTTGGCGAGTATCAGCGGGATACTCACCGCCTTGCCGCCGTTGATGGCGATCCAGAAGGTGAGCGTCGTCCCCTGTGCCCCGGTGCCCGAGCCGTAGGCCTTGATCGAATAGCAGGCCCCGGCGATCTCACCTGCGGGCACCGTCAGGGCGACGAAGGTGTTGTCAGCCGTCGTGTTGGAGGCCGAGACCGGATTGACCGCCGCGGCCGAGGTCGCGACGGTCTGGTCAAGTGGGTTGAACTGGGTGCGCGCCACGGGTTTTCCTCGCCTTGACCTCGGGCCGCAGCCTCGCCTTCAGCTCCCGGTTGGCATCCTCCGCCGACTGGCAGCGCGCCTTCAGGGCTTCGATCAGCTCGGCATCGGCCGCGACCTTGGCCGCCAGGGAATCACGCTGGATCTCGACCAGCATCAGGTTGGTGGACAGCACGCCGATCTCGGTCTGCACCCGCCCCAGCCAGCGGCTCTGGAGGTCGGTCATTTGTTGTCCCTCAGGCGCCGGGCGGCGGCTCCGCCACCTTGGCTTTCGCGCCAACGATGGCGCGGGCGCTCAACGCGCCAGTCGCTGCGCTCCGAATCGATTGTCCCCGCCATCATACGCTCGGGCGTTTCGCTTTGACGGCCGCCGTTA
>NZ_CAINTR010000169.1 GCF_903853455.1 uncultured Magnetospirillum sp.
GTTATGGAATAAATTGATAAATAATTTGACGAAACTGCTAACCCAGAAGGAGATTTAGAAAATGAAAAATTATGATGATTCTTATGACACTATACACGATAGGCTATACCGCCAAAAACCAGAAGATGGCTCCCTTGAATTTGTTGAAAGCCCATTCTTCCTCAAGCACTACTACCAATCAAAAAAGAAATTTGAGGATGCCAATCGAATTGATTGGGAAGATATCGTTGAAAACTTGAAAAGTGCCAAAAAAATCAGCGACACGGCATTGAGTTCATATTTCGGGAAGCAGTCTTCATATGTGTCGGTATTGCGGGCACGAGGCTTGGAACCGTCGTTGGACGCCATAGCCAGAATGACGCTGAAAATCTCAGATGAATTGGATGAATTTGAAACCCGAGCCCTTCGTGGTGAGGTTGAGCAGGGGGAGTGGGCTACTGCTGCGACAATTCGGGAAGCACTTCAGCAGTTGGTTCGCAAGATGCAGATGATGGTGAAATACCCAGATGGGAAAATCCCAAACCAGAAGAAGGTCACCTCGTGGATTTAGGGGGGGTTCATTTTCCTCTAAATCCCCTCATAATTTTTTGCATTTCGTCAGAGACAGTGTTTCCAATACCACCTCTTCCGAGTTCAGTCGCCTTGTGCAGAGGCTTGATATCAGAGTAGTGGTCTTGCAACATTTTCACACTGGTTCCCATATTTTCAGCCAACATTAGCCAGTCTGGTGTTGTGCTGTTCCTGATATATTCAGTTGCATATGTGTGGCGAAGGCAATAGGTGGAAAGCACTTTCCCATCTGCATTCCTTGTCATTTTCATATTTTGAAGTGTTTCTGAGAAATATCTGTATGGATGTTTCCACTGACTTCCATCCCAGTTCGAAAAAACCCAATCATCCGCCTTGGTGTTGCGTTCCTTTAATTTCATTTCATCAATGACTTGAACTATTTCTCTGAATGGGATGACTTCTCTTGGCTTCGTTTTCGACACGGTCACTTTAATGGAATAGTTTTCCGTTCCACTGCCATCTACAATTTTTCGAATGTGATGCCATTTAATGTTTCTTGCTTCATTTATCCGAAGACCACTGTATATCATAAATCTTATATAATAATACAAGTTATTGCGGGCATATTTAATTTTTCCATCATTCGCACTGGCTATCTTTTTAGTTAAGTAGTCGAGAACTCTATCTATTTCATTTGATGTCATTGCTGGACGCTTGTTATTTCCATATTTTCTAACTTTATATTCCCAGTCAGGTCTTGCTGTTATATATCCCTTTAATTTAGCCCATATAAATAATCTCTTTATTACACCATATTCGAATCTGAGTGTGTTGTGGGACAATGTAGCCCCATCTTTTTGAGCATTTATGTGGCTTGTCTGGCGGAACGCCCTGTTCCGCCAAACAACATATTGCTCCAATTCGGATTCCCCGATGGCTGATATAGCCACATTTCCGCAGTATTTATCCCAGTGGGACAAGGCAACTTTTGTTGCCTTGAACATATATTTGGAGAATTGGCTATTCTCGACCTGAACCTCCAAGTGCTTTCTATACTTATTGACTATTTCTGAAAGAGGATTGATGGCGGCTGCTTCAGCAATCTGCTTTACAACATTGAAATAGTGGTCGTGTGCAATTTCTATTGCCTCAGAATAACTGACTGTTTTGAGTGATTTGAACTCATACTTGTTCGCTCCCATCTTGAACCTTGCGTTCCAGATGGGTTTTTTTGCGTGTGCTCGCTTGAATATTACAATCGCCCCTTCCAAAAAATGGTGGGGGTCAATCATTGAAAATCCAGCCATTGCGTTCCCCTTCCATTCCATTGGGGGTGCGATATGCAAATGAGTATTGCATATTTTTGCATATAACGCTATAGCCGTTAAGTCGTTGGAATATATATAGAAAATAGTCCTTGCGGCAACAACTTCATGTCCCAGGGCAGCACCTTGGTCGACGCCGCCGGCGTCGTCAGCATGCGCTGCCTCGAACCCTAGGGAGGCTTCCATGGCCTATCAGTCCAAGGACCTCAGCGTGTTGGCCTATGCCAACGGCTTCACGCTGTGGCATTACACCACCGCCGATTCCTCCAACACCGTCGACACCACCGGCTATTTCAACGCCGCCTCGACCATGTTGCGGCCGGGCGACATCATCGTCGCCAACGTCGATACCGCCGGCACCCTGAAGGGTGGCCTGTTCCTGGTCTCGACCAATGCCGGCGGCATCGTCGATGTCAACGACATGACCCAGATCAGCGCCACCGATACCCGCTGACCCTGTCTCCTCCCCCGGCTTCGGCCGGGGGAACCCATTCCTTTCCTTGATCCCTTTTCCCATCGGCCCCGGCGCTGTGGCGAGATTGTCCCCTCATCTCGCCCACGAGCGCTGGCCGCCGCCCCGCCCCCGCGCGTGCCCTCTCCGCTGCGGGGGCGGGGAATGGATAGAGTTTATTCGCGCCCTCAATCGCCGGGCGCCCACATCCGTGGGCTAGTGGGCTTCGCCCACCCTTCGTATTTACTCCGGGCCGCCCTACGGGCGTCGTTTGCCCCTGCGGGGCGGCACGGCTCCCGCGCCATGTGGCGCGCGCCCTCAACGGGCTAGTCGCTTCGCTCCGTTTCCCCTTTCATCCCCAGGAGAACCGCCATGGCCCTGTCCGCCATCGCCTTGTGCTCGCGCGCGCTGCTGCGTATCGGCGCCACCACCATCGCCAGCTTCGACGAAGGCACCGCCGAGTCGGAGGTGGCGGTCAACCTGTATCCGCCGTTGCGCGACGCGGTGCTGTCGTCGCATCCGTGGAGCTTCGCCACCGCCCAGGCCACCCTGCCGCGTCTGGCCGGCGAGCCGCTGGCCGATTATTCCTACGCCTACCAGCTGCCCGCCGATTTCCTGCGGGTGCTGTCGGCCGGTCCCGCCGGCCGTGGCCAGGGACTGACCTACCGCATCAGCGAAAGTCGCCTGCTGTGCAATTCCGACGCGGTGGTGCTGACCTATGTCTTTCGCCCGGACGAGAGCGCCTTTCCGCCGTTCTTCGCCCAGATGCTGATCGCGCGGCTGACCGCCGAGTTCTGCATTCCCGTCACCGAAAGCACCACCCGTGCCCAGTTCCTGTTCCGCCTGGCCGAGGACGAGTTCCGCCGCGCCAAGCTGATCGACGGCCAGCAGCACACGCCGCCGGCCATCACCGATTTCCCGCTGGTGGAGGTCCGGTCATGAATGGCTTGCTCGTCCTCAACAAGACCAGCTTCGTCGCCGGCGAACTGGATCTCGCCCTGATGGGACGCGGCGACCTGACCGCCTTCGCCAACGGCGCCGTGCGCCTGCGCAACGTGGTCATCGCGCCGACCGGCGGCGTCAGCCGCCGCGCCGGCCTCCGCTTCGTCGACACGGCGCGGGGGCCCGGCCGGCTGATCGCCTTCGAGTTCAACACCCAGCAGACCTACCTGATGGTGGTGACCGACCAGCATCTCGACATCTACGCCGACGACGTTCGGGTCGCCGGCCTCGACACGCCCTGGACCGCCGCCCAGATCCCCCAGATCGCCTGGACCCAAAGCGCCGACACCTTGCTGGTGACCCATCCCGACGTGCCGCCGCGCAAGATCACCCGCACCGGAGCCGATTCCTGGAGCATGGCGGAGTGGTCGTTCTACGAGGAGGACGACGTCGTCTACCTGCCCCACCACAAATTCGCCGACGACAGCGTGACCCTGACCCCCAACGCCACCAGCGGCACCATCACCCTGACCGCCTCGGCCGCCGTGTTCCAGGCCGGCCATGTGGGGTTGCGCCTGCGTCTGGGCGGCAAGCAGGTGCTGGTCACCGCCGTGACCTCGCCGACCCAGGCCACCGCCGACGTCAAGCAGACCCTGACCTCGACCGCCACCACCAAGGATTGGGAGGAGCAGTCCTTCTCGGTCCTGCGCGGCTGGCCGGTCACGGTGTGCTTCCACCAGGGCCGCCTGGTGATCGGCGGCAGCCGCGACCTGCCCAACCGGCTGTGGCTGTCGAAGTCCATGGACCTGTTCAATTTCGATCTCGGCACCGGCTTGGACGACGAGAGCATCGAGTTCTCCATGCTGTCCGACCAGGTCAACGCCATCCGCGCCGTGTTCTCCGGCCGCCACCTCCAGGTCTTCACCTCCGGCGCCGAATACATGGTCACCGGCACGCCACTGACCCCCACCGCCATTCAGGTCACCCGCCAGACCCGCATCGGCTCGCCGGTGGACCGCATGGTGCCGCCCCGCGACGTGGACGGCGCCACCCATTTCGTGTCGCGCAACGGCCGCGACCTGTGCGAGTTCCTCTACACCGACGTGGAGCAGGCCTATCAGGTCCACGATCTGGCCATGATCGCCAAGCACGTCATGAACGGACCGCTGGACCAGGATTACGACGCCGTCCACCGCCTGTTCCATGTGGTGATGAGCGACGGAACGCTGGCGACCCTGACCATCTATCGCGCCGAGAAGGTAACGGCCTGGACGGTGTTCGAAACCGATGGCCGTTTCCTGGCGGTCGCCGCGGTGGAGGGCGCCGTCTTCGTTCTGGTCGAGCGCCAGGGCCAGATCTTCATCGAATGCTTCGACGACGGCTTCAACCTCGATTGCGCCCTGACCGGGACGCGGACTCCGCCCACCATGTCGTGGAGCGGGCTGGACCACCTGGAAGGCCGCTCGGTGCGCGTCCTGGCCGATGGCGGCGCCGTCGCCGACCTGACGGTGGCGTCCGGCCATGTCACCCTGGCCCAGCCGGCGTCCACCATCCAGGCCGGCTTGGCCTATGCCCACGAGATCGAGCCGCTGCCGCCGGTCGCCGCAGTGGGCCAGCCGCTGGCGCCCGGCCAGTTGGTCCGCATGGTCCTGGCCCATTTCCGCGTCCTCGACACCAAGGCGCTGCACATCGACACCGGCCGGGGGCCCACTCCGATCCCGTTCCGCCGCTTTGGCGACGACCGTTTCGGCGCCGAGCCGCCGGCCTTTTCCGGTGACGTCAAGGTCAGAGCCATCGGCTGGAGCCGCAACGTCATGCAGCCGCTGTGGCGGATCTCGCAGGATGTGCCCATGCCCTGCACCGTGCTGTCGGTCGCCACCGAGATGAAGCTGGCCGATTAGAGTCTTCATTTGTCCTCAATCGCCGGCGCGGGCCTCCGCCCGCTTGGCTTTCGCGCCACGAGGCGCGCGCCCTCAACGGGCATAGTCGCTTCGCTCCACCGTGAGTTGTCTCAAACGCCAGCCAAGGAACACCATCATGGCAGACCACATCCAGGTCGGCGATGTCACGCCACGCGTCCAGTACGTGGCCAATGGCAGCCAGACCGCCTTCACCTTTCTGTTCCCCATCTTCGCCGCCGCCGACATGGAGGTCTGGCTGGACAACGCCCAGCAGCCCGACTCCGCCTACACCATCTCGGGAATCGGCATTTCCGGCGGCGGAACGGTGCTGTTCACCATCCCGCCGGCTAATGGCGCGCTGGTGACCCTGCGGCGCCGGCTGGCCATCGCGCGGACCAGCGACTACCAGGAGGACGGCATCATCCGCGCCAAGCTCCTCAACGACGAATTGGATTACCAGACCGCCGCCCTCCAGCAGGTGGCCGACGATGCCGGCCGCGCGGTCAAACGCTCGTTCCTCAGCGCCAATGGCGCCGACCTCACCCTGCCCGAACCCTCGGCCGGGCGGGCGATCAAATGGAACGCCACCGCCACCGGCCTGGAGAACTCGGCCGGCGATACCGATCAGATCCTGGCCGGCGCCACCGCCCAGGCCACCAATGCCGCCCTCAGCCAATCCTCCGCGGCGGCTTCGGCGACCGATGCCGCCGCCAGCGCCACAGCGGCGGCCGCATCCGCCGGTTCGGCCCATGTCAGCGAGTTGTCCGCCCTGGGCTCGGCCTCGACCGCGTCGAGCGCCGCCAACGCCGCCGCCACCTCGGCCGCCAACGCCTCGGCCAGCGAAACCGCCGCCACGGCCGCCGCCGCCACTGCTCACGGCTCCGACATCAGTGCCGGCACCGCCGCGTCATCGGCCGCGACCCAGGCGACCAGCGCGGCGACCAGCGCCACCTCGGCCGCCAACAGTGCAACCACCGCGACGACTCAGGCGGGGTTGGCAGCCGCCAGCGCCGGCACCGCCACCACCCAGGCGGCCAACGCCGCCACCAGCGCCACGGCCGCCGCCATATCCGCCGGCTCGGCCCAGACCTATGCCAGTCAGGCGCAGGCGGCGGCCTCGGGCGGCGCTGTCAAGATCAGCGCCACCGACACCACCGGCAACTTTCTCCAGAGCAAGCTGCTGGCCGGAACCAATATCACCCTGACCAAGGGCAATGGCGGCGGCAACGAGACCCTGACCGTCGCCGTCAGCGGCCTGGGCAGTGCCGCCACGCTGAGCTCGGACACCGACACCGCCCTGGCCGCCAATTCGGACAGCCGGGTAGCGACCCAAAAGGCGGTCAAGGCCTACGTGGACGGCAAGGTGGCCGGCCTGCCCTCGTCCACCGATGTCACCGCGTTGCAGCAGGACGTGATCCAGAACTACCTGCTGGACGCCGTCAACGGCGCCTGGGCGGCGGGGTCCTTCAGCAACGGTGGCTTCGACGCCTTCAATACCGACACCATCGGCGCCAATTCGACCGGCCAGACCTATGAGAGCGGCAAGTACTACGACAACCCGCCGACGGCTCCGTCCACCAGCTACGCCAATAGTCTCGGTACGGGAGACCGAACCGCTACCATTGGCGTCAGCAAATCCGGGGCAAATTGGCAGTCATCCGGGTCAAATCTACCGCTGCTGGTCAACGGCAATACCGGAGATGCCGCCCAAGCCATCACGAGCGGGGCGGACTGCACCGGCCTGATACTGACGTTCGATTTAGGGACCGGCGCAGCGAAATATTTCACCGAGATCAAGACCTACTGGCAGGCGGGATATGCGACGGGCGGGACATTCAAGTGGCAGGGGTCGAATGATAATTCCACTTGGTCGGATATGGCGACCTGGACCTGGAATGGCAACGGAAATGGTGGTGGTGCTCTCGCAACCCCGGTGGCGGCCAATTACGGCCCCTGGCGATATCTGCGGATGCTTGGCGTTTCAGGGACGTGCCCTAGCGGCGTGTGGCTGTACGAGGTCGAGTTCAAGATTGGAACCTCCCCCGGGAGCACCTCCAACATGACCCTTCTGTCGTCGGCCCTGTCACCCGCCCCGGCCAGCGTCCCGACCCAGATCAAGCTGATGGCGTTGTACAAGGACATGTCGGGCTCGGCCGTGCTCAACACCGACGTCACCGCCGAGGCCACCCCCGGCCTGAAACCCAAGCGCCGCGACCAGTGGGCGGCGGATCAGTTCACCGTCAACCGGCCGGGCGAGCTGCGCGATCCCTCCATGGTCGCCAAGGGCATCGGCGCCAACATCACCGGCAGTCGGGCCGAGATCATCATCTGCGACGACGTCGAAGTGCCCAATACCTGCGACTCGGCCCCCAAGCGGGTGGATCTGCGCGAGCGGCTGGCCGAGATCGACTATGTCATGGTGCCGGGCGGCACCCAGCTTTACGTGGGAACGCCGCACAGCTACTACACCATCTATGCCGAGCAACCCCGGCTGGAAACCGGCGAGACGCGGCCGTTCCTCGACGGCTTCGCCCGGCTGGAGCTGCCGCTGGTCGATGGCGAAGGCCACAGCGCCTGGCCCGAGCGCTTTCCCTCCGAACGCATCGCCGCCATCCGCAAGCGCACCGGCCCCAACAAGTTCGACAGCCAGATGATGCTGCGGCCGGTCAATATCGCCGACGGTCGCCTCGACCCCGACCGCATGCGCCTCTACGAGGCCGAGCTGGTCTATGCCGAGGGCAACGGCGTGCCGCTGCTGACCCTGGGCGGCCGGCGGCTGGTCTCGGCCGCGTGCTGGTGGGACCCCTCCTACGGCTCGCCCGGCAAGGGCGATTCCTCGGTGGTGGCCGCCGTGTTCACCGACGAGGACGGCTCCTACTGGCTGCACCGGATCCGCTATGTGGAACACGACCCGGCGCGGACCGAGGTGGACGAGGCGACCCAGCTCTGCCGCCAGGTCGCCACCTTCGTCGCCGAGCTTCACCTGCCGGCGATCTCGCTGGAGACCAACGGGCTGGGCCGCTTCCTGCCCGGCCTGCTGCGGCGCGAACTGGCAGGGTCGGGCGTCGCCTGCGCCGTGGTCGAAGCCATCTCCAAGCGGGCCAAGGACCAGCGCATCGTCGACGCCTTCGACGCGGTGCTGGCCGCCGGCGCCCTGCACGCCCATCGCAGCGTCTGGACCACGCCCTTCATCGGCGAGATGCGCGAATGGCGACCCGGCGGCAAGGGCCGCGACGACGGCCTCGACGCCGTCGCCGGCTGCCTGCTGTCCCAGCCGGTGCGGCTGTCGCGGGCGGTGGTCACGGCGGCCCGGCCTCGCTGGCGGCCCGGCGGCGATTCGCTGGTCGCCGAAACCGATTTTGAATTTTAGGAGAACCCTCGAAATGGATCACTTTGCCATCGACCCTACCTGGTGGGTCACCGTCGTCGAGCTGCCCGTCCTGGGCGGCATGGCGCTGATGCTGTGGCGCGCCCGCCAGGACGCCGACCGCCGCATGGACGGCCTGGAACATCGCCTCGATGTCGGTCTCGGCCAGAGCCGCGAAGCCCTGTCCGCCTACAAGCTGGAAGTGGCCAAGAGCTACGTCACCACCGCCACCCTCAAGGATGTGGAGCAGCGCCTGACCGAGCATCTGGTTCGCATCGAAGCCAAGCTGGACGGCTGCCAGAGCTGCCTGAAATGACCCCGACGAGTGGATGGACATCCATCCACTCGGAGTTGCGGGCAAAGCCCGGCGCGCCACATGGCGCGGAAGGCAAGGGCGCGGATGCGCCCGCCCGCCGTCTGAGGGGCGCCGAGATGGGTCGATTTTTCGACCCATCGATATATTTAAGGAGAACCGTCATGGACCCCATTACCCTCGCCCTCGGCCTGGCCCAGTTCGTGCCGGGCATCATCCGCTGGATCAGCGGCGACGACCAGTCCAAGGCCGCCTCGGTCGCCGACCAGGTGGTCGCGGTGGCCAAGGATGTCACCGGCGCGGCCTCCGGCGACAGCGCTTTGGCCGCCATCAAGGCCGACCCCGCCCTGGCGCTGCAACTCCAGCAGGCCTGGATGGCCCACGACCTGTCCCTGGTTCAGGAGGAATCGCGTCAGCTGGCCGAGATCAACGCCACCATGCGGGCCGAGGCCGCCAGCTCCGACGCCTATGTGCGACGCTGGCGCCCCACCTTCGGCTACGCGGTGGCGTTGACCTGGAGCGCCACCATGGGCGCCATATCCTGGGCGATCATCGCCACGCCCTCCCAGGCGCCGGCCATCATCGCCGCCCTGGTCAACACCTCGCCCATCTGGGGCATCGCCCTGGCGGTGCTGGGCGTCTCGGTGGTCAAGCGCAGCCAGGACAAGGCCATGGCCAGCGGCGCCCCCCTGCCGGAGGGACCGCTGGCCATGTTCAAGTCAGGCCTGAAGAGTTAATCCACACACTGGGCGGGATCGGCGTCTTCGGCCCAGGTGATGGAGGGGCGCGGCGTCTTCTCGATCCACTTGTCGAGAGCGGCCACATGCTCGGCCTCTTCCTTCGCGAAGTCGGTGCCCAGGCGCTTGACCTCGTTGTCGGCGCTCTTGGCGGCGGCGTCCCGGTAGTACTCCATGCCCCGGATCTCGTTGTCGCGGGCATAGCGAAGCGCGTGGTACGGCGTCATCAGATAGTGGATGCCGTCGTCGCCGCCCACTTCCGGCGGGGTCTTCCAGCGATACTGCCAGGCCAGCAGCTTGGGCAGTTCAAGGGCGCGGGAGCGCTGCTTGATCTCGTCGCCGTGCAGCGTCGAAAAGCGCGCCATGTCGCGGAAGACCGAAGCGGTCTCGAGATTGTTGTGCGCTTCCATCATGTCGGCCAATTCGAGATAGCGCTCGGCGGCCTCCTGCTCGAGTGCGATCGCATGTGCCAGGAATTCTGCCAGGGTGTAGCCCATCTGCGCCTCTTATTTGCTGATCCGGAAGTCCCGAAAACGTTATCGACGGGGGAGCTGGCCGTCAACGCTTAATTCGGTATCGTAATACCGAATTGCGGCGTGCTCTCCCACCCCAATACTCGACCATCAGGCCCGCCTCCGCAAGGAGGCGGGCCTTTCCCATGGAAGAATCATCATGACCGATCCCCAACCCGGACGGATGCTGCCGCCCGTCCCCATTCCCCCCGCCACCTATGATCAGGTGGTCTGGACCCATCTCAAGGCCTTCGAAGGCGCCGTCGACCGCATCTACACCGATGGCAAGGGCATCCCCACCATGGGGGCCGGCAACGCCCTGGCGGTCATCGGCCAGGACCGGAGCTGGAGCTTGCGTCCCGCCGCCGAGATCGGCGGCGAGATCCGCGGCGATCCGCTCAGGCCCTATCGCTTCTCCGCCGAGGAGTGGCAGCGTCTGACCCTGTGCCTCCAGGCGCTGAATCAGGGCGCGCTACATCAGGCGCAGGCCCTGATTCCGCCGTTCGCCCCCGGCCACGAGACTCCCGCGCTCAACCGCTTCGGCTTCACCCTCGACGAGTCCCGCATCCAGGCCCAGACCAAGGCCAAGTGGTCGGCGGCACGCCGGGCGGTGTTAGGCGACATCCTGGCCGAGGCGCTGCGGCGGGACTGGAGCAAGGACGTGACCGAGGCCTATGCCGGCTCCTATCAGGAGGTTGGCCTCGCCTCGGTGCGCTACAATATCGGCGTGGGGCGCGCCACCCCCAAGGCTACCGCCGCCCTGCTCGACGGCGACCGCGCCGCCCTGTGGTACGAGATCGCCTGCAACACCAATCCGCCCAGCAACGGAACCAGCCGCGACGGCATCGCGCGGCGCCGCCTCGCCGAGGCCCGGCTGGCCTGCGGCGACCTCGCCGGCTGGGGCCCCGCCGACCACGCGGCGCTCCAACGCATCATGGCCGCCAATGCCGAGCAGGTCGCCGCCTATCGCCGCGCCGTCCCCGGCGTTCTTCCCTTTCCCTGAACCAGGAGAACTCCCATGTCCAGCTTCTCGTCCCTCATTCCCAGCACCACCGCCGGCAACGGGACCGACCCCTTCGGCACCAACAGCAACAGCGCCGCCCAGACCGCCGCCATCGACGCCCAGAATCAAGCCATCGACCGGCGCAATGAACTGATCGCCGCCCAGCAGGCGCAGCAGGACCAGCAGCAGCACAACCTGCTGGAGCAGCAACAGGCCACCGCCCGCGCCCAGATGGGCGCCTGGGGCACCGGCGGCGACGGTGGCTCGTCCGACGCCATCCTCCAGGGCATGACGCAGCGCGCCGCCGACACCATCGCCGCCAACGATCAGGTGGCCTCCCTGAAGATGAGCCCTAATCTGCTGACCGCCGGATCGAGCAATCCGCTCGTCAACGGAATGGGGGTGTTCCAGAGCTTCTACGGCGGATCGGGCTCCGATGGAGCGGCGAGCTATGGCGGGTCGGGCTACGACGGGTCGAGCAGCGCCTTGAGCGCGCTGGATTGAGCGCGCCGCACAAGAGAAAGCCCCCGGATCGCTCCGGGGGCTGCCTTGGCTTGTTCCGTCTTACGCCGCTTTGCCGCGATTCTTCAGCAGCTCGAGGATCTCGGCCGCCGCCTTGGGGATGTTGGTGCCGGGGCCGTAGACCGCCGCCACCCCCGCCTGAGTGAGGAAGGCGTAGTCCTGGGCCGGGATGACGCCACCGGCTACCACCAGGATGTCGCCGGCGCCCTGCGCCTTCAACTCGCCGATCAAGGTCGGGATCAGGGTCTTGTGACCGGCCGCCAGCGAGGACGCCGCCACGATGTGGACGTCGTTCTCCACCGCCTGGCGCGCCGCCTCTTCCGGCGTCTGGAACAGCGGTCCGATATCCACGTCGAAGCCGAGATCGGCGAAGGCGGTGGCGATGACCTTGGCGCCGCGATCGTGGCCGTCCTGGCCCATCTTGACCACCAGGATACGCGGCCGGCGGCCTTCGGCCTTGGCGAAGGCGTCGATATCGGCCTTCAGCTTGGCGAAGCCCGCATCGCCCTGATAAACGCCGCCATAGACGCCCGAGATGGTGCGGTTGACGGCACGGTGACGGGTGAAGGACGTCTCCAGCGCGTCGGAGATCTCGCCGACGGTGGCGCGCGCCCGCGTGGCGACCACCGCCAGCTCCAGCAGGTTGCCCTCGCCGCATTCGCCGGCATTGGTCAGGGCCGCCAGCGCCGCCTCCACCTTCGCGGTGTCGCGGCTGGCCTTGATCTGGTTGAGGCGAGCGATCTGCGAGTCGCGGACCTTGGCGTTGTCCACGTCGAGGATCTCGATGACGGTGTCGTCCTTGGGCTGGTACTTGTTGACGCCCACCACCACTTCCTCGCCCCGGTCGATACGGGCCTGACGCTTGGCGGCGGCCTCCTCGATCTTCATCTTGGGCATGCCGGATTCCACCGCCTTGGTCATGCCGCCCAGTTCCTCGACCTCCTGGATCAGCTTCCAGGCTTCCTCGGCCAGGCTGTTGGTGAGGCTTTCCACGTAGTAGGAGCCGGCCAGCGGATCGACCACATGGGGAATGCCGGTCTCTTCCTGAATGATCAGCTGGGTGTTGCGGGCGATGCGGGCCGAGAACGGGGTCGGCAGCGCGATGGCCTCGTCCAGGGCGTTGGTGTGCAGGCTCTGGGTGCCGCCGAGGACCGCCGCCATGGCTTCGATGGTGGTGCGGATGACGTTGTTGTAGGCGTCCTTCTCGGTCAGGCTGACGCCGGAGGTCTGGCAGTGGGTGCGCAGCGCCATGGAGCCGGGATTGGTCGGGTTGAACTGCTTGATCATCCGCGCCCACAGCAGGCGGCCGGCGCGCAGCTTGGCCACTTCCATGAAGAAGTTCATGCCGATGGCCCAGAAGAACGACAGGCGCCCGGCGAAGTCGTCGATCTTGAGGCCGCTGGCCAGGGCGGTGCGGACATATTCCAGGCCGTCGGCCAGGGTGAAGGCCAGTTCCTGCACCGCCGTCGCCCCGGCTTCCTGCATGTGGTAGCCGGAAATGGAGATGGAGTTGAACTTGGGCATGTTCTTCGAGGTGTAGGAGATGATGTCCGACACGATCCGCATGCTCGGCGCCGGCGGATAGATATAGGTGTTGCGGACCATGAACTCCTTGAGGATGTCGTTCTGGATGGTGCCCGACAGCTTGTCCTGGGACACGCCCTGCTCCTCGGCGGCGACGATGTAGCCGGCCAGAACCGGCAGCACCGCGCCGTTCATGGTCATGGAGACGCTCATCTCGTCGAGCGGGATGCCATCGAACAGCACCTTCATGTCCTCGACCGAGTCGATGGCGACGCCGGCCTTGCCCACGTCGCCGACCACGCGGGGATGGTCGCTGTCATAGCCGCGATGGGTGGCCAGGTCGAAGGCCACCGACAAGCCCTTCTGACCGGCGGCCAGATTGGCGCGGTAGAACTTGTTGGACTCCTCGGCGGTGGAGAAGCCGGCATACTGGCGGATGGTCCAGGGCCGGTGGGAATACATGGTGGCGCGGGGGCCACGGGTGAAGGGCGGGAAGCCGGGCAGCGAGCCCAGATGATCGAGACCTTCCAGGTCGGCGGCGGTATAGAGCGGCTTGACCGCGATGCCCTCGGGGGTCTCCCAGGTCAGGGTCTCCGGCGAGGCGCCCTTGAGATCCTTGGAGGCCAAGGCGTCCCAATCGGACAGGCTCTTCTTGGGGAACTCGCTCATTTTCCGTCTCCGCTTTTGAATCGCCCTCGAATCAGGGGGCTTTAACAGGGGGCTCTGCCGTGACCTCGCCCTTCGAGGCTTCGCGCCTCAGGGTGAGGTCAGTGAACCATCCTCATCCTGAGGAGGCCCGCAGGGCCGTCTCGAAGGATGAAAGGTGCGAATTCCGCATTTTCCACCCTTTTAAAACGCGCCGCGCATCAGGAAAGACGCGCCCAATTCGTCGAAGGACCGCACCCCCGCCACCGTCGGCCCCAAGGTCCGCACCAGCCCGTCCTCCAGGCCGTAGACCCAGGAATGGACCTCCAACTTCTGCCCCCGCCGCCAGGCGTCCTGAAGGATGGGGGTCCGGCAGAGGTTGCGGACCTGCTGCATGACGTTCAACTCGCACAGCCGGTCCACCCGCGCCGCCTCGGTCGGCAGCATGTCCAGTTCGTGGCGATGGCACTCGCAGACGTCGCGCACCGGGCGGATCCAATGCTCGGCCACGCCGAGACGCATGTCGAGCAAGGCGGCCCGCACGCCGGTGCAGCCGTAATGGCCGCAGACGATGATGTGGCTGACCTTGAGGACGTCGACGGCGAATTGCAACACCGACAGGGCGTTGAGGTCGGCGTTGTTGACCAGATTGGCGATGTTGCGGTGAACGAACAACTCGCCGGGCTCCAGCCCGACGATCTCGTTGGCGGGAACGCGGGAATCGGCGCAGCCGATCCACAGGTAACCCGGGGATTGCTGCTGGGCCAAATGGGCAAAGAAGCCGGGCCGGGTGCGCTCGGTCTCTTCGGCCCAGGCCTGGTTGTTGGCCAGCAGACGTTCGATCCCCGGAACCTCGGTCATGCGGCGAACTCGACGATCTTCTGGTCGACCGCCAAGCTGTCGCCGGGGCTGGCATGGGTCTTGGCGATGGTGGCGTCGCGCTCGGCCTTGAGGATGTTTTCCATCTTCATGGCCTCGATCACCGCCAGTGGCTCGCCGGCCTTGACCGCCTGGCCTTCCTCCACCAGCAGCTTGACCAGCAGGCCCGGCATGGGCGACAGCAGGTACTTGCTCATATCCGGCGGCGCCTTGTAGGGCATCAGCTTGTGCATCTCGGCGGTGCGCCGGGTCAGTACCCACACCTCGGCCTGCACCCCGGAATGGGAGAGACGGAACGACACGCCGGTGCGATCCACCTGGACGCAGACCGGACGGCCGTCCACATGGGCGCGGATCAGCGGATCGCCGATCTCCCAGTCGGTCTTGACCTCGATGGCCTCGTTGCCGATCACCACGGCATAGCCGCCGACCGCCGGCCGCACATCCACGTCGTGGTAGACACCGCCCAGCACCACCGTCCACTGCTCGGGAGCCCTCATCTCGTGGCCGGGGAACTGGCCCGAAATCTGGATGTTGCGCTCGACGATGCGCCGCTTCATGGCCGCCGCCACCGCGATCAGGGTGGTGGGGTCGTCGGACGGCAGGTCGTCGGAGGTGAAGCCGTTGGGGTATTCCTCGGCGATGAAGTTGGTGGTGATGTTGCCCTTGACGAAGCGGTCCTTGGCGAACAGCGAGGCCAGGAACGGAATGTTGTGGGACAGACCACGGATGTAATACTCGTCCAGCGCCTGACGCATATGGGCGATGGCGGCGTCGCGGGTGGGACCGTAGGTGATCAGCTTGGCGATCATGGGATCGTAGAACATGCTGATCTCGCCGCCCTCATAGACGCCGGTATCGACGCGCACATGGGTGCTCTCCACCGGCGGCTGGTAGCGGGTCAGGCGGCCGGTGCTGGGCAGAAAGCCGCGGAAGGGGTCCTCGGCATAGACGCGGGCTTCCATGGACCAGCCGGTCAGCTTGATGTCGTCCTGGGTCATGGGCAGCTTTTCGCCGGACGCCACCCGGATCATCCACTCCACCAGATCGAGGCCGGTGATCTTCTCGGTGACCGGATGCTCCACCTGCAAGCGGGTGTTCATCTCCAGGAAGTAGAACTCGCCGGTGGCGCCGCCGACGATGAACTCCACCGTGCCGGCCGACTTGTAGTTGACGATGCGGGCCAGGGCGCAGGCCTGCTCGCCCATGGCCTTGCGGGTATCGGGGGTGAGGAAGGGGCTCGGGGCCTCCTCGATCACCTTCTGGTGGCGACGCTGGATCGAGCATTCACGCTCGCCCAGATAGAGGATGGTGCCCTGGCCGTCGGCCAGCACCTGGATCTCGATATGGCGCGGCTGCTCGATGAACTTTTCCACGAACACCCGGTCGTCGCCGAAGCTGGTCTTGGCCTCGTTGGTGGCGCTGGTGAAGCCCTCATGGGCCTCGGCGTCGTTCCAGGCCAGCCGCATGCCCTTGCCGCCGCCGCCGGCCGAGGCCTTCAGCATCACCGGATAGCCGATCTCGCGGGCGATCTTGACCGCCTCGTCGGCGTCCTTGATCACGCCGAGGAAGCCGGGAACCGTGTTGACGCCGGCTTCCCGCGCCAGCTTCTTGGACTCGATCTTGTCGCCCATGGCGAAGATGGCGTGGGCGTCGGGGCCGATGAAGGCGATGCCGGCCGCCGCCAGCGCTTCCTGGAAGGCGCGCTTTTCCGACAGGAAGCCATAGCCCGGATGCACCGCCTCGGCGCCGGTCTGCTGACAGGCCGCGACGATCTTCTCGATCACCAGATAGGACTGGGCCGAGGCCGCCGGACCGATGTTGACGGCTTCGTCGGCCATGGACACATGCAGCGCGTCCTTGTCGGCGTCGGAATACACCGCCACCGTCTTGATCCCCATCTTGCGCGCGGTCTTGATGACCCGGCAGGCGATTTCGCCGCGATTGGCGATCAGAATCTTCTTGAACATCAGTCTATCCCCCGTTGGAGACCCGCGCCCGGCGCGAAATAATTTATATGACCCACGCTTACAGCGGAATGTTGCCGTGCTTGCGCGACGGATTCTTCACATCCTTGTCCTTCAGCATGGCAAGGCTGCGGCAGATCCGCTTGCGGGTGGTGCGCGGCATGATCACGTCGTCGATGAAGCCGCGATGGCCGGCGATGAACGGATTGGCGAATTTCTGACGGTATTCCTCGGTGCGCGCCGCGATCTTGTCGGCATCGCCGATATCGCCGCGGAAGATGATCTCCACCGCGCCCTTGGGACCCATCACCGCGATTTCCGCCGTCGGCCAGGCGAAGTTGACGTCGCCGCGCAGATGCTTGGAGCTCATCACGTCATAGGCGCCGCCATAGGCCTTGCGGGTGATGACGGTGATCTTGGGGACGGTGCATTCGGCATAGGCGTAGAGCAGCTTGGCGCCGTGCTTGATGATGCCGCCGAATTCCTGGGCGGTGCCGGGCATGAAGCCGGGCACGTCGACGAAGGTCAGGATCGGGATGTTGAAGGCGTCGCAGAAGCGGACGAAGCGCGCCGCCTTGATGGACGACGCGATGTCGAGACAGCCGGCCAGCACCATGGGCTGGTTGGCCACCACACCCACCGTGCGGCCCTCCATGCGGGCGAAGCCGACGATGATGTTGCCGGCGTAATCGGGCTGGACCTCGAAGAAGTCGGCCTCGTCGACCACCTTGAGGATCAGCTCCTTCATGTCGTAGGGCTTGTTGGCGTTGTCGGGGATCAGGGTGTCCAGGCTGGTCTCGATCCGCTCCGGGCTGTCGGCGGTCGGCCGATGCGGCGGCTTCTCGCGATTGCTGGCCGGCAGGAAGTCCATGAAGCGCCGCAGCTGCAACAGCGCGTGCACGTCATTCTCGAACGCCAGATCGGCCACGCCGGACCTGGAGGTGTGCGAGATCGCGCCGCCCAGCTCTTCCGCCGTCACCGTCTCGTGGGTCACCGTCTTGACCACGTCGGGGCCGGTCACGAACATGTAGGACGAGTCCTTCACCATGAAGATGAAGTCGGTCATGGCCGGCGAATACACCGCGCCGCCGGCGCAGGGCCCCATGATCAGCGAAATCTGCGGCACCACGCCGGACGCCATCACGTTGCGCTGGAACACCTCGGCATAACCGGCCAGGGAGGCGACACCCTCCTGGATGCGGGCGCCGCCGGAATCGTTCAGCCCGATCACCGGGGCGCCGACCTGCACCGCCTTGTCCATGATCTTGCAGATCTTCTCGGCGTGGGCTTCCGACAGCGAGCCGCCGAACACGGTGAAGTCCTGGGAAAACACGAAGACCAGACGGCCGTTGATGGTGCCGTAGCCGGTCACCACGCCGTCGCCGGGGGTCGTCTGCTCCGCCATGCCGAAGTCGTGGCAGCGATGCTCGACGAACATGTCCCACTCCTCGAACGAGTCGGGATCCAGCAGCAATTCGATCCGCTCGCGCGCCGTCAGCTTGCCCTTGGAATGTTGCGACGCGATCCGCTTTTCGCCGCCGCCAAGCCGGGCGCGCTCGCGCTTCTCCTCAAGCTGACGAATGATCTCATGCATCTGGATAGCCCTCCGGCGGGAAGAGTGACGGTTAGCCTTTGTCATATTCGCAATGACGTCGGTGAAGCAACACCTAGACCGAGGAAAAGGGCGGGGATGCGAACAACTTCGCAACGTCGCATTGCGAAGTTGCGAAGGTTGCGAAGGACAGAGCGGGCGGGTATAACCACCGCTGACGATCAGACTCCGACCTGAGCGAAGCGAATGGGCCATTGCGGCCCCGCCGCTCGTGCGGCGAAAGCCAAGCCTCCCGGAGGGAGGCGCCCGGCGATTGAGGGGCAAAGCAAACTGAGCAAAAAGCTGTTCCTGGGCTACAAGCTGCGCCGGCTGCGCGAGCAAAAGAAGCTGAGCCAAGCGGCGCTGGCAGTGCTGCTTGAGGTCTCGCCCAGCTACCTCAATCAGATCGAGAACAACCAGCGGCCGTTGACGGTGCCGGTGCTGCTGCGCATCGCCAAGGTGCTGGACGTGGATCTGGCCTCCCTGGTGGAGGACGAGGAATCCCGGCTGGTCGCCGACCTGCGGGAGGCCATGAACGATCCGGTGTTCGGCAGCGGCAGCATCGGCCTGTCCGAGTTGCGCAACGCCGCCTCAGCCTCGCCCGAGTTGGCGAAAAGGGTCCTCACCCTCTATCAGACCTTCCGCCAGTTGGACGAACGGCTGCAATCGCTGACCGAGAACCTGTCCTCGGCCACCGGCGAGGAACGGGCCGGGCACGCCCATTTCCCCTACGAAGAGGTTCGGGACTTCTTCTATTACTGCAACAACTACTTCGGCGACCTGGACGAGGCGGCCGAGACGCTGGTGGAGCGCGAAGGCTTTCGCCTGGGCCAGATGCACAACGACCTGGTGGCCTATCTGGAGACCCGCCACGGCGTGCGGATCCGCATCGTCGCCGACGACGAGGCCGCCGGCATGCGCACCTTCGACCCCGGCAGCGGTTCGCTGGCTCTGTCGGCCCTGCTGTCGGTACCCAGCCGCACCTTCCAACTCGCCCATCAGGTGGCGTTGCTGGCCTATCACGAATTGATCGACCAGGTGGTGGCGGGGGCCAAGCTGTCGTCGGAGGACGCCCGCTCCATCTGCCGGGTGGGACTGGCCAATTACTTCGCCGGCGCCCTGGTGATGCCCTACCTGGCCTTCGCCGAGCAGGCGCGCGGCCTGCGCCACGACATCGAGCAACTGCAAAGCCGCTTCGGCGCCAGCTTCGAGCAGGTCTGCCACCGCCTGTCGACCCTGCAGCGTCCCGGCGCCCGGGGGGTGCCGTTCTACTTCGTGCGGGTGGACATGGCCGGCAACATCACCAAGCGCCATTCCGCCACCCGCTTCCACTTCACCCGCTTCGGCGGCGCCTGCCCGCTGTGGAACGTCCACGAGGCCTTCGCCCAGCCCGGCAAGATCCTGGTGCAACTGGCCCGCATGCCCGACGGCATCTCCTATATCTGTCTGGCGCGCACCAGCAACAAGCGCGGCGGTTCCTATCTCAGGCCCGACCGCCAGTTCGCCGTCGGCCTGGGCTGCGAGATCGCCTATGCCAGCGAGGTGGTCTATTCCGCCGGCCTCGACCTCGCCCACGAGCAGGCCCCCGTGCCCATCGGGGTCAACTGCCGCATCTGCGAGCGCGACAATTGCCGTCAGCGCGCCTTCCCACCCATCGGCAGCCATATCAGCGTCGATGAGAACAACCGCAGCTTCGTGCCTTATCTGTTTTCGTAAGCCGTCATCCGGCGACGGGAAGTCCCTGCCGCGCCGCCGCGACGGCGACCGGGAATTCCTGCCCGTAAATGTCGCCGCAATGGGCGAGGGCGCTGTTGATCTGCCGCTGCAACGACGCCATGGAAATCGGCTTGCGCAGATAGCCGGCGGCGCCGAACTGGCGCGCCTGGGCGACCAGGCTCTCCGTGGTGTCGTTGCTGAGGAAAATGACCGGAGCGACGCGGACGAGATGCTTTTTCTCGGCCATCAGGGTCTGGAGGAAAACGATGCCGTCCACCGGTTTCATCTCGGGCTCGCAGATCACCAGATGCGGCCAGAGGGTGCCGTAGGCCTCGAGCCCGGAAGCGCCGTCCACGGCCTCGCCGATTTTCCGGATCCCCATGCCCCGCAGAAGCCGCACGGTGGTCACCCGCGAATAGGACTTGTCGTCGATCACAAGCACCCTGGCTTCGCTGTACCGCATGGCTTGTTCACCCTGATGGTCACCCTATAATGAAGCCACAATGAAAGAGATCACACAACTAGACAAACAGGATACGATACTGTGTTTTACCTTTATTTGCATAAAATTGTTTTGAATTACACCATCGACTGATTATGCCCCTCACCGCTGCGACGGCGGGAGCCCGCCAATGACCACCCCCGAACGCCCTCCTTCTAGCAGCTCGCGGGAACGGTTGTTTGTTGTTGTTTTTTGGGGATGGAGTGGGCTTCAACAGCTATCGGCATTGTCAGCGCCACACATGGCAGCACGTAATGAAAAAAATCATTGGAGGTGCCCTTGTGTCGTTAGTTGTTATAACGCAGAATGAGTTCCTGATTGGCTGTAGATGGCAAGGGTTGCCACATTAGAATACGCAAAAGGCTCGAATACCCCCAGCTTTGCCACGGCCGAACTTGCTCCGGCCATCCACGCGGAACTTCAGGAAGGGCTTTTGGAACAATGCCCTAAGCGGTGCCGCACGGACACCTCGCGCCAAACACAGGCGTGACGGCAGAGGGATGCGAGCAATGTACTTTTTAAAACTGCGTCAATGCACCAGGAGTCTCCCAGATGCCCCCCGGAAACGACACGAAGATCAAGTACTATCAAACCGTACGGTCAACAATACAAGGCCTTGATAGCTTACGCATAACGACGATATCGCAAAGCGTAACCATGTCTATTGCAATAATAGCGCTGTCATTGACATCTATCAAGTACATCTCAATAGAGATACACGGAATTAATATTATGCCTTTTATTGCGTCATTCTTATGTGTTGTAAACTCAATAATAATATATCAGTATTATAAAAAAATAGTCATGTTCAACTCATTTTTACATGAGGCATGTAACTATAGCAGTAGATGTAGAGAGGGAATTACTTGAAACTGATGACGGACTAACATCTCGTTTTCAGAAATGCCCTGGGTCAGGACAAAGCGGTAATGGATTGTTTCTTTCATCACTTATCTGCGTATTGGTTCTGTCCATGTCCCTAGCAATACTCTTTCCTACGCTATCTTTCAAAAATGAGTTGCAACGTCACGGCATTGTCGTAACGTTATCCGCTCCATAAAATCAAACTGATCAATGGCACCCCATGTGTACCTTCGATCTCTCCGTCAGCTTTTCGCTTCCCCCCTGGATTCCCGCGTTCTGCTGCGGGCACGGGCACGGCGTCACCCTGGAGGATCGCGCCCGCTTCGTCATCGCGGCGTCCCGGCGCAATGTCGAGGAGGGCACTGGCGGACCGTTCGCGGCCGCCGTGTTTGAGCGGGACACGGGAAGACTGGTGTCGCTGGGGGTCAATCTGGTGACGACGCAGGGGCTTTCGACGCTGCATGCCGAGATGGTCGCGTTGGTGGTGGCCCAGCGGACGCTGAAAACCTACGACCTTGGCGCCAAGGGGCTCCCCGCCCACGAGCTAGTCACCAGCGCCGAGCCCTGCGCCATGTGTTTCGGGGCGGTTCCCTGGTCGGGGGTGCGGCGGGTGGTGTCGTCGGCCACCGATGCCGACGCCCGCGCCATCGGCTTCGACGAGGGGCCGAAGGTCGCCGACTGGCGCAAAGCCCTGGAGGAGCGGGGGATCGCGGTGGTGGCCGAGATCCTGCGGCAGGAGGCGCGCGACGTCCTGAATGAATACGCCAAGAAAAACGGCGTGATCTACAATTCGCGAGACGGCGGCTGACGCGTCCTTACCCCCCGAACACCTTCTTCAGCAGGTCGGTGGAACGCTTGGCGGGGTCACTGCGGATGCCGGCCTCTTCCTGGCCGAGATAGGCGAAGATCCCGGCCAGCGCCTTGTCCAGCACATGGTCGGTCAACATGGACGGCCCCGCCTGCACGGCGGCGCTGATCATGGGCAGATTCTTGGCCGCGCCGGCCATGGCGGTGTAGGACTGCACCGCCCCCGACTGGGACACCGTCTGGTCCACCACCGGCCGCATGGCGGTCTTGAGGTCGGGCGTCATGGTGCGCTTGAAATACTGGGTGGCAGCGTCGGAGGGGCCATTGAGGATGCCGCGGGCATCGTCCAGCGTCATCTTCTGCACCGCATCGAGGAAGATCTGCTTAGCCTTGGGAGTGGCGGCCTCGGCGGCACGGTTGAGCTTCAGCTCAAGGTCATCGACCAGGGCCGACTGACCGGCCAGGGCCAAGCCCTTGCGCACGGTTTCCAGCTTGTCCGGCAGGGGGATGTGCACGGCGGGATCGGCGTTGAAGCCGTCGGTGCGGCCCAACTGGCCGGTGACCTTGTCCGTCGCCACCCGCAGCGCGTCCTTGAGGCCCGAACCGATGTCGCCCACCGACAGCGACGAACCCAAGCTGCCGCCACTGCCGCCGCCCTGGGGCTGGACGCGGCTTTCGACCTGCTCCTTCAGCATGCCCTTGCCCAGATCCATCAGGCCGCCCTGGGCCAGGGCGGGGGCACAAGCGAGCAGCGCCGCCACGAGGACGGTGGAAGACAGAGCGTGTTTCATGGCCCTAAGCCTCGAGCAGTTGCAGGATGTCGCCGTCGGAGCCGAAGCAGGCCGCCGTCAGGGTGCCGCCCTGGCCCGACCCGGAATCCAGGGTGGCGATATGGGGGCCGACCAGGACGCCGCCATGGCGGCGGTCGGAACCGCGCACCACCAGTTTGAAGCCGGAATAAGGCTCGGCCATGCCGGCGAAATCGCCGGAACCCCACCAGAACGCGTCCATCTGGGCCGACAGCGGCCGCGACGGGTCGAGGCCGGCATGGGTGAACAGCAACAGATTGTCGTCGGTGAAGGCGGCGTGCTTGAGCACGCTCATCAAGGTGGTGTGGCCGTCGAAATTGCGCATGTTCTGGCGCAACTGGCTGGTCCAGCGGGTCAGCGCCAGGATGCCGTCGCGCACGCACGTCATGCCGTCGTCGAGATTGCCGCCATAGGCGGCGATGGTGGGGCCGATGCCGTGATCGACCATCCAGCGCAACACCTCGGCGGGATTGGGGGCGAACTGCAATTGCAGCAGCTTCTGCCACATCTCTTCCTGGGCGCCGCGCAGATAGACCACGTCATCGACCTCGACCCCTGGCCGGGCGATGAAGGCGCGGCGGAAGGTCAGCAACTCGTCGACGGTTTCCACCACCGCCGCGCCATAGCCGAGATAGTCGCCGAGATAGACGATCTGGTCGCCCGGCTTGCATTCTCCGGCCATGCGGGCATGCAAGGCACGCAGACGCTCGCGCTCGCCACGAATGGCGGCGACCGCCCAAATGCGGCCCCCGCCACGCAAGGTGGCGAAGATGTTGGGATCGGACACGCTGGTGGACGACCTATCCGCTTCCGCGTTCATCACTCTGCTCGGTTTTCCCGCCGGGCGCACATGGTCGCAGCCGCAGCCATCGGCGTCAACGATCCGTTGATCGGGGACGGGAGGAACGCGGGCCCGATGATCAGGCCGCCTCGAGCAGGCCCTGCAGCTTCTCGGTGGCCGCCTGGGTGTCGATGCGCTCGACCGCCGCCAGTTCCGAGGCAAGCCGCTCCAGCGCCGCTTCGTAGATCTGGCGCTCGCTGTAGGACTGGTCGGGCTGGTTGGCGTTGCGGTGCAGGTCGCGCACCACTTCGGCGATGGAGACCGGATCGCCGGAATTGATCTTGGCCTCGTATTCCTGGGCGCGACGGCTCCACATGGTGCGCTTGACCTTGGCGCGACCCTTCAGCGTCGACAGGGCGGTTTCCATCACCGACCGGGGGCTGAGCTTGCGGAGGCCGGATTTCTGCGCCTTGGTGACCGGAACGCGCAGCGTCATGCGATCACGATCAAAGGTGATGACGAACAGTTGCAGCTTCATGCCGCCGATTTCCTGGGTCTCGACGGCGACAACCTGGCCGACGCCGTGGGTGGGATAGACCACATAATCGCCCTCGGAGAAAGAAACGATCGTCATCTTTTCAAATTCCCTAGCAAATGAGTACCCATGGTGTTGACAGCGCCCCGTTCTGACCTCAGAAAGGAACGCAACACTATCACCGGCCGCGTCATTGACGGGCTGGCTGCGATACTACGGCTTGTCTTGGTGAGCGAACCCTCGCCCCAATGGCCTCTCGCCGATACGCATGCCGTCGGCACAGTTCGACGCACCTGCCCTTATAACACAATCGGCTCTGTGAAGAACAGGGAAAAACCCGACCCGCGCGCATCCCTCCGGGAAATGCAGGCGGGCCGGGGGATTCGGGTCAGCGGCCGGGCTTGGTCGAGAGCAGGGCCTTCTTGTCCGGCTTGCCCTTCCACGCGTCGGCATCGGCCGGGGCCGCGCCCTTGCGGGTGATGTTCGGCCATTCGGCGGCATACTGACGATTGAGGGCGACCCACGTTTCGGTCTTGGGCTCGGAATCGGGGAAGATGGCTTCCGCCGGGCATTCCGGCTCGCAGACGCCGCAATCGATGCATTCGTCGGGGTTGATCACCAGAAAGTTCTCACCTTCGTAGAAGCAATCCACCGGACAAACTTCGACGCAATCCTGGTACTTGCACTTGATGCAGTTCTCGGTGACGACGTAAGCCATGCCGCTCTCCAATATCCTTAAAATGCTCTCGCGAGGGCCGCCGGCCGCCCCCGTCATCACCCGCCGCGGATCGGAGGGAATTTGGCCAGAGCGATACCACAGCGGCCTCCGTCGCTCAACCCCACTGCCTGAAGGGGTATCACGGCACCGGCGTGCGCAACCGCACCGGCGCGCGCCGGCCCCGCCGCGCCAGCAGATTGAGAATCTCGATGGTCAGCGAGAATCCCATGGCGAAGTAGAGATATCCCTTGGGAACGGAGTGGCCGGTGCCGTCGGCCACCAGCACCACGCCCACCAGCAGGAGGAAGGACAGGGCCAGCATCTTGATGGTCGGATGGCGAAGGATCAGGGCGGACAGCGGCGCGGCCGCGACCACCATCACGCCCGAGGCCAGCACCACGGCGGTGATCATGACCCACAGGGTGTTGGCCATGCCGATGGCGGTGATCACCGAATCCAGCGAAAAGACGATGTCGAGCAGCGCGATCTGAACCACGATGCCGGCCAGCCCGACCGTGGCGGCGGCCACCGGCGCGCCGGCGAGGGCTTCGTCGCCGCCCTCGCCTTCCAGGCTGCCGTGAATCTCATGGGTGGCCTTGGCGACCAGGAACACACCGCCGCCGATCAGGATGATGTCGCGCCAGCTGACCGGATGCTCCCAGATCACGAAGACGGGGTCCACTAGGCCGGCGATCCACGACAGGGAACACAGCAGCCCGATGCGGGTGGCCAACGCGAAGATCAGCCCCAGCCGCCGCCCCAGCGGCTGCATGGCCTCGGGCAGACGGTTGGAGACGATGGCGAGGTAGACCAGGTTGTCCACGCCAAGCACGATCTCGAGCAGCGACAAGGTGGCTAGGCTGAGCCATATCTCCGGATTGGAAAGCCACTCCATGGTCGAGCATCCTCGCTTCGGTTGACGGCGGGGCGACTGTAAGGGAATTTCGCCAAGATTCCAGCCACCTCGATTCGGCCCTCATGATATCGACCAAGATTGATCGGTATCGGTTGCCTCCAGGGCGGCCAGCCGATACCATCTCCCTCCAAACGCTTTTCAGCATCCCTGCGGGCTCCGGGAGGGAATGGGTGACCAGCAGGAACAGTATCACCGAGATCGCGGCCCCGCCGGGCGACGCCGATCATGATCAGCCCCCCACCGCGGCGGCCGACGGCTGGGCAGGCATGCGCCCCGCCGCCCCTTGCGCCCCGGAGGACGCGGTCCCCCGCCTGATGGAAGCCGAGGCCCGACTCGGCGGCCTCACCGCCAACTTGCCCGGCTTCGTCTTCCAGCGCGCCATGACGCCGGACGGCACCATCGCCTATCCCTGGATCAGCGACGGCGTCGAGGCCCTGCTCGGCTTCGCCGCCGCGTCCATGGGCGTCAATTCCCGGGGCTGCCTGCACGTGGTGCATTGGGCCGACCGCGACCCGCATGTGGCGGAGATCCGCCGCTCGGCCATGGCCCTCGACACCTGTCGCGACGAATTCCGCGCCATCACCGCCACCGGTGAAGTCCGCTGGCTGCGCGGAGCGTCGCGGCCGCGCCGCATGGCCAACGGCACCGTGGTGTGGGACGGCGTGGTGGTCGACGTCACCGAGGGGCGCCGCGCCGAGCTTCGCCTCGACATGCTGATGGATTACGCCGACGACTCCATCCTGGTGCTGGATTCCCAAGGCAAGATCGACACCGTCAACGTCGCCGCCGAGCGGCTGTTCGACCGTACCGCCGCCGAAATGATCGGCCAGCCCTTTTCCATTTTGCTGCCCCCCGACCTGCGCCACCCCGAAGTGCTGGACGCCCCGGAAACCTCCCCGGTCAGCGTGGTCGGCGGCGGCCCGCGCGAACTGACCGGCTTGCGCAAGGACGGCACCACTTTCCCGCTGGAACTGTCCACCAGCGAGGTACGGCTGGAAGGACAGCGCCTGTTCGTCGGCATCGGCCGCGACATCACCAAGCGCCGGCAGACCGAAGCGGCGCTACGCGAAACCGAGCAGCGGCTGCGGGCGATCGCCGCCAACATGCCGGGGATGGTGTTCCAGCGCGTCCTGCACCCCGACGGAACCATAGAGTTCTCCTACGTGTCCGAGGGCTGCCGTGGCGTCATGGGAATCGGGCCGGAAGAGTTGACGGGCAATCCCAACCGCTTCCTGGCCATGCTGCCGGTGGAGGAGCGCCAGGGTTTCCTGACCGGACTCGGCCGCTCGGCCCGGACCATGGAGCCGTTCGACGAGGAAATGTCGGTGGTCGGCGCCGACTTCCACCGCCGTTGGCTGCGGGGCCAGTCGCGCCCGACGCTGCGCGACAACGGCGACGTGGTGTGGGACGGCGTCATGCTCGACGTCACCGACCGCAAGATCGCCGAGCAACGCCTGTCCTTCCTGGCCTATCACGATCCGCTGACCCGGCTGCCCAACCGCCCCGCCTTCCTCGAACGCTTCGCCGCCGCCGCCGAGGAGGCCCGCCGCAACGGCGCCTTGCTGGCGGTGATCAGCATGGGCATCGACCGCTTCGGCATCATCAACGCCACCATGGGCCACGGCATCGGCGACCAGGTGCTGATGGCCGCCGCCGACCTGATCCGAGCCGCCATCAACCCGGCCGACGTCATCGCGCGGGCCTCGGGCGACCGTTTCCTGCTGCTGCTGACCGGCTCCGCCGCCAAGCGTGACTTGCTGGAGGCGCTGGAGCGGCTGCATCAGAGCGCCCAGGCCACCGTCAACGTCGCCGGACAGGATTTCGACATTTCCGCCACGCTGGGTGTCACCGTGTTCCCCCGCGACGGCGAGGATGCGGAAACCCTGATCAAGAACGCCGACGCCGCCTTGCAGCGCGCCAAGGACCAGGGGCCGGCGACCCTCCAGATGTTCACCAAGGAGATGAGCACCCGGGCCGCCAAGACCCTGTCCATGCAGAACCGGCTGCGCCGTGCCCTGGACCATGGCGAGTTGTCGGCCCATTACCAACCGCAGGTGGACCTGCGCAACGGCAATATCATCGGCATGGAGGCGCTGGTCCGCTGGCAAAGCCCCGAACTGGGCATGGTCTCGCCCGCCGACTTCATCCCGGTGGCCGAGGAATCCGGCCTGATCGACGCCATCTGCGAATTCATGCTGGAGATCTGCACCCGTCAGGTCAAGGACTGGCAGAATGACGGGCTGCCGGCGATTCCGGTGGCGGTGAACGTCTCGGGCCGCCAGTTCCAATATGCCCGCCGCCTGCTGTCGGCCTGCGAGCGGGTGCTGGCCACCACCGGCCTGGACTCGCGCTGGCTGGAACTGGAGCTGACCGAAAGCTCGGCCATGCGCGACGCCGACAATGCCATCGCCGTGGTGCAGCAGCTGGGCGAGATGGGGATCGGCTGCGCCATCGACGATTTCGGCACCGGCTATTCCTCGCTGTCGGTGCTCAAGCGCTTCCCCATCCAGAAGCTCAAGATCGACCGCTCCTTCGTCATGGACATCACCACCGACCCCAACGACGCCGCCATCGTCGCCGCCATCGTCGCCATGGCCAAGGCGCTGAAGCTGAAAGTGGTGGCCGAGGGCGTCGAGACCCAGGAGCACCTGGACTATCTGCGCGACCTGGGCGCCGACCAGATCCAGGGCTATTTCTTCAGCCGGCCGCTGCCGGCCGACGGCATGCGGCAATTGCTGGCGGAAGGCCGCCGCATGACCCTGACCCCGACCTGACCCATCGGGTTTCGCATTGTTTCAATACGGTCACCGCCGACTCTTGATGTTTTCCCTCAACGGCCAACATTAGTAGTTGACCCTTTCTCGCCGTTGGGCATATTCGTTCCCATCGAGCAATGGCCTCCATCCCTCGCCGAGAGTGTGGCGCGAAGCACCCATGAGAGATCACGACGAACCCGCCGGCCCCGCCCCTGCGACGGTCAAGCACTCCTACACTATTCCCTGCGCCAGCGCCTTCCGCGACGCGGTGGACAAGCTGGCGACGCGGCGCAAGGTCAATGTGGGCGACATCGCCCGCTCGGTGCTGCTGGTGATGCCGCCCGAGACCATCGCCGCCTTCCCCGATCCCGGCGAGCCGGCCTCCGACGACCGCGAGACGGTGATCCTCAAATCCGGCCCGGCCTTGGGAAGGCCCTGGCGGCGCAAGCCGCGGCTGCAAGTCCGCATGGCCCCGGGTTACGCCGTCGAGACCATCCGCCGGGCGCTGGGCATGGCGCTGTCCCTGGAGCAAGGCGCCATCCGGGTGAAGCTGGAAGACCCCAAGGCCCCGCCGCCGCCCAAGCCGGCGCCACCGCCGCCCCAACCCGAGGCCGAAGCCTACCCCAAGGTCGAGCGGCGGCACGGCGTGCGCGAGCAGAGCCAGAAACTGGCGGCGGTCAGCGAGGAGATCGACCGCCTCAAGGCCATCATCAACGTCCTGGCGTTCGAGCCGCTGCCCGAGGGTGTCCAGACCCGCGCCGAGGCGCTCTACATCCTGGGCTTCGCACCAGGCGACACCCCCGACGCCCGGACGCTGCGGGCCAAGTTCCGCATGCTCGCCATCATCCACCATCCCGACAGCCATCACGGCGACCACCACCGCATGAGCCAGTTGAACCAAGCCATGGAATTGCTGCGCGGCTACGCTTGATTATTGTCCCGCAACTCCGAGCAAAGCTCGTCGGCAATTGCCCCCACGAAAAAGGCCCCCTCTCGCGAGGGGGCCTTCGCCGTTCGACGGTGAGCGCCGCGCGGGACTAATCCCGGCGCACGCCCAGGAACTGGAGCATGAAGATGAACAGGTTGACGAAGTCCAGGTACAGGTTCAACGCGCCCATGATCGCCATCTTGGACGAGGTCTCGCCATCATGGCCTTCCCAGTACATTTCCTTGATCTTCTGGGTGTCGTAGGCGGTCAGGCCGGCGAAGATCAGCACTCCGGCGGCGGAGATGACGAACTGCATCATCGAGCTTTGCAGGAAGATGTTGATGATGCTGGCGATCACCAAGCCGATCACCCCCATGACCAGGAAGCTGCCGAATCCCGACAGGCTCCGCTTGGTGGTGTAGCCGTAGAGGCTGAGCCCCCCGAAGGCGGCGGCGGTGATGAAGAAGGTCCGCGCCACCGATTCACCGGTATACACCAGCAGGATCGAGGCCAGCGACGCCCCCATCAGCGCCGAGTAGACCCAGAACAGGGCCGAGGCGGTCGACGACTGCATGCTGTGGATGCGGGCGCCCAGGAAGAACACCAGCCCGATGGGGGCCAGCATCACCACCCACTTCAGCGGCGTGCCGAAAATCAGCTGGGTCGCGGCGGGGCTGGACGCCACCAGCAGCGCGACGATGCCGGTCAGGGCCAGGCCGGACGCCATGTAGTTATAGACCCGCAGCATGTACTGCCGCAGGCCGACATCGATCTGCGCCGCGTCCGCTTGGGCGGCATTCATGTATCTGCGGTCGGTTCCGAAGGCCATTGTCGTTCCTCTGACTCGTTCGGGTGAAGCTGCCACCAATATGGAGGAGTTTTGAAAGGAATCAAGTTACCGTCATTTCACAGGATTATTCTCGCCCTACTCATTGCGTAGCAGCGGCGCCGCCTTGGCCCCCAGCGCCCGCCAGGTGCCGGCGAAGCCGGCCAGCAGGCTGGCGGCGATGCAAAGCCCCAATGTGGTGGCGGTGATGCCGGGCAGGAACACCCATTCCGCCTTCATGACATGGATCAGGATGGCCCGCGCCGCCGCCGAACCCACCGCGGCGGCGGCCAGCCCGGTGATCAGGCCGATCGCCGCGAATTCGGCGAGATAGGCCCGCCACAACTGGCCCCGGGTGGCGCCCAGCACCTTGAGGACCACCGCTTCCCACACCCGGCGGCGATGGCCGGCCATCACCGCCCCGGCCAGCACCATGGCCCCGGCCGCCAGGGTCACCGCCCCGGCCAGCCGCACCGCCAGGTCCGCCTTGGCGATGATGCCGCGCACCGCCTCCAGCGCCTCCTTGACCCGGATGGACGAGACGTTGGGCAGGCGGTCGGTCACCGCCTTCTCGATGGCGGCGTCGCGTTGGGGCGCGGCCCGCACCGTGGCGATGAAGGTGCGCGGCGCCCCGTCGAGGGTGCCGGGCGACAGCAGGATGGCGAAGTTCATGGACAGGCTGGACCAGTCGATATCGCGCAGGGAGGCCACCGTGACCTCCATCTCGCGGCCCAGCACGTTGAGCCCCAGCCGGTCGCCGACCTTGAGGCCGAAGCCGCGCGCCACCGCCGCATCCACCGAAGCCAGCGGCGGCCCGGCATAGTCTCGCGGCCACCAGGCTCCCTCCGACACTCTCGACCCGGGTGGCGGCAGCGCCGCGCTGGACAGGCCGCGATCACCACGCGCCGCCCATTGCGCCTCGGGGGCGATCTTGGCCTCCCCCACCGGCACGCCGCGAATGCTGCTGATGCGGCCGCGCACCATGGCGGCCTGCTCCAGCGCGGCGTCGGGATCGGTGAGTCTGACGGTCTCTTCCAGCGCCGCCACCTGATCGGGCTGCACGTCGATGAAGAAGAAGGACGGCGCCTGGGCCGGCAGCTTTTCCCCGAACTGCACCGCCAGATTGCCCTCCACCAGGGCGATGGTGACCAGCACGGTCAGCCCCAGCCCCAGCGACAGCACCATGCCCACCACCGCCGAGCCGGGCCGGTGCAGATTGGCCAGGGCCAGCCGCCAGGTGGGCCCCACGGTGCGGCCATGGCGGGCGGCCAGGAGGGTGGCGGCCCGAGCCAGCCCCCAGGCGATGCCGCGAAACAGGGCCAGGGTGGCGGCGCTGGCGCCGACGAACCACGCCGCCAGCGGCCGGTTGCCGGCGGCCAGGACGGTGAGCGCCGCCAAGGCCAATACCGCCGCCGCCAGCACTACGAGGGTGGCGCGGTCGGGCCGACCGAGGACGGGGGCCGCCAACCGGCGGAACAGCACCGAAGCCGGCGTCCGGCGAGCCTGGGCCAGCGGCCACAGGGTGAAGACCAGCGCCGACACCGCTCCGAAACCGGCGGCGATCAGCAGCGCCCGGGGATAGAAGCCGGTCTCGGCCGGCAGCGGCAGGCTGTCGCCGGCCAGCCCGATCACCAGCGGCACCACCGCCGCCCCGGCCATCAGGCCGAGGACGATGCCGACCAAAGCCAGCAGCCCTACCAGCAGCAGATAGGTGGCGAGGATCAGCCGGGCCGGCGCGCCCAGGCATTTGAGGGTGGCGATGGTGACGAGGCGGCCGTCGAGATAGGCCTTGACCGCATTGGCGACGCCGATGCCGCCCACCAGCAACGCCGTCAGCCCCACCAGGGTGAGGAAGGAGGCCAAGGTGTCGAGGAAGCGCCCCACGCCGGGGGCGGCGTCGCTGCCGTCCCGCACCTGCCAGGCCGCGTCGGGGGCGCGCCGCCCCAGTTCGGCCTTGGCCTCGGCGACGGACAATCCGGGCCGCAGCGCCACCCGCACCGTATGGCGGATCAGGCTGCCCGGCTGAATCAGACCGGTCTCGGCCACCGCATCCCTGGCCACCATCAGGCGGGGGCCAAAGGACAGGGCGGTGGCGACCCGGTCGGGTTCCTTGACGATGACGGCGCGAATCTCGAACGCGGCGTCGCCCAGCCGCAGCCGCTGGCCCGGCTTGAGGCCGAGACGGTCGAGCAGATTGGCCTCCGCCACCGCGCCCCAAACCCCGTCGCGGCGCCCCAGGGCCTCCGCGACGGTCAGGGCGGGATCAAGCTCCAGCCGTCCCACCAGGGGATAGGATTCGTCCACCCCCTTCAACTCCACCAGCGAACGGTCGCGATTGTCCTCGACGCTGGCCATGGCCCGCATCTCGATGCCGACGCTGACCCGCCCCATCTCCGCCAGCATCGCCAGCTGATCCGGCTGAACCGGCTGATGCGACTGGCGCAGGTCCAGGTCGCCGCCCAGCAGGGCACGGGCATCATGGGTCAGGGCGGCATCGACGGCGGCGCGCAAGGATCCGGCGGCGGCGATGGCCGCCACCCCCAGCGCCAGACAGGCCACCAGGATGCGAAAACCGTTGAGACCGCCGCGCAGTTCGCGCCGGGCAAACCGAACCGCGAGGGCGAGCGTGGTCATGACCGGATCCGCCCATCCTCGACCCGGACCACCCGGCGGCAGCGGGCCGCCAGCCCGTCGTCATGGGTGACCAGCACCAGGGTGGTGCCGAAGTCGCGGTTCAGCTCGAACAGCAGGTCGATCACGGCGCGGCCGGTGGCGCCGTCCAGGTTGCCGGTGGGCTCGTCGGCCAGCAACAGTTTGGGGCGGGTGACGAAGGCCCGCGCCAGGGCGACGCGCTGCTGCTCGCCGCCCGACAACTGGCCGGGATAGTGGTCGAGCCGCTCCCCCAGCCCCACCCGCCGCAACGCTTCGGCGGCAGTGGTGAAGGCGTCGCGGCGGCCGGCCAGTTCCAGCGGCACCGCCGCGTTCTCCAGGGCGGTCATGGTGGGAATCAGATGAAAGGACTGGAACACGATGCCCACATGGTCGCGGCGGAACCGGGCCAAGCCGTCCTCGTCCATACCGCCGAGATCAAAGCCCGCCACCCGCACGACCCCGGAACTGGGCCGCTCCAGCCCGGCCATCACCATCAACAGGGTGGATTTGCCCGAGCCCGAGGGACCGACCACTCCCAGGGTCTCGCCCTCGCCCACATCGAGATCGATTCCGCGCAAGACATTGACCTCGCCCGCGGAGCTCGCCAAGTTGAGATGAACGGCCTCCAATGCGACAAGAGACGGGGCGGCCAGAGGCGAAGAGACAACGGAAGGCGAGGGCATGACCGGTGGATCTTTCGACGTCGACGCAACGCGCGCGGGCAGGATGACCCGATTGCTGGGCGTGATCCTGCGATATGGGGCGATGCTGCTGCTTGTCAACGCAATGGGGAGCCCCGCCATGGCCGCGCCGGTTCGGATTCTGGCCCTGGGCGATTCGCTGACCGCCGGCTACGGCCTCGCCCTCGAATCCGCCTTCCCCGCCCGGCTGGAACAGGCGCTGCGGGCCGAGGGCCGCGACGTCCGGGTGATCAACGCCGGCGTTTCCGGCGACACCACCGCCGGCGGGCTGGCGCGGCTGAGCTGGGCGCTGGCGGAAAAGCCCGATCTGGCCATCGTCGAGCTGGGCGCCAATGACGGGCTGCGCGGCCTCGACCCCAAGCTGACCCGGAGCAATCTCGACGCCATCCTCAAGCGGCTGGAAAGCGACCGGATCGGCGTGCTGCTGGCCGGCATGCTGGCGCCGCCCAATTACGGCCATGTCTTCGAGACCGAGTTCAAGGCGGTGTTCACCACCCTGGCCGCCACGCACGACGTGGTGTTCTACCCATTCTTTCTCGACGGCATCGCCGGCGACTCCCGCATGAACCTGCCTGACGGACTGCATCCCACCGCCCAGGGGGTGGACGTGATCGTCGCGCGCATCCTGCCCTCGGTCCGCATCCTGCTGGATCGCCACGCCCACCAGGGAGGCCCGCGATGACCGCGACACCCTTCACCCTCGCCCATGCCCGCGCCGACCATTGGGGCTTGGCGGCCAAGACCTGTCTGGAGGGGTTGGGGACCTCGGCGACCACCGCCAATATCGGCTTCCTTTACGCCAGCGAGTGGTTCTCGCCCAATCTGTCCAGCATCCTCACCTTCCTGCGCGAAACCACCCGCATCGAGCATTGGGTGGGCGGCGTCGCCCCCGGCATCTGCGCCGGGCTGATGGAGTATCGCGACGGCGGCGCCCTGGCGGTGATGATCGGTCATCTGCCGCCCGAGCATTTCCACGTCTTCGCCGGCGACGCCGGCATCTGGCCGGCCGGTCATTTCCCCAGCCTCGGTCTGGTCCATGGCGATCCGCGCGACCCGGGACTGCTGGATTCCATCCAGGATATGGCCGTCGCCGCCGGTTTCCTGGCGGGGGGGCTGCTGTCGGCCAGCGGCCCGCCGGCCCAGTTGGCGGACCAGGTGGTGGCGGGAGGACTGAGCGGGGTTCTGCTGGACGGCGCCATCGAGGTTCTGACCGGCATGACCCAGGGCTGCGCCCCCATCGGCCCAGTCCACACCGTCACCGAGGTCTGGGACGGGGTGGTGATGCAACTGGACGACCGCCCCGCCCTGGAGGTGCTGAAGGAGGATGTGGGCGAGCTGCTGGCCCGCGACCTGCGCCGCATCGCCGGCTACATCCATGTGGGCCTCCCCGTGGCCGGCACGGACACCCCCGATTATCAGGTGCGGACCCTGATCGGCATCGACCCCACCCATGGCTGGCTGGCCATCGGCGACCAGCCGGCGGTGGGCGATCCGCTGATCTTCGTGCGCCGCGACGCCAATTCCGCCCAGGCCGATCTCAAACGCATGCTGGGTGATCTGAAAGTCCGGCTGGGCAACCGCCCCATCCGGGCCGGCTTTTACGTCTCGTGCACCGGACGCGGCGTCCACATGTTCGGCGAGGAGGGCGCCGAGTCCGCCCTGCTGCACGAGTTGCTGGGCGAATTCCCGCTGATCGGCTTCTTCGCCAATGGCGAAATCAGCCGCGACCGCCTGTACGGCTTCACCGGCGTGCTGGTCTTGCTGCCGGGGGGAGAGGAAGAGGGGCAGCAATGATCCGTCTCTTTGTTGCCCTCGAACTGCCGCCCGCCGTGGCGGAGCGGCTTGCCGCCCAGGGCTTCGGCCTGCCGGGAGCCCGCTGGCTGCCGGCGCGCAACCTGCATCTGACGCTGCGCTTCATCGGCGAGGTCGATGAGGGCACCGCCGAGGACATCCACACCCAGTTGCTCACCGTGACGGCGGCGCCCTTCACCCTGACCCTGGCGGGACTCGGCCTGTTCGGCGACCGCCATCGCGCCCATACGCTGTGGCAGGGGGTGGAGCGCTCGGACGAGCTGGCCCGGCTGGCCGCCAAGGTCGAGACGGCGGTGGTAAAGGCCGGCCGACCGCCGGAGCCGCGGAAATTCGCCCCCCACATCACCCTGGCCCGGATCAAGGCGGCCATCCCCGGCCGCATCCAGGAGTTCATCGCCGCCGCGCCGCCCCATCGCGCCGAGGCCGTCCCGGTGGACGGCTTTTGCCTGTTCCGCAGCACCCTCGGGCACGGCGGGCCGGAATACGACGTACTGGAGCGCTATCCCTTGGGGTAAGGGGCGGTAAACCGAACATTGCCTTGTCCCGACGGCGCCTTCACAGTATTTTCAGGGGCATGATGCCGCACTCGCCCCGCCTGCTCCTGTCCCTGGCTGCCGCCCTCGCGCTGGCCGCCTGCTCGCGCGGCACTATGTTGCCGGCTAATTCCAGCGCCACCGCCGACCAGCCCGCCAATTTCCAGCTGGTGACCGACATCCCATTTCCCAGCGGCGCCACCATGGACAACGACCGCTCGCTGATCCTGTCGGACCGTGACCGTTGGACCGGCCGGGTGGTCATGACCCTGGCCAATTCCGCCAACGAGGTCACCGCCTTCTATCAGGCCCAGATGCCCAATTTCGGCTGGCAACCCATGATGAGCGTCACCGCCGAAACCAGCGTGCTGACCTATTTGCGCGGCGACCGCGCCGCCACCGTGCAGGTGGAGCGCCGCACCGTCTATGGCACCATGGTATCGGTGACGGTAGCGCCGCGCCAAGCCGATCCCGGCGGCGCCATGGGGGGAAGTGGAGGCGGCCTGGACGCCGCGCCATCGCCGCGCGCGGCCCCGGCCAGCGGCATTCGCGCCGAACCGCTGGCGCCGCCGTCGTCCTCCCGCAGATAGGCCGGGACGGACGGAGCGTTCTCCGCCGTCCGGCGCCATATTCTTGATTCTTAGCGCAAGCGGGCGCGAACCTCGTCGATCAGACCCCGCAGCGAATCCGGCGCGACACCGTCGCGCGCCATCAGGCCACGCATGATCGGGTCGCTCATAAGCTCGTCGAGGGGCGGCTCGGCATTGCCGATAAAGAACGAGCTGGGGCGGCGTAGCGCGGTCCCGAACAGCGAACCGCCACGGGCGGGATAGCGCGGATCGGTGACGATTGGGGCGGCCTTCATCGCGTTGGATAGCATCGGTACCCCCATTTTTCGGGTATCTGATTTGAAAAAATATACAGCATCGCCCCCTGGAATCACAGCGATGCTTTAGTAACAGATTCGGGACAATCTTGTGATATTGCACCGCACTTAAGTATTGATGCACTGCAACATCCGGCGAAATCACAGCAGTCCGGGCGATGACTCGGCCGCCGTCGCTCCGGGCGGCGAAAATAAAAATTCCGACTCCGGATCGTGCGCGGCAAAACGGTGCTTGGCCACCGTCCTGGTGTTGACCGCGTAACAATAGGTGCATCCGTGCGGGCAGGTGTCGTACTCGCCGATGTCGCGGCTCTCATAGCACAGGCAGCCCGGCCGGTTGCCCTTGAGCCGGGCCTTGACCGCCCGTGGCGTTCCCCAGCCGGCGGCCACGTTTTCCAAGCGGCGGGCATCGACGCAGCGCGCCGCCTCGGCGCCCGCCACCAGGGAGTCGGGCTGGGAGCAGACGGTCAGCGCCATGCCCCGCTCCGCCGCCAGCTCGGCGAGCCGGCGCATCAGGCTCCGCTTGATCTCGGCCGGCGGATCGGACCAACTGAAGTGCCGGCTGCGGGCCGCCGCCGCCAAGTTACGCTCGGTCTTGCGGTAAAGGGTGGCGAAGGACACCGAAACCTCGTCGACCGCCCCCGCCAATTCCCCGGCCAGGCGGGCGAAATTGGCCTCGTGCCACTCCACCGGCGTCACCGAGGTGACCAGGATGGGATCGTAGCGCCACACCACCGCGCGGGGACCATGGGTCGCCGCCAGATCCCGGATCAGGGCGATGGAGCGCTCGGCGTCGACCACCGCGCTTTCCAGCACCCGGGGATAACCGGTCACGGTGTATTGCACCACGAAGGGCAGCCCCACCCGGCGAATCTCGGCCAGGGCTTCGGTGAACGGCCCCACGTTGCGGGTCCAGAACACGAAGCCGTCCACCCCCGCCCGCAGCGGGATGGTCGAGACCTGCCTTCCGTAATAGGGATTGGCCACCTTGGCCCAGCCGGCCCGGAAGCGGTTGAGGAACCACCGGCCGTAAAACGCCGGGATGTCAGTGCGGTAGCTGGCCGAGACGATCATCCCGCCATTATCCTCTCATCGCCGCCCGACCGCCAACATGGCAGAGAGTCCCTTACTAAGATATTGATTTATAATGTGCTTTTACAATCCGTTCATGATTCGCGAGTCTTTTTGGGTTGCCCCGCCGCTCCCATTCATTTATAAAACCGGGGACCGCGATTGGTTTTGTCGATAACCTCCAGAGGAGAACAGCCTTGCGCGACAGGCTCCTCCCGGCAGTGATGCTGGCGATTTTGGCTGCGACATCCCCCTCCCAGGCAGGCGAGTCCGTCCGGTCGGACAAGGTGCGAGTCGCGGCCGTCGAAGGCCAGATGACCGCCGCCATCCTGCCCGGATCCAATCACGAAGCCCGAGTGGCGACGCTGCCCCGGCCGCTTTCCGCCGCCGACGCCGACATCTACAAGCGGGTTCTCCAGTTGCAGGCGCAGGGCCAGATGGCCGCCGCCGACCGCGAACTGGGCCTGGTCAAGGACGAGCTGTTGAAGGGCCATGTCCTGGCCCGGCGCCTGATGACCTCCGGCGCCAAACCGAAATTCCAGGAATTGCGGGCCTGGCTGGCCGACTACGCCGACCTGCCCCAGGCCGAGTCCATCTACCGGCTGGCCGCCACCGCCAAGGGCGCCAAGGCCCTGCACGCGCCGGTGCGCAGCACCCTGACCGGAACCGGCATCGATACCGAGGCCGACGGCGCCGTGTGGGAAGAACTGGCCTACAACGCCGAGGAGTCCTCGCCCAAGGTCCGCGCCTTCAAGTCCAGGCTGCGCCAGGCCCTGCGCGACGACCAGTCCGCCAAGGCGGAAGCCATGCTGGCCTCGACCGAGGCGCAGACCCTGTCGGCGCTGGAATTCGACCGCCTGCGCCTGATGGTCGCCGCCGACCACTTCGCCGGCGGCCGCGACGATCAGGCCGCCGCCCTGGCCGCCGCCTCGGCCGAGCGTTCGGGCGACCAGTTGCCCGCCGCCCATTGGATCGCCGGCCTCGCCCATTGGCGCCTGGGCAAGCCCGAACTGGCGCGGCGCCATTTCGAGGAGGCCGCCAACGCCCCCGAGGGCCAGGAATGGCTGGCCTCCGCCGGCGCCTTCTGGGCCGCGCGGGCCAATCTGGTCGCCAAGCGGCCGGAGGTGGTGAACCACTGGCTGGAGGTCGCCGCCACCAATTCCCGCACCTTCTACGGCCTGCTGGCCCGCACCGAGTTGGGCTACGAGACCCAGTTCTCGTGGGAGACCCCGCCCTTCACCGAGGGCGATGCCGACCTGCTGATGCGGGTTCCGGCGGCGCGGCGCGCCCTCGGCCTGCTTCAGATCGGCGACCGCCAGACCGCCGAGGACGAGTTGCGCAAGCTGTATCCCAATACCGGCAAGGCGGTTCGCCAATCCATGCTGGTGCTGGCCTATGCCGGCCAGATGCCGGCCCTGGCGCTGCGGCTCGGCGGCTCGCTGCCGCGCGAGAACGGCCGCCTGCATGACGCCGCCGCCTTCCCGGTGCCGGACTGGACCCCCCAGGGGGGCTGGCAGATCGACAAGGCGCTGGTCTATGCCCTGGTCCGCCAGGAATCCTCGTTCAACCCCACCGCCCATAGCGGCGCCGGTGCCATCGGCCTGATGCAGTTGATGCCGGCCACCGCCGCCGCCGTCGCCGGCGGGCGCCAGGGCCGCGACCGGCTGTTCCAGCCCGAGGTCAACCTCGCCCTGGGACAGCGCTATGTCTCCACCCTGCTGGGCGACGAGCCGGTCGCCGGCAATCTGATGATGATGGCCGCCGCCTACAACGCCGGCCCCGGCAACCTGTCGCGCTGGCTCCAGGGCATCAAGCATGGCGACGATCCGCTGCTGTTCGTGGAAAGCCTGCCGTCGCGCGAAACCCGCGTCTTCGTCCAGCGGGTGATGACCAGCTACTGGATCTATCAGAGCCGGCTGGGTCAGCCCTCCGCCTCGCTGCAAGCGGTCGCCGCCGGCCAGTGGCCGCGCTATCTGAGCCAGGACCCGCAGCAGCCCAAGGCGCGCAAAACCGTCCGCGACTGATCGCGGCGAAAGCCAAGGGATGCGGAACGCGTCCCGCCCGGCGCCTGAGGGACAGATACCGACGACCGAATTCGTTCGGTCGGAGTTGCGGCCAAGGGCCGGCGCGGCTTATGCCGCGAAAGCCAAGGGATGCGGAACGCGTCCCGCCCGGCGCCTGAGGGACAATACAAGTTGACTCCGGCGCTTGGCATCGCCACGCTTTTTCCATGCTTCTCGTTCACGGCACCACGGTGGAAATCGCCGGCCAGGGAGTCTTGCTCCGCGGCCCGTCAGGGTCCGGCAAGTCCGATCTGGCGCTTCGCCTCATCGACGGCGGCGCCCAACTGGTGGCCGACGACCAGACCGAGCTGTCGCCGCAGGGGGGCCGGGTGGTGGCGCGCGCGCCCGACACCATCGCCGGCCTGCTGGAGGTTCGCGGCCTTGGCATCGTGCACATGGCGCACCGCGCCTGGGCGCCGCTGGCCCTGGTGATCGATCTGGTGGGGGAGGATCGCATGGACCGCCTGCCCGAGGCCGACCGGGCCGAGTTTCTTGGTTTTTCCGTGCCGCGAATGACCTTGGCGCCGTTCCAGATCTCGGCGGCGGCGAAGGTTCGTCTTGCGGTACTTTCGGCAACACGAGATATAATACGTTCGTGATGACTGATCGCCACCCTTCCGAGCCGCATCCCCAGCCCACCGCCGAACAAGCCGGCGGAGGGCGCGTCGTCATCGTCACCGGCCTGTCGGGCGCCGGCAAGACCCTGGCCCTCAAGGCGCTGGAAGATCTCGGCTGGGAGGCGGTGGACAATCTGCCGCTGTCGCTGGTGGGCAGTCTGGTTCGCCCCGGCGACGGGGTGCCGCGTCCGCTGGCCATCGGCGTCGACATCCGTACCCGCGACTTCGGGGTCGAGCCGGTGATTTCCACCATCGACCGGATGATGGCGGAAAGCGGTTTGGATGTGCGGCTGCTGTTCCTCGACTGTAGCGACGACGTCTTGTGCCGGCGCTTTACCGAGACCCGGCGCCGCCACCCGCTGGCCACCGACCGGCCGCTGGTGGACGGCATCCGCCACGAACGGTCGCTGGTGTCGCCCCTGCTGGCCCGCGCCGATCTGGTGATCGACACCACCGATCAGCCGCCGGGCGAGTTGAAGCAGATCCTGGCCGGCCATTTCGGCCTGGAAAGCGACCGCGGCCTGGTGGTGTTCGTCACCTCCTTCGCCTATCGCAACGGCTTGCCGCGCGAGGCCGACCTGGTGCTGGACGCCCGCTTCCTCGCCAACCCCCATTACGTGCCGGAGTTGAAAGCCCTGACCGGCAAGGATCCGATAGTGGCGAACTACATCGCCGCCGATCCGGCTTTTATGAATTTCATGGATTCGGTGACCCGGCTGCTGGAACCGCTGTTGCCGCGCTTCGCCGCCGAGGGTAAGAGCTATCTGACCATTGCCGTCGGCTGTACCGGTGGCCGTCATCGGTCCGTCGCCATAGCCGAACGCATCGCCTCTTGGGTCAAAAGCCAGGGGGGCCGCGTCGAGTTGCGTCATCGCGAGCTCGACGAAGGGGGATCATGATGAGGGGATTGAGATGATCGGACTGGTACTCGTCACCCATGGGCGGCTCGCCGACGAACTCGTCGCCGCGCTCGAGCACGTGGTCGGACCGCAACCCAGCGTCGGCTCCGTCTGTATCGGACCCGACGACGACATGGAACAGCGCCGCAACGATATCCTGGCCAGCGTGGCCCGCTGCGACGACGGCAACGGCGTGGTGGTGCTGACCGACATGTTCGGCGGTACACCCTCCAACCTGGCCATCTCCATCATGGACAAGGCCAAGGTCGAAGTGATCGCCGGCGTCAACCTGCCCATGCTGATCAAGCTGGCCAGCGTCCGTCACTCCGAGGCCCTGGGCGACGCCGTCGCCAGCGCCCAGGAAGCCGGCCGCAAATACATCAACGTCGCATCCAAGCTTCTGACCCAGGACCGGAAATGACCGCAGCCCTCGACGCCGCCACCGGGGACAACCTCCAGCGCAGCGCCACCATCGCCAACCGGCGTGGTCTGCATGCCCGCGCCGCCGCCAAGTTCGTCAAGCTGGCCGCCACCTTCGACGCCCATGTCACCGTCAGCCATCGCGGCACCGAGGTCTCGGGCCTGTCCATCATGGGCCTGATGATGCTGGCGGCGGCTCCTGGCTGCTGCATCGAAATGACGGCGACCGGCAATCAGGCGACGGAAGCGCTGGACGCCCTGTGCGATCTGGTCGACCGCAAATTCGACGAAGACTGAGTCCCTCCTCCCAGGCCTCCTTCCCAGGCGAGGTGTGATCGATGAAGACTCCGACCAGCACCGACACCCTGAAGGCATCCGTCCCGCCGGCCAGCGCCGAAGCGGTGGTCCCGACGGGCGAAATCATCCTGGAAGGACTCGGCGTCGCCCGCGGCATCGCCATCGGCGTGGTTCACCTCCATGATTCCGGCGCCATCTCGGTCCAGGAACGCCGCATCGCCGCCAATCGCATCGAGGCCGAATGCGCCCGCTTCAGCGCGGCGGCGGTCCGGGCCGGCCATCAGGTCGAGCAGTTGCAGGAAAAGGCCGGCCATCTGGGGGGCGCCGCCGGCGAGGAACTGGGCTATCTGCTCGACGCCTATCGCCAGATGCTGCACGGCTCACGGCTGATCCGGGGCGTGGAGCAGCGCATCCGCGGCGACCGCATCAACGCCGAGGCCGCCGTCCAGCAGGAAATCAACGGGATCGTGCGCGGCTTCGAGGCCATGGACGATTCCTATCTCGCCGCCCGCGTCGCCGACATCCGCGATATCGGCCGCCGCCTGCTGCGCAACCTCACCAACACCCCCTACCGGCCCTTCACCGCCCTGCCCAAGAACGCCGTCATCGTCGCCGACGAGATGACCCCGGCCGACACCGCCCTGCTCGACCCCGGGCATGTGGCGGGGCTGGCCACCGTCCAGGGCGGCGCCGAGGGCCATACCGCCATCATGGCGCGCTCGCTGAGCCTGCCCTCGGTGCTGGGTATCTCCGGCCTGCTGAAGGGGGGCTTGCGCGGCGGCGAGCCGATCATCGTCGATGGCGCCGCCGGGGTGGTGGTGATCCGCCCGACACCGGCCACCATTGCGACCTATCGCCGCAAGCGCGCCGATTTCCTGAAGTCCCGCCGCATCCTGGCCCGCCTCAGGGACGTGCCGGCGGTGACCCGGGACGGCGCCCGCATCCTGCTGCAAGCCAACATGGAACTGCCCAACGAAATCGCCGCCGTGCTGGAGTCCGGGGCGGAGGGGATCGGCCTGCTGCGCTCGGAATTCCTGTTCATGAACCGCGACGACGTCCCGTCGGAGGACGAGCAGTATCAGGTGCTGCGGGACGTGGTCGAACATATGGACGGCCGCACCGTCACCGTGCGGACCTTCGACGCCGGCGGCGACAAGCTGGCGCCGGCGCTGGGCTGCGCCATCGGCCCCAACCCGTCTCTGGGCCTGCGCGCCATTCGTCTGGGACTGGCGCGGCCCGACCTGCTGGAAGCCCAGCTCTCGGCCATCCTGCGGGCTTCGGCCCACGGCCCCGTCCGCATCCTGATTCCCATGATCGCCACCGTCGAGGAATTGCGGGCCACCCGCGAGATCATGCACAAGATGATCCGCACCTTGAAGCGCAAGGGCATCGCCATCGCCGATCCGCCGCCGCCGCTGGGCGCCATGATCGAAATCCCCGGCGCGGCGCTGTCGGCGGATTCCATCGCCTGGCAGGCCGACTTCTTCGCCATCGGCACCAACGACCTGACCCAGTACACCCTGGCCATCGACCGCTCCGACGAGGCGGTGGCGCATCTGTACAATCCGCTGCATCCGGCGGTGCTGCGCCTGATCCAGTTCTCGGCCGAGGCGGCGCTGCGCGCCCGCATCCCGGCCTGCGTCTGCGGCGAGATGGCCGGCGATCCCCGCTATACCGCCCTGCTGCTGGGCCTGGGCATTCGTGACCTGTCCATGACCACCTCCAACGTGCCGGTGGTCAAGAACCGCATCCGCAGCACCGACCTGGTCGCCGCCACCCAGCGCGCCCGCGTCATCATGGACCAGAGCGACGCCGCCCGCATCGCCCAGCTGCTGGACGGTTTCAACGCCGGGGAAGCTTGACGCCTGAAACAAGGGGAGGGACCTAATCATGCGCGTTCTTGGCATCGGCACCGTCTTGGCCATGATCGGGACCGGGTCGTCGGCCTTCGCCGCCGACGCCTACCCGTCGGTCGAAGTCCTGGCCGCCACGACCACCATCACCGGCGAGGTCCTCCATTACCCGACCACCGGGCCGGCCAAGGTCACCGCCTTGGAGGTCACCATCGCGCCGGGCGCCGAGACCGTCCTGCATCGCCACCCGGCTCCCATGTTCGCCTATATCCTCGACGGCGAGGTCACGGTGGATTACGGCGCCGGGGGCAAGCGAAGCTTCCACAAGGGCGAAGCGTTCATGGAAGCCATGGATGTGGCGCATAAAGGCGTCAACACCGGCACCGTTCCGGTCCGCATCCTCGCCGTGTCCATGGGCGCCGAAGGCACCGCCAACGTGGCGGTGGAAAAATAGGGTTCCGGCCGGCACCAGCCCATCACGACATAAAGATATCTTTATGTGATATTGCGTTTTCGGCGCGGGGCTGCTACACAGCAGCCTGCCAAACGCCATTCATTGCCAAGGGGCGATCATGACCGACTTTCACGTTGCCGATATCAAGCTGGCCGATTGGGGCCGCAAGGAACTGACCATCGCCGAGATCGAGATGCCCGGCTTGATGTCCATCCGCCAGGAATTCGGCCCGAGCCAGCCGCTGAAGGGCGCCCGCATCGCCGGCAGCCTGCACATGACCATCCAGACCGGCGTGCTGATCGAGACTCTGAAGGCGTTGGGCGCCGACATCCGCTGGGCGTCGTGCAACATCTACTCGACCCAGGACCACGCCGCCGCCGCCATCGCCGCCGCCGGCATTCCGGTGTTCGCCTATAAGGGCGAGACCCTGGTCGAGTACTGGGACTACACCCACCGCATCTTCGAATGGGCCGACGGCGGCTGCCCCAACATGATCCTGGACGACGGCGGCGACGCCACCTTGCTGATCCATCTGGGCATGCGCGCCGAGAAGGACATCTCCGTCCTCGACAACCCGACCTGCGAGGAAGAGGAAGTCCTGTTCGCCGCCATCAAGAAGAAGCTGGCCACCGACAAGACCTTCTACACCCGCAACGGCACCACCATCCGCGGCGTCACCGAGGAGACCACCACCGGCGTCCATCGTCTCTATGAAATGGAGAAGAAGGGCACCCTGCTGTGGCCGGCGATCAACGTCAACGATTCGGTCACCAAGTCCAAGTTCGACAACAAGTACGGCTGCCGCGAATCGTTGGTGGACGGCATCCGCCGCGCCACCGACGTGATGATGGCCGGCAAGGTCGCCGTGGTCGCCGGCTTCGGCGATGTGGGCAAGGGCTCGGCCGAGTCGCTGGCGTCGCAGGGCGTGCGCGTCATCGTCACCGAGATCGACCCCATTTGCGCCCTCCAGGCCGCCATGGAAGGCTATGAGGTCACCACCATGGAAGCCGCCGCCCCGCGCGGCGACATCTTCGTCACCACCACCGGCAACGTGGACGTGATCACCGTCGAGCACATGCGGGCCATGAAGGACCGCGCCATCGTCTGCAACATCGGCCACTTCGACAGCGAGATCCAGGTCGCCGGCCTGAAGAACCTGAAGTGGCACAACGTCAAGCCGCAGGTGGACGAGATCGAGTTCGCCGACGGCAAGCGCATCATCCTGCTGGCCGAGGGCCGTCTGGTGAATCTGGGCTGCGCCACCGGCCACCCCTCCTTCGTCATGAGCGCCTCCTTCACCAACCAGGTGCTGGCCCAGCTCGACATCTTCTGCAACCCCGGCAAGTACGACAAGAAGGTCTATGTGCTGCCCAAGCACCTGGACGAGAAGGTCGCCGCCCTGCATCTGGCCAAGTTGGGGGTCAAGCTGACCACCCTCAACAAGAAGCAGTCCGACTATATCGGCGTGCCGGTGGCCGGGCCGTTCAAGCCCGACACCTACCGCTACTAAGGGGCCGATTGCCCTCTCCCTCGAGGGAGAGGGTGGCCCGAAGGGTCGGGTGAGGGGGAATTGCGTCGGTCCGAGCGCCGTTTCGATGACGCTTATCCCCCCTCACCCCAACCCTCTCCCTCGAGGGAGAGGGGGTCATCGCGTCCTGGCGCGTTCAAGTGGTCGTCCATTCAGTTCCCCTTTGTCCTCCTCCTTGACTCAAGGGGAAGAGCGCGCCATCTAATTTAGTCAGTCAGCGCCGAGCAAAGGACCGCCATGTTCATCCAGACCGAACCCACGCCCAACCCCGCCACTCTCAAGTTCCTGCCCGGAACCGTGGTCATGGGTCACGGCACCGCCGATTTCGCCGACGCCTCCCGCGCCGGCAAGTCGCCCCTGGCCACCCGGCTGTTCGCCGTCGACGGCGTCACCAGCGTGTTCCTGGGAACCGACTTCATCACCGTCGCCAAGCTCGACGCCGCCGACTGGCAGGCGGTCAAGCCGCAGGTGCTGGCCGCCATCATGGAGCATTTCTCCTCGGGTCAACCGGTGATCGACGAAGGCTCCGAGGACGTGGCCGCCACCGGTGACGACGACGGCATCGTCATGCAGATCAAGGAACTGCTCGACACCCGCGTCCGCCCGGCCGTCGCCCAGGACGGCGGCGACATCATCTTCCGCGCCTTCGAGGACGGCATCGTCTACCTCCACCTTCAGGGAGCCTGTTCCGGCTGCCCCAGCTCGAGCGCCACGCTCAAGCACGGTATCGAGAACATGCTGAAGTATTATGTCCCCGAGGTCATGGCGGTGCAGGCCGTCGACTAACCCATTGAATTTTATCCGTTCCTCGACACCCTCCGTGGCCTGGCCCCGGAGGGTGTTTTGTTTTTGTTCTGCGTCAACCACCGTTGGGGTTGCAAATTCGAAAACAAGCCTGTACGGTGTACCTTAATATTGCAGTGCAACATGAAGGAGGTGCAGCCATATGACAGCCGGGTCGATCGGATCCCGATTCATCACCGCCGTTAGTCTGCTCGCCGTCATCGGCGCGGTTGCCGGCCTTTACACCGTGGTCCTCAAGGGCAAGCGCCCACCGGTCCATGTGGCCCAGCGCGCCGTCTCGTCGGTCGCCGAAACCGCCTATCTGAGCGGTGCGGACGTGGCCAGCGCCGCCCGCCTCGAGCAAGCCTTCCAACGCATGGGCTATCGTCTGGACGCCGTCAGCGAAGGTCTCGCCGACGTGCCGCCGCTGTTCCTGGCCCAGGTTCCGGGCGACCTCGACGACCTACCCGACATCGACACCAAGAAGACGGTGTTCCTGCGCGTCATGCTGCCGCTGGTGCTGGCGGTGGACGAGAACATCGCCAATGACCGCGCCCGTTTGCTGGGGCTGGCCGCCCGTCAGGCGTCCCACCTGCCGGTGGCCGCCGACGATCAGGCTTGGCTGGAGGCGCTGGCGCGGGACTACGAGGTCGAGGACGGCAACCTGAAGACGCTCGTCGCCCGTGTCGATGTGGTGCCGCCGTCGCTGGCCCTGGCGCAATCGGCCGAGGAATCCGGCTGGGGCACCTCCAAGCTGGTCCGCCGCAGCCAGAACCTGTTCGGCCACACCGTCGAACTGGCCGGCGACGAACCCGGCATGCGCAATTTCGGCACCCTGTACGAAGCGGTCGGCGCCTATGTGCACAATCTCAACACCCACAAGGCCTATGACGAGCTGCGCCGCGCCCGCGCCGCCGTCCGCGCCAGGGGCCAGGTGCCCGACGGCCAGGCCCTGGTGACGGCGCTGCACGGCTATTCCGAACGGGGCGACGCTTATGTCAGCGCCATCCGCGCCCTGATGCGGCGCAACGACCTGGTGCGTTTCGACCACGCCCGTCTCGGCCGGGCCCTGCCCAACCGCATGGCCTCGGCGAGTTAGGGATTAAGGCCCCCCCTTCTATCGTCATTCCCGTGAAAGCGGGGACCGAAGGGAACGCGGAGCGGACAATCCATGTTCCGGCCAACACCGGTCCCCCATGATCGACAAACCACGTTGCCCCAGCATGGACTCCCGCTTTCGCGGGAGTGACGAGGAAAGAGGAGTGCAGGGAGCTTTTCCACTCCCACTTAACTCTCCCTTGCGCTGGACCCGGGTTTGGTGGCACATCCGCGCCATGACCCTTCGCATCCTCCTGCTGCTGTCGATCCTGCTGGCGCCGTTATGCGCCACGGCCGAGACCATCGATCCTCGGCAGGAATACCGCGCCTGCCTCCAACTGGCCCGCTCGAAACCCGAGGACGGCTGGGAGGAGGCCATCGCCTGGCAGTCGCTGGAAGGCGGCGAGCCGGCCCGGCACTGCGCCGCCGTGGCGTTGATTGGGCTGGGCAAGCTGGAAGAAGCGGCCAAGCGGCTGGAATCCCTGGCCCAGCACAGCCGGGGCACCGAGGCGTTGCGCGCCGAAATGCTGGCCCAGGCGGCCCAGGCTTGGCTGCACGCCGACAAAATCGAACTGGCCCTGGCCGACCTGGACACCGCCCTCGGGCTGGTGCCCAATCAGCCCGACCTGCTGCTGGACAAGGCCATGGCCATGGCCCAGGCCGCCCATTACAAGGACGCGGCGGAGGTCCTGACCACCCTGCTCGCCGTCCAGCCCAACCGGGTCGAGGCCATGGTGCTGCGCGGCAGCGCCTATCGCTACCTGGACAAGCTGGAACTGGCCAAGGAGGACATCTCCCGCGCCCTGGTGCTCGAGCCCAACCAGCCCGACGCCCTGCTGGAGCGCGGCATGATCCGCCGCCTGGAGGACAACAAGGCCGGGGCGCGCGAGGACTGGATGAAGGTCATCACCGCCGCTCCCGACAGCGTCGCCGCCGACACGGCCCGACGCAACCTGGAAATCATGGACGTCAAAGTCAAATGACCCCCGCCCACCAGATCAAACCGGGAAGCTTCGTCACCGCCGAGATTGCCGGTGTGCCGGTGCTGTGCCTCAAGGTCGAGCGCCACGGCCGCGACTACGTCAACCACTACCTGATTCCCATGGGGCCGGACGGCGACCGCCGGGCGCTGGCCCTGGTCTATGTCGATCCCGACCAGCCGCTTGTTCCCGTGGACGGCCCCGCCCTGGCGTTGGGCGAGACCTCCACCGCCTTCCCCGATGTGGGCGACGCCTTCGCCACCCCCAAGGGGCCGCATCTCAAGCTGCGGGACGACGCCAAGGCGCAGAAGGTCTTCGCCTATGTGGAGCTTGCCACCGGCCTGATCCGCCCACGCATGGACCGCCAGACCCAGGGCGTGGTGGCGTGGAAAGTCGTCTCGACCAGCGAATGAACGCGTTCATTCGCTGGGAGTTGCGGGCAAGGCCCGGCGCGCCTCATGGCGCGGGAGCCAAGGGGCCGGATGGCCCCGCCCGGCGATTGAGGGACGATTTAAACCCTACTTATCCTCGGCTGGCGTAAGGGTGGTCAGGGCCAGGGCGTGCACCCGGCCCGCCAGTTCGTCGGCCAGCAGGGCGTTGACCATGCGGTGACGGTCGACCCGGCTCTTGCCGGCGAAGGCGTCGGCGACCACCACGATGTTGAAGTGGCTTTCGCCTTCGTGGTTGTGGCCGGCATGGCCGGCGTGACGGTGCGAGTCGTCGGTGATGACCAGACGAATCGGCTTCAATCCGTCTTCGAGCTTCTTCTGCATGACCGGGGCGACGCGCATCGGGGGAGTCCCTTTTGTGGATGTCCCTCCCCAAGTGGGCCGGTTTCCAGCCGCCGTCAAGGGCGAAAATGCTGGCGTTGGTGCCTTGCCTTGGGCGGCGCCAACCTCCATTATGGCCGATGTGATGAAGGCCACGAGCACCCGCAAAAGCTGGCGCACCACGTTCGCGCCCCCCGATCCGCAGCCGACGACCCGGCATTGCGACCATCCTGGCTGCCCTCACGACGCCGAATACCGGGCGCCGCAGGCGCGTGACCGGCTGAACGACTATTATTGGTTCTGCCTCGATCATGTGCGGCAATACAACCTGGCCTGGAACTATTACGCCGGCATGGGGCCGGAGGAAATCGAGGCGGAAACCCGCAAGGACGCCACCTGGCAGCGCCCCACTTGGCCATTGGGCATGCAGGGCAACAAACGCCATTTCACCTTCACCATCCACGACCCCTTCGACGTCCTGGACAAGGAGGCCGAGGAGCGCCACGCCAAGGCGCGGGCTCCCGCCACCCCGGAGGAGGAGGCCATGAAGGTGCTGGACCTCACCGGTCCGCTGACCCACGAGATTCTCAGGGCCCGCTATAAACTGCTGGTCAAACGCCACCACCCCGACACCAACAACGGGGACAAGGGGGCGGAGGAACGCTTCAAACGGATCAACCAAGCCTACAACACCCTGAAGAGCAGCCTAGCCTCAGGGCAAATGGACAGTGATTGACATGACCGCCAAGACTCAAAGCCCGCTTGCCTCCGATCACCCGTTGGCCAAGCCCGATATCGAGATTTCCGCCCGCGACGCCTTCGGCCTCGACACCGACATGATGGTGCCCGCCTTCAGCCTGGGCAGCGAGCATGTGCCGGACGTGGACCCGGCCTATCGCTTCGACCCCGACACGACGCGGGCCATCCTGGCCGGGTTCACCTTCAACCGCCGCGTCATGATCCAGGGCTATCACGGCACCGGCAAGTCCACCCATATCGAGCAGGTGGCGGCGCGCCTCAACTGGCCATGCATCCGCGTCAACCTGGACAGCCATATCAGCCGCATCGACCTGATCGGCAAGGACGCCATCGTGGTCAAGGACGGCAAGCAGATCACCGAATTCCGCGAAGGCATCCTGCCTTGGGCGCTGCAACACCCCTGCGCCCTGGTGTTCGACGAATACGACGCCGGCCGCCCCGACGTGATGTTCGTGATCCAGCGGGTGCTGGAGGTGGAGGGCCGCCTGACCCTGCTGGACCAGAACCGGGTGATCCGGCCCAATCCCTCGTTCCGCCTGTTCGCCACCGCCAACACGGTGGGCCTGGGCGACACCACCGGCCTGTATCACGGCACCCAGCAGATCAACCAGGGCCAGATGGACCGTTGGAACATCGTCGCCACCCTCAATTACCTGGAGCACGAGGCCGAGTGCGGCATCATCGTCGCCAAGCTGAAGGATTACGACACCGCCGAGGGCCGTGACATCGTGTCCAAGATGGTGATGCTGGCCGACCTCAGCCGTGCCGGCTTCATGAACGGCGACATCTCGACGGTGATGAGCCCGCGCACGGTGATCACCTGGGCCGAGAACACCAGCATTTTCAATGATCGCGCCTATGCCTTCCGCGTTACCTTCCTGAACAAGTGCGACGAGGTCGAACGGCCGATCCTGGCGGAATACTACCAGCGCTGCTTCGGCGAGGATCTCCCGGAGGGGCCGGCGCGGTTGCTGGCGTAGTCGGTCAGGAACCGAACCGACGAGAGCATCTTGCTCTCGGAGGCAAGGCCAAGGGCCGCCGTCGCTCATGCGGCGAAAGCCAAGCCCGTCGGAGACGGGCGCCCGGCGGCGCCGCCCCGCAAGGGCAAGCGACGCCCGCAGGGCGGCCCCGAGCAAATGCGAGGGGTGGGCGAAGCCCACAGTGAGGGACAGAAACAGAGTGAGTACCAACCATCCCGACGGCGAGGAAACCCCGGTCGACCTGATCCGGCGGACCACCGCTGCCGCTCTCAAGGCCATCGCCGGCAAGCCCGACCTGGACGTGGGCTACGCCGCCGGCCAGGGCTCCCTGCGCGGCAACGAAATCCGCCTGCCGGCGCCGCCCCGAACCATGCTGGCCGCCGACCTGGCGCGGCTGCGCGGCACCGCCGACGCCATCGGCCTGCGGCTGCGCTACCACGACGACGCCCTGCACGCCCGGCGGATGCCGCAACTGCCCGAGGCCCGCAAGGTCTACGAGATGGTGGAACTGGCCCGGGTCGAGGCGCTGGGCTCGCGGCTGATGGCCGGCGTCGCCGCCAATATCGGCGAGGTGCTGGAGCAGCGCGCCCGCGCCGAAGGCCTCGACCGCGCCACCCGCCGCGACCAGGTGCCGCTGGCCGAGGCCATGCGCCTGATCGCCCGCGAACGCTTCGCCGGCCTGGCGCCGCCGCCCTCGGCGCAAACGGCGGTGGACCTGTGGCGCGACGAGGTCGAGGCCAAGGCCGGCGCCACCCTGGATCGCCTCAAGGACCTGCTGCGCGACCAGGACGCCTTCGCCAAGGGCCTGTATCAGTTGCTGCGCGAGATGGATCTCGGCGTCGACCCGGCATCGGAGACCGAGGACGACAGCGACTCCGAGGAAGGCCAGCAGTCCCAGGATTCCGCCACCTCCGGCGAGCAGAAGGACGGCGACGGCGACGGCCAGGACCAGCAGTCCGACGGCGAGGCCCAAGCCCCCGGCTCGTCGGAAAGCACCGGCGAGCAGGACGGCGACCTGGACGGCGACAACATCATGCTGATGGGCGCCGGCACCGAGGACCCTGCCGGCCCCTCGCGCGAGCGCTCCGAGCAGTTGTCCAATTCCGCCGCCTTCGAACGTCCCTACCACCCCTACACCACCGCCTTCGACCAAACGGTCGCCGCCGAGGAGCTGTGCGACCCGGAGGAGCTGACCCGGCTGCGCGGCCAATTGGACAACCAACTCGCCCATCTTCAGGGCGTGGTCGCCAAACTGGCCAACCGCCTGCAACGCAAGCTGATGGCCCAGCAGACCCGCGCCTGGGATTTCGACCTGGAGGAGGGCATGCTCGACACCGGCCGGCTGGCCCGCATCGTCGCCAATCCCACCCACTCCCTGTCGTTCAAGGTCGAGAAGGAAACCAATTTCCGCGACACGGTGGTCTCGCTGCTGATCGACAATTCCGGCTCCATGCGCGGGCGGCCCATCACCGTGGCGGCCATGAGCGCCGACCTGCTGGCCCGCACCTTGGAGCGCTGCGGCGTCAAGGTCGAGCTGCTGGGCTTCACCACGCGGGCCTGGAAGGGCGGCAGCAGCCGCGAGAAGTGGCAGGCCGAGGGCAAGCCGCCCAATCCCGGCCGCCTCAACGATCTGCGCCATATCGTCTATAAGGCGGCCGACGCGCCGTGGCGCCGCGTGCGCCGCAATCTCGGCCTGATGCTGCGCGAAGGCATCCTGAAGGAGAACATCGACGGCGAGGCGCTGCTGTGGGCCCATGACCGGCTGATCGCCCGGTCGGAGCAGCGGCGCATCCTGATGGTCATTTCCGATGGCGCGCCGGTGGACGATTCGACCCTGTCGGCCAATCCCGGCAACACCCTGGAAAAGCATTTGCGCGACGTCATCGAATTCATCGAGACCCGGTCCTCGGTGGAGTTGGTGGCCATCGGCATCGGCCACGACGTCACCCGCTACTACCGCCGCGCCGTCACCATCATGGATGCCGAGGATCTGGGCGGCACCATGATGGCGCAGCTGACCTCCCTGTTCGACGACGAGGACGATCAGCGGCGCGGCCGGCGCCGCCGGGGCGGATAGCGGTGCTTCGACTGCCACGCCCCCGGTTCCTGATCGCGGCCATCGCCGCGGTGACCCTGATCGGCGGCAGTATCGGCATAACCGCCGCCACCTGGTCCGACCACGACGCCAGCCTGGCGGATTGGACCTCCCACCTTTCGCTGTCGGCGCGGCTGGTGGAGACCGAAATCCGGAGCCGGCAGGTGGAGGCCAACGTCAACCTGCTACGCATCGAGGACCGGCTGGCCGGACGTCCGCTGGCCAGCTTCCGCGACTCCCCGCCGGACCGCGAATGGCTGGACACCGTGCTGGCCGCGATCCCCGGCGGCTTTGCCGTCTGCATCCATGACGACAAGGCCGACCTGATCCTGACCACCGACCGTCAGGACACCTTCGCCCACAACGCCGCCGGCCGGGAGTACATGACCCTGGCGCTGGCTCAACCGGGCAAGACGGTGGTCAGCGCCATGATCACCACGCGGGCCAATCCCCAGCATTTCGTCATCTTCAGCCGCGCCCTGGTCGACCGGACCGGACAAGTCCGCGGCGTCGCCGAAATCCTGGTCACGGGCGAGGCCGTCACCGACGTCTTCCGTCCTCTCCAGGCGCCGGACCAGGGCTCCATCTTCACCATCCTGCGCATGGATGGCAATCTGGTCGCCCGCCAGCCCATGCCGATCGGACCGCTGTTGCGGCTGGATGCCACCAAACCTCCCTTCACCGAATTCACCAAATCGCACGAGGGGGCCTATCGCGCCGTCTCGGTGGTCGACGGCGTCGAACGGCTGATCTCGTTCCGCCAGGTCCCGGATCTGGATCTGGTGGTGACCGCCGGCATGACCATGGACATGGTGTTTCACGACTGGGCCACCCGCACCCAGCGCACCGCGACCCGGTTCGTCGCCGGCATCCTGCTGCTGCTGGCCCTGGCGGTGGTTGCCGGCGAAAGCCTGCGCCACGAATCCCGCCTGCTGCGCTCGGTCGAGCAGAAGGCCGACGAACTGGCCACCGCCCTGACGGAAAAGGACGTGTTGTTCCAGGAGGTTCACCATCGGGTGAAGAACAACCTGCAGGTCATCTCCAGCCTGCTCACCATGCAGTCGCTGCATGTGAAGGACGACACCGCGCGAGCCACCTTGAAGGACGCGCTGGACCGCATCCATTCCATGGGGCTGGTCCACCAGACCCTGTACGAACGCAACCTAGCCTCCAACGTGGATCTCGGCGTCTATTTCGGGCGGCTGGCCGAGGCGCTGCTCGGCAGCTACGGCACGGGCAAGGGCTCCGTCACCGTCCATGTGGACGTGGCTGGGACCTTGGACCTGGACCGGGCGGTGCCGCTGGGCATGCTGGCCAACGAAGCGCTGTCCAACGCGCTGAAGCACGCCTTCCCCGATGGGCGCAGCGGCACCATAAGCATCTCGCTGACCCGCGACGAGAGCCAGTGGCACTTCACCGTCCGCGACGACGGCATCGGCATGTCGAGCCAGCCCAGCAAAGGCATCGGTCTCAGCCTCATCCGCGCCTTGACCCGTCAGTTGAGCGGGCGCTCGGCCATTTCCAAGGATGGCGGCACGGTGGTGATCGTCACCTTCCCGGTGTGAGTATTTTTGTCCCTCAATCGCCGGGCGCTGCCTCCGGCAGCTTGGCTCTCGCGCCATGCACGCGTAGGCGTGCAATCGTATGTTTGCCAGCGAAGCTGGCGGGTGGCGCGGCGGCCCTTGGCCTTGCCTCCGTGCGAATGGAAGGTTCCATTCGCACGTCGGTTTGACCTCATTTTTTCTGGCAAGCCATGTCGTCCCCCGCCTATAGTCCGCCTCCATCGGCCGGAGGCAATGACCAGCCGATCCGTTCGCTCGAAGGCAAGGACCAGGCGTTATGACGAAGAAGATCGGGGTTATGCTGTGCGGCCACGGAAGCCGCGACGGGGACGCGGTTGCGGAATTCGGCAATCTGGCGCGCCATCTCAAGGCGAGGCTACCCCAATACGAGGTGGAGAGCGGCTTCCTCGAATTCGCCACCCCCATCATCAAGACCGGCCTCGACGCCCTCAAGGCCAAAGGCGTCGGCCGCATCCTGGCGGTTCCCGGCATGCTGTTCGCCGCCGGCCACGTCAAGAACGACCTGCCCTGGGAGATCAACTCCTTCGCTTCGGAAAATCCCCAGCTGGAGGTGAATTACGGCCGCGAGCTGGCCGTCGATACCAAGCTGCTGAAGGCCGCCGCCGCCCGCATCGAGGAGGCCGAGGCCAAAGCCGTCGCCGCCATCGACCGCAAGGACACCCTGCTGCTGGTGGTCGGGCGCGGCACCAACGACCCCGACGCCAATTCCAACATCGCCAAGGTGGCGCGCATGCTGTGGGAAGGCATGGGGTTCGGCTGGGCCGAGATCGCCTTTTCCGGCGTCGCCTATCCCCTGGTGGATCAGGCGCTGGAGCGTTGCGTCAAGCTGGGCTACCAACGGGTCGTCGTCTTTCCCTATTTCCTGTTCACCGGCATCCTGGTCAAGCGCATCCATGAGTGGACCGACGCGGCGGCCAAGGCCAATCCCGGCATCGAATTCCTCAAGGCGCCCTATCTCAACGACCATCCGCTGGTGATCGACAGCTTCGTCGAGCGGGTGGAGGAAATCCTCGGCGGCAATGCCCAGATGAACTGCCAACTGTGCAAGTATCGCGAACAGGTGGTGGGCTACGAGGCCTCGGTGGGCGCCGTCCAGGCCGGCCACCATCACCATGTGCGCGGCATCGGCACCGACGCCGATCATGATCATCATGGCCACGGACATGACCATGGCCACCATCACGGCCACGGCCATCATCACCCCCACGAGGACTGAGGCGACCGTGAGCGGCTGGATCAAGGACCCGGCTGAGATCTATCGCCAGAGCTTCGCCACCATCCGGGCCGAGACCGATCTGGGGCGGCTGCCGCCCGAGCTGACCGACCTGGCGATCCGGGTGGTGCATGCCTGCGGCATGCCCGACATCGTCGCCGATCTGGCCTGGAGCTTTGGTGCCGCCGAAGCAGGCCGGGCCGCGCTGGCTTCGGCCAAGCCCATCCTGGTGGACGCCGAGATGGTGGCCCACGGCATCATCCGCAACCGCCTCAAGGCCGGCAACGTGGTGGTCTGCACCCTAGGCGAGGCCGCCGCCGCCGAGGCCCGGGCCGCCGGCACCACCCGCTCCGCCCTGGCGGTGGAGCGCTGGCTGCCCCGGCTGGACGGCGCGGTCGTCGCCATCGGCAACGCGCCCACCGCCCTGTTCCGCCTGCTGGAGCTGGTGGCGGCCGGGGCGCCCCGCCCCGCCCTGATCCTGGGCTTCGCCGTCGGCTTCGTCGGCGCGGAGGAAAGCAAGGAGGCGCTGATCGCCTCCGGCCTGCCCCACGTGGCCCTGCGCGGCCGGCGCGGCGGCAGCGCCATGGCGGCGGCGGCGGTCAACGCCCTGGCGGGGGGACTGGAATGAGCGTTACCCCCTGGCTCACCATCGTCGGCATCGGCGAGGACGGACTCGCCGGACTCAGCGCCGCCGCCCGCGCCCTGGTCGAGGGCGCCGAGGTGCTGGTGGGCGGTGCCCGCCATCTCGCCATGGTTCCCCAGGACACGGCCGAACGGCTGGTCTGGGCGCGGCCTTTCGCCGACAGCCGCCCCGAGCTGGAGGCGCGGCGCGGCCGCCGCGTCGTGGTGCTGGCCAGCGGTGATCCCCTATGGTTTGGCGCCGCCGCCACTCTGTCGCGCTGGTTCGCGGCGGACGAGATGTCGGTGGTGCCCCACCCGGGCGCCTTCTCGCTGGCGGCGGCCCGGCTGCTGTGGCCGGTGCAGGACTGCCTGTGCCTGACCGCCCATGGCCGTCCGGTGGAGGCCCTGGCGCTGCACTTCGCCCCCGGCCGGCGGCTGCTGATCCTGTCCGAGGACGCCGCCACCCCGGCCAAGGTGGCCGAACTGCTCAGCCGCCACGGCTACGGCCCCAGCGTCCTGACCGTGCTGGAAAATCTCGGCGGCCCCCAGGAGCGCGTCGTCTCCGGCCCCCAGGCCGGGTCGGACCTCAATGTGGTGGCGGTGGAATGCGCCGTGGCGGCGGGATTCCGGCCGCTGGCGCGAGGCTACGGCCTGTCCGACGACGCCTTCCTGCATGACGGCCAGTTGACCAAGCGCGAGATCCGCGCCGTCACCCTGGCCGCCCTGGCGCCGCTGCCGGGCGAGTTGCTGTGGGATGTGGGAGCCGGCTGCGGCTCCGTCGCCATCGAGTGGATGCGGGCCGGCGGCCGCGCCATCGCCATCGAGCCCCGCGCCGAACGGTGCGAGCGCATCGCCCGCAACGCCGCCGCCCTGGGCGTGCCCGGCCTGGAGGTGATCGCCGCCACGGCCCCGGCGGGACTGCCGCTGGGCTGCGCCGCCCCCGACGCCATCTTCGTCGGCGGCGGGGTGTCCGAACCCGGCCTGCTCGACATCTGCCGCGCCGCGCTGATTCCGGGCGGACGACTGGTGGCCAACGCCGTCACCAGCGAGGGCGAGGCTGCCCTGATCGCCTTCCATGCCGGCCATGGCGGCGAGATGACCCGGCTGGCCATCACCCGGCTGGCCCCGGTCGGCGGTTTCCATACCTGGCATCCCGCCATGCCGGTGACCCAATACGTGGGCTGGAAGCGATGACCGCCACCCTCTACGGCCTCGGCATCGGCCCCGGCGACCCCGAGCTGCTGACCTTGAAGGCGGTGCGTATCCTGCGGGAAACCCCGGTGCTGGCCTGGCCGGCGCCGCTGGAGGGCGAGGGCATGGCGCGCGCTATCGCCGCCGCCCATATCCCGGTGGGACGGATCGAGATTGCCATTCGCATGGGCTTCACCGTCGATCGCGCCGGCACCGAAGCCGCCTATGACCGCGCCGCCGCCGACATCGCCGGTCATCTGGCGGCGGGACGCGACGTGGCGGTGCTGTGCGAGGGCGACCCCTTCTTCTTCGGCTCCTTCATCTACCTGTTCGCCCGGCTGGGCGACCGTTTCCCGGTCGAGGTGGTCCCCGGCGTGTCGTCGATCATGGCGGCCAGCGCGGCAACCCTCTCGCCGCTCTCGGCCTGGGACGACGGCGTGGCCATCATCCCGGCCACCCGCTCCGAGGCCGAGATCGCGGCGCTGCTGGGCGCGGCGGACGCGGCGGCGATCATGAAGGTCGGCCGCCATCTGCCCAAGGTGCGGGCGGTGCTGGAGCGGCTGGGCCTGTGGGACAAGGCCCGCATCATCGAGCGGGTGGGGCTGCCCGGTCAGCGCATCCACGCTCCGGACACGGTGACGGAGCTGCCCTATTTTTCCATCATTCTGGTGCATCGACGAGGACAGGCATGGTTGTGAACAACATCGCCCTGGTGGTGGTCAGCCCCGCCGGGCTGGAGACCGCCCACGATCTGCGTTCGGTGCTGCCCGGCGCCCGCATCCACGGTCTGGCCGGACGGGTGGAGGGCGACGAGAGCTTCCCCGACGTCATGGCCCATCTGCGCGGTCTGTTCAGCGCCGGCATCCCCATCGTCGGCATTTGCGCCGCCGGCATCCTGATCCGCGCCGTGGCGCCGCTGCTGTCGGACAAGCGGACCGATCCGCCGGTGCTGGCGGTGGCGGTGGACGGCTCGTCGGTGGTGCCGCTGCTGGGCGGCCATCACGGCGCCAATGCCCTGGCCCGCCGCATCGGTCAGGCGCTGGGGGTGAGCCCGTCGCTGACCACCGCCGGCGAACTGACCCTGGGCTTGGCGCTGGACGACCCGCCGCCGGGCTGGCGGCTGGCCAATGCCGCCGCCGCCAAATCGGTGGCCGCCGCCCTGCTGGCCGAGGACGAGGTGACGCTGGAGGTGGAGGCCGGCGACGCCGTCTGGCTGTCCGGCCTCGCCTTCGCCGAGACGGGCGAGTACGCCATCCGCGTCACCGACCGCGCCATGACCCCCGACGATCACGAGCTGGTGTTCCATCCGCCGGTGCTGACCCTGGGGGTGGGCTGCGAACGCGACACGCCCGCCGAGGAGTTGATCGCCCTGGTGCACGAGACCCTGGCGGCCGAGGCGCTGTCGCCGCTGGCGGTGGCCTGCGTCGCCAGCATCGACCTCAAGGCCGACGAGGCCGCCGTTCATGCCCTGGCCGCCACGCTGGGAGTGCCGGCCCGCTTCTTCACCGCCCAAGAGCTGGAGCGCGAGGCCGACCGGCTGGTCCACCCCTCGGAGGTAGTGTTCGCCGAGACCGGCTGCCATGGTGTCGCCGAGGGAGCCGCCCTGGCCGCCGGCGATCCCAAGGCCGCGCTGATCGTGCCCAAGGTCAAGGGCGCGCGGACCACCTGCGCCGTGGCGCGCTCGCCCCATCCCGTCGATCCGCTGGCCATCGGCCGGGCGCAGGGCCGGCTATACGTGGTCGGCATCGGTCCCGGCACCCCGGAATGGCGCTCGCCCCAGGCCACCGCCGCCATCGCCGCCTCGACCGATCTGGTGGGCTACGGCATGTATCTCGATCTGCTGGGGCCGGCCGCCGAGACCAAGAGCCGCCACGAAAGCGCCCTGGGAGCCGAGGAAGCCCGCGCCCGCAAGGCGCTGGAGCTGGCGGCGGACGGTAAGACGGTGTCGCTGGTCTGCTCCGGCGATCCCGGCATCTATGCCCTGGCGACCCTGGTGTTCGAGCTGCTGGACCGCGAGAAACGCCCGGCGTGGAACCGGATCGAGGTCATCGTGGTGCCGGGCATTTCCGCCCTGCAGGCGGCGGCGGCACGGGCCGGCGCCCCGGTCAACCACGACTTCTGCACCATCTCGCTGTCGGACTTGCTGACGCCCTGGGAGAGCATCGAGGCCCGGCTCAAGGCCGCCGCCGCCGCCGATTTCGTGGTCTGCTTCTACAATCCAGTGTCGCAGCGCCGCCAGGACCAACTGCCTCGGGCCCGCGACATCCTGCTGACCGGCCGTCCCGGCTCGACCCCGGTGATCCTGGCCCGCCAGCTGGGACGCCCGGGCGAGACGGTCGAGGTGATCACCCTGTCCGAGCTGTCGGCCGACAAGGTCGACATGCTGACCATGGTGGTGGTCGGCAGCTCCGAAACCCGCACCTTCACCGCCGGCACCCGGAGCTGGACCTATACGCCCCGGGGCTACGGCAAAAAAATGCTGTAGCTTTCTTATAGTGCCCCTCAATCGCCGGGCGGCGAACTTCGTTCGCCTTGGCTTTCGCCGCACATGCGGCGCCGGCCCTTGGCCGCAACTCCGAGTGAATGCATCCTTCATTCACTCGTCGGATGTTTCCATCCCCCTTGCCCCCGCGCGACCTTTGCCTATCATTCAGGGCATGAGGCCCATTGTCCCGAGGCTCCCATGCGCCGCCCGCCCGCCTTCGCCGCCGCCCTGTTGTCGTTGTCGCTGCTGGGATCGTGCCAGACCGCGCCCGGCACCGGCCAGACCAATTTCAACATCGTCTCGGCCGAGAAAGAGGCCAAGATGGGGGCCGAGGCTCATCCCGACATCCTGAGCCAGTTCGGCGGCACCTACGAGGATCCCAAGCTGCAAGCCTATGTGGCCGGTGTCGGTCAGCGGCTGGTCGGCAGCACCGAGATTCCCGAGGCCACCTTCCGCTTCACCGTGCTGAACAGCACCGTCGTCAACGCCATGGCGCTGCCCGGCGGCTATGTCTACGTCACGCGCGGCCTGCTGACCCTGGCCGACGACGAAGCCGAACTGGCCGGGGTGATCGGCCACGAGATCGGCCATGTCACCGCGCGGCACACCGCCCAGCGCTACAGCCAGGCCATGGCCGCCAACCTGGCGACCGGCCTGCTGGGGGCGGTGGTCGGTGCCGTCACCGGCATCAGCGGCGCCGGAAACCTGGCCGGCGTGGCCGCCAACGCCTACATCCAGGGCTATTCCCGCGACCAGGAGAGCGAGGCCGATTCGCTGGGCATCCGCTACATGAACGCCAGCGGCTGGGACCCGGACTACATGGCGACCTTCCTGGCCAAGCTACGCGACCAGTCGCGGCTGGAGGCGGTGCTGGCCGGGCGGTCACCCGACGCGGTGGACGAATACTCCATGTTCGCCAGCCATCCCCGCACCATCGACCGGGTCAAGGACGCCGCCGCCGCCGGCAAGGGCGCCGGCCACCAAGGCGCGGTGGGACGCGACCTCTACCTCTCCCATCTGGACGGCATGCTGGTGGGCGACGATCCCGGCGAGGGGGTGATCCGTGGCCGCGTCTTCAGCCATGCCGGCCTCGGCATCCGCTTCGAGGTGCCGCCGGGCTATCGGCTGGTCAATGGCGCCAAGGCGGTCACCGCCAAGGGTCCCGACGGCGCGCTGATCCGCTTCGACATGGGCCCGGAAGCCCAGATGGACATGACCAGCTACCTCCAGAACCAATGGGCCAAGGGCGCGCGGCTGTCCAACATGGAAGCCGTCACTGTCGGCGGCATGCCGGCGGCGGTCGGCCTGACGCGGCTCAGCACCAACAAGGGCAGCATGGATGCGCGGCTAGTCGCCATCAAGGACGGTAGGGCGGTCTATCGCCTGCTGTTCCTGACCCCGCCCCAGGTCACCGCCCAGCAGGTCGAGGGGCAGCGGCGCGCCACCGACAGCCTACGCCACCTGACCGAGGCCGAGCGCGGCGACGTCAAGCCGCTGCGGCTTCGGATCGTCACCGTCAAACCCGGCGACACGGTGGAAAGCCTGGCCGAGCGCCTGCCCTACGACGACCACAAGCTGGAGCGTTTCCGCGTCCTCAACGGACTCGCCGAGGGTAAGGCCCTTACCCCCGGCGAGAAGATCAAGACGGTGATGTAGGTTTGGGGGCGCCGCTACAGCACCGTCAGCATGCTGGCCACCAGCGGATGGCGGACGATGTCGCGCTCGGTGAGATCGACCACCGCCACGTCGGGCAAGGCCCGCAGCCGGTCGGCAATGTCGGACAGCCCCGATATGCCGGGCAGCAGGTCGCTCTGGTCGGGATCGCCGGTCAGCACCATGGTGGAGTGCCAACCCAACCGGGTCAGCAGCATCTTGATCTGGCCGTAGGTGCAGTTCTGCGCCTCGTCGATGACGATGAAGGCGTTGTTCAGGGTGCGTCCGCGCATATAGGCGATGGGCGCGATCTCGATGGAGCCGTCGGCCAGCAGGGCGCGCAGCCGCTTGCCCCCCAGCCGGTCCGACAGGGCGTCGTAGAGCGGCCGCAGGTAGGGCGCCATCTTGTCCTGGAGGTCGCCGGGCAGGAAGCCCAGCGATTCGCCGGCTTCCACCGCCGGCCGCGACAGCATGATGCGGGCGACGCGGCCCTCGTCGAAGGCTTCCACCGCCGCCGCGATGGCGAGATAGGTCTTGCCGGTGCCGGCCGGCCCCAGGGCCAGGGTCAGGTTGCCCTCCTCGATGGCCTTGAGCAGTTGGCGCTGATTCTCGCCCTGCGGCCGGACCTTGCGCACATAACTCTGGTCGCGATGCTCCTCCTCGCCCAGGGGGCTCCATCCCTGATCGGGATAAAGCGAAACCACCGGCTCGTTCTTCGACGCGGCTATCCGCGTGGCGCGCTTGGCCATCTAGAACTCCTTCGGTTCATGAGAGGAAAAAGACAAGAAAAAAGGGCCTCTCGGCACGAGAGACCCTTGGCGACGGGGATGGAAGCGACAGGAGCCTCCTGATCGGAAGCGACCTGTTCCAGAAATGCGGCGCGATGCTCGATCCTGGCCTTGATACACCCTGGTCCCTCCGTCCGTGACCATGTACCCGGGGGAAGCTTAACCAAGCCGGACTCGCCTTGTCGACAACAAAGCGGGCCGTAATGCGAGTGTCATACCACATGTTGGGTTAACGGCTGGTTTACAAGGATCCCATTCGAACCACGCCAAAACCAAAATGGCCGCCGTCGGAATCGACGGCGGCCATCATGATCCGCGTCAACCAGGGGGCGAGGCCCCCCGGCGGATTGGATTAATGCACGTCCTTCCAGATCTGCCGCTTCAGCGCGAAGAGCAGGGCGGTCAGCAGGCCGAGAAACACCATCACCGAGGTTCCCATGCTCTTGCGGGCATCCAGTTCGGGCTCGGCGGCCCAATTCAGGAAGGTGACGACGTCCTTGGCGATCTGCTCCTTGGACGCCTTGGTGCCGTCGGCATAGGCGACGATGTCGTCGTTGACCACCATCGGCATGCTGATGGCGTTGCCGGGGAAGTAGTGGTTGAAGGACTTGCCTTCCGGAATGGGATGACCTTCCGGCGCGGCGTCCTCATACCCCAGCAACAGCGAGTAGACGTAATGGGGACCGTGGTTCCGGGCCTTGGCCATCAACGACAGGTCCGGCGGCAGGGCGCCACCGTTGGCGGCCTGGGCCGCCTTCTCGTTGGCGAACGGCGGCACGAACCGGTCCGAGGGACGGGCGGGACGCGCATACATCGCCCCTTCGTCGTTGGGACCGTCCTGGACCTCCTTCTCCGCCGCGAAGTCCTTGACCTCGTCCGCGGTGAAGCCGATCTCGGCCAGGTTGCGATAGGCCACCAGCTTCATGGAGTGGCAGGCGGAGCAGACGTCGTGGAACACCTGATAGCCCCGCTTGAGGGTCGGCTTGTCGTAACGGCCGAACACGCCTTCCCACGAGAAGCCGCCTTCCGGCGTCTTCAGGGGCTCGCCGCCCTCGTTGGCCTGCGCCTGACCGGTGAACCCGGCCAGACCGACCAGGATCATGATCCCCAACGCGGCGGCCTTGATCACCGGCTGGCTGATACTGGCCGGCAGGGCCTTGGTCTTCTCGATCTTGCCCAGCAGCGGCAGGATCACCAGGAAGTGGGCGAAATAATAGGCGGTGCAGATCTGGCCGATCATGACCAGGTTGCCCTCGGCCGGCTTGCCGCCCACATAGCCCAGCACCAGGCAATCGGCCAGGAACAGCCAGAAGAACTGGCGGTACAGCGGCCGGAACTTGGCCGAGCGCACCTTGGAGGTGTCCAGCCAGGGCAGGGCGAACAGGATCAGAATGGCCGAGAACATGGCCAGCACGCCCTGAAGCTTCGCCGGGATGATCCACAGGTCCATGGTGAAGGCGCGCAGGATCGCATAGAACGGCAGGTAGTACCATTCGGGCACGATATGCGTCGGAGTCACCATGGGGTTCGCCGGAATGTAGTTGTCCGGTTCGCCGAAGAAGTTGGGCGCCCAGAACACGAAGGCCAGATAGACCATCATGAACAGACCGATGCCGTACAGGTCCTTGATCGTGTAGTAGGGGTGGAACGGGATGGAATCCTGCGGCCCCTTCATCTCGATGCCCAGCGGGTTGTTCGACTTGACGGTGTGCAGGGCCCACACATGGATCACCACCAGCCCGACGATGACGAAGGGCAGCAGGAAGTGCAGGGCGAAGAAGCGGTTGAGGGTGGGGTTGTCCACCGAGAAGCCGCCCCACAGCAGGGTCACGATGTAATCGCCCACCACCGGGAAGGCGGAGAACAGGTTGGTGATCACCGTGGCGCCCCAGAACGACATCTGCCCCCAGGGCAGCACATAGCCCATGAAGCCGGTGGCCATCATGGCCAGGAAGATGGCGATGCCGACGAACCACAGAATCTCGCGCGGCGACTTGTACGAACCGTAGTACAGGCCGCGGAAGATGTGGATGTAGACCAGGATGAAGAACATCGAGGCGCCGTTGGCGTGCAGATAGCGCAGCAGCCAGCCGTAATTCACGTCGCGCATGATGTGCTCGACCGAATCGAACGCCAGCGAGGTGTTCGCGGCATAGTTCATGGCCAGGAAAAGACCGGTGAGGATCATGATGATCAGCATCACCGCGGCCAGGGAACCGAAGTTCCACCAGTAATTCAGATTCCGGGGGGTCGGATATTCGATGGCGCTGTGCTGCATCATCGAGAAGATGGGCAACCGGTCTTCGATCCAGTTGACCACCTTGTTATTGCTTTTGAACTCACTCATGTCGCGTCCCCTCAGCCGATCCGGACGGTAGTGTCGCTGGTGAACTGGTAGGGCGGCACCGCCAGATTGCGCGGTGCCGGGCCCTTGCGGATGCGACCCGAAGTGTCGTAGTGCGAACCGTGGCACGGGCAGAACCAGCCACCGAACTCTCCCCTGGGATCGGCAGGCTTCTGGCCCAGCGGCACGCAGCCGAGATGGGTGCAGACGCCGACCAGAATCAGCCATTCGGCCTTCTTGACGCGATCGCTGTCCTTTTGCGGATCGCGCAGTTCGGAGACGTTCGCCTGCTCGGCGGCAGCGATCTCCTCGGGGGTGCGGCGCCGGACGAAAACCGGTTTGCCGCGCCATACGACCGTCACTGACTGACCCGGCTTGATGGCCGAAATGTCAACGTCGGTGGTCGAAAGTGCCAGGGTATCGGCGGCCGGGTTCATGCTGTGCACGAACGGCCAGAGAGCGATGCCCGTACCGACCACTCCGACGGCGGTCGTGGCATACAGCAGGAAATCCCGCCGCGTCTGCCCGTCCACCGACGAGGGCTGGGCATTATGCGCCTGATCAGCCATGTCTAATCCTCTTGTTGGCCCGCGGAAGCGCGTCTATTAACCACATCGGCAAGGTTGATTCAACTGCCGTCTCGCCATACATCTTGACTTATTAATATAACATTTTGTCCGGCGCCCGACCTTCGGACGCCCCGTTTCGCAAGGGTGCGATCCTTGAGTGACCTTCGTCTTGCCCTCTACCAACCCGACATCCCGCAGAACGCCGGAACGCTGTTGCGGCTGTCGGCCTGCTTGAACGTGGCGGTGGATATAATCGAGCCGTGCGGCTTCGTCTTTGACGATCGCAAATTGCGCCGCGCCGGAATGGATTATCTCGACCACGCCGACTACGTCCGCCATGTGTCGTGGCCGGCCTTCCTGGCCGACCTGCGGGCCCGGGGCCGGCGGCTAGTGCTGCTGACCACGATGGGCGAGCAGCGCCATGACCGCTTCCCTTTCGCGCCCGGTGATACCATCATGGTCGGACGGGAGAGCGCTGGCGTGCCGCCCGAGGTGGCCCAGGCCGCCCAGGCCCGCATCCGCATTCCCATGAGGATCGGGCCGCGCTCGCTGAATGTGGCGCTGGCCGCCGCCTTGGTGACGGGAGAGGCGCTACGCCAATTGGGCGGCTTTCCCGACGACGACCGGTAGGGGGATGCGAGTGATGACCCATGATACCGCCCGCCATTGGGACAAGGACCGGGCCGAGGCCTATGACAAGCGGGTGCGCGAAGCCATTCCCGGCTACGACGCCCTGCATGTGCTGTCATGCCAGATCGTCGCCGAGGCCACCGGTGGCAAGGGCCGCGCCCTGGTGGTCGGCGCCGGCACCGGGGTGGAATGCATCGCCCTGGCGCAGAGCTGCCCCCATCTGGCGGTGGTGGGAGTCGATCCGTCCAAGGAGATGCTGGCCCATGCCGAGACCAAGGTGGCGACCCACGGACTGACCCAGCGGGTCCGGCTTTATCCCTCCAAGGTCGGCGACCTGCCCAAGTTCGAGCCGTTCGACGCCGCCACCGTGCTGCTGGTCATGCATTTCCTCAAGGACGACGGCGCCAAGCAGGCCCTGCTGGAGGAGGTCTCCGCCCATCTCAAGCCGGGGGCGCCGCTGGTGCTGGCCGACCTGTTCGGCAGCTGGGACGATCCCTGGCAGCAGCAGTTGCGCAACTGGTGGCGTCACCTGCAACTGGCTGCCGGCATCCCGGAGGACGAGGTGGAAAAGGGCTTCCGCCACATCGACCGCGACATCCACCCCTTAAGGGAGGAGCGGCTGGCGGAACTGCTGACCGGCGCCGGCTTCGGCCCGCCCGCCCCCTATTTCCGGGCGCTGTGCTTCGGCGGCTGGGTGGCGCGAAAACTGTAATATCGTCCCTCAGTCGCCGGGCGGGTCACTCCGTGCCCCTTGGCTTTCGCGCCACGAGGCGCGCCGGGCCTTGCCCGCAACTCCTCCCCTAATGGCTCGTCGGCCGTAAATGCCCGGTGATCGAGGAGCTATCGTATCAGTGTTTGCAGGAACAGCCGCCACCGCAGTCTTCGTCCGGCGCCGTCTCGGGCTGGTCGCCGGGGCGGAAGATGGCGCCCTGGTAGATGCGGGCGGTGCGGCCGTCATGGGTGACCTCGATACAGTTGCGGCCCTGCTCGTCGGTGATCATCGCCATGCCGAGGTCGCCCTGTTCGATGGCGGAGATGACCTCACCCTCGCCCATCTCCATCGCCTTGGCGACGGAGCCGATCAGGGCGTTGATCTCGTCGAACATTTCACGGTTTTCCATGGGAGCCTCGTCGTCATCTGAACGGACGGCGGACCATATCCGGTCCGGGGACCGCCTGTCACGCCCCGCATGGGGGACGGTGGCTCTTGGCCTCGCCTTCGGGCGAATGTATGATTCCTTTTGCCCGTCGGCGTCGCTGACGTGAAAGATCGCGAGGAGTCCGCCCATGACCGAAGCCCTTCACGTCAAGATTGCCGGTGCCGTCGCCACCGTCACCCTCAACCGGCCGGAGGTGCACAACGCCTTCGACGCCCAACTGGCCGGCAACCTGACCCAGGCCTTCCAGAAGCTGGGGGTGGCCGAGGCGGTGCGGGTGGTGGTGGTGGAGGCCAAGGGCAAAAGCTTCTGCGCCGGGGTCGACATCGCCTGGATGAGCCGCGCGGCCAGCCAGGACGCGGCCGAGAACCATCGCGACGCCATGCAGCTGGCCATGATGCTGGACGCCGTCGACCGCTGCCCCAAGCCGGTGATCGCCGTGGTCCAGGGCGCCGCCCTGGGCGGCGGGGCCGGGCTGGTGGCGGTGGCCGACATCGCCGTCGCCGCCGAGGAGGCCAGCTTCGCCCTGTCTGAGGTCCGCCTTGGCCTGGCGCCCTCCATCGTCGCCCCCTACCTCTACTCCGCCATCGGCGCCCGCGCCTGCCGCCGCTACATGGTGTCGGGCGAGCGCTTCGACGCCCGCGAGGCGTTGCGAACCGGACTGGTCCATGCCGTGGTGGCGGCCGACAAGCTGGCAGCCGCCCGCGACCATCTGGTCGAGGCCTGCCTCAAGGGCGGCCCCAAGGCCCAGGCCGCCGCCAAGGAGCTGATCCGAGTGGTGGACGACAGCCCCATGGGACCCGACCTGATGCGCTACACCGCCAGCCATTTCTCCGACCTGCGGGCCTCGGAGGAGGGCCGCGAGGGCCTTGCCGCCTTCCTCGACAAGCGTCGCCCCAAATGGGGAGAGTGAGTTTTTAAACCGCTTCCCAACCTGGAATCACTCTGAACCATGTGGTTTTCGCATGGCAGCCTTACGCCCCCTTTCGCAGGTGCGAAAGGAGGTGTAGGAGAACTGTCACGCGCTGGTCAGCGTGGTACCCCGTGCCGGATGCAGGCCGGGTCGAGGAGTGTCAGATGATCGTTTCGTCCACGGACATCGTTATCGCCGCCGTCGGGTTCCTGGTCCTCGCCGGAGCCGCCATTTCGTTCAGCGCCTGGCGCCACGCCGCCAAGATGGAGCGCGAGGCCGACAAGACCACCGCCGACGGGCTTCCCTCCGCGGTCTGATCCCTCGGCCTCCGTCGAATATTCGATCTCCCCCTTTCCGTTCCGGCAATTGCCAGCCCCGTCGCTTCGCCGTACTCTTTTAATCGGCGATTGATCGCCGGGGAGAGAACGGCCATGGCCAATCCGCGACTCCGTGACGCCTTGGTGCTGGCCGGCGCCTTGGCGCTGTTCTTCTGGGCGACCCTGCCGCCCGACAAGGTGGCGTTCAATGACGAGTGCGAACCGGCGGGCGGTCCCGCCGCCTTCAGCGCCTTCATCTACCGAAGCTCGTTCTGGGAAGCCCAGTTGGACGCCGCCGTCGCCGAGCGCAACGACCTGCTGACCCAGCCGGCGCGCCGCGCCCGCGCCGCCGCCGAGCTGGAGCGCGAGATGCACGAGAACCCCTCCCTGGAGGAAAAGATGATGCGGCTGTCGCGCGACCAGGAGCGTATCGACGACCGCTATGAACGGGAACAGCACGAAGCGGCGCTGCAAAGCGCCCGGCTGAAGCGGATCGCGGCGCTGATGCGCTGCGAGGGGATCATCGCCGAGAGGATAAGGTAATACCGACGAGCCAATGAAATCTTTCATTGGCGAGGAGTTGCGGCCAAGGGCCGGCGCGGCGCGTGCCGCGAAAGCCAAGGCGGACGGAGGTCCGCCGCCCGGCGCTTGAGGGACATAATAATTATCTTCGCATCATCGCCTTGATGTCGGACAGCCGGGCGGCATGCAGCAGATGGGCCGCCACCGCGAAGGCGCCGAGGCCCACCACCACCAGCACCGCCAGCACCCCCACCGCCAGCAACTGCCCCTGGGCATAGGGCCACAGCAGCTCCCGCGCGCCCCACAGCACCACCGCCATGACGACGCAGGCGGCGAGGATGCGCGGCGCCTTGGCCCGCAGCCGCGCGTCCATGGCGAAGAAGCCGCGCCGATGCAGCAGCACCGCCAGCACCACCACGTTGAACCAGGCGGCGATGGCGGTGGACAGCGCCATGCCCACATGGGCGAGGCTGCTCACCAGCGCCAGATTGAGCACCACGTTCAGCACCATGGTGGCGCCGGCCACCCGCACCGGCGTGGCGGTGTCCTCGCGGGCGAAGAAGGCGGGGGTCAGCACCTTGACCAGGACATAGGCCGGCAGGCCGATGGCGAAAGCCACCAGGGCGGAGGCGGTGGCGGCGGTCTCGGCCGGGCCGAAGCTGCCGCGCTGGAACAGCACCCGAATCACCGGCGCCGCGATCACCATCAGCGCCACCGCCGCCGGCAGGGTCAGCACCAGTCCGAATTCCATGGCGCGGTTCTGGCTGACCGCCGCCGCCGCGACGTCGCCTTCGCGCAACTGGCGCGACAGCAGCGGCAGCAGGGCGGTGCCGATGGCGATGCCCACCACCCCCAGCGGCAACTGGTTCACCCGGTCAGCGTAGTTGAGGTAGCTGACGGCGCCGTCGGCCACCATGGAGGCGATCATGGTGTTGACCACCAGATTGACCTGATACACCCCGGCTCCCACCGCGCCGGGGACGATGCGCTTGAACAGCAGCCTGACCTCGGGCGACAGGCGCGGCCGGGTGACGCGCAGGCTCATCCCCGCCTTGCGCACCGAGAACACCAGCCAGGAGAACTGGACGATGCCGGCGGCGAAGGTGCCCCAGGCCATGGCGTGGCCGGCGGTGGGCGTGAACGGCACCAGGACCCACAGCCCGGCCATGGAGGTGAGGTTGAGCAGCACCGGCGTGCCGGCGGCGGCGGCGAAGCGGCCCAGCGAGTTCAGCACGCCGGCCTGGAGCGAGGTCAGCGAGATGAACAGCAGATAGGGAAAGCAGATGCGCGAGAACTCGGTCGCCAGCTCCATCTTGCCCGGGGTGGTGCCGAAGCCCGGCGCCAGCCCGACGATGGCCCAGGGCATGGCCAGCTCCATCACCGCCACGAACAGCGCCAGCGCCACGAACAGCACCGCCAGCGAGCGCTCGGCGAACAGGCGGGCCTCCTCCCGTCCCTCGGCGGTCAGCTTGCCGGTGAACAGCGGCACGAAGGCGGCGTTGAAGGCGCCCTCGGCGAACAGCGAGCGGAACAGGTTGGGAAAGCGGAAGGCGACGAAAAAGGCGTCCGCCACCATGCCCGCCCCCAGGAAATGGGCGATCATCATCTCGCGCATCAGGCCGGTGACCCGCGACGCCAGGGTAAAGCCGCCGACAGTGGCGATGGAGCGGAACAGACTCATGAGGGTTGTTCTAGCAGCCCATCAGCCATCGCGACACCCCCCTTTGTCGTGATGGGCGGGCGGGACGCCCGCCTGTGCCCCTCGCCCGCTTGCGGGAGAGGGTGGCGAGCATCGCGAGCCGGGTGAGGGCGCGCGCGTCGGCGCGCCAAATGAAGCGGGGGGCCGCCGACCCCAACGCCCCCACTCTTTACATCGTCACCCCCGGGCTCGTCCCGCGTATCCACGCCCATCCGCCTCTCGGACGCCAGTGCCCCGGCACGGCGTGGACCCCCGGGACGAGCCCGGGGGTGACGGTGGGGGTCAAAACCCTCGCCCGCTTGCGGGAGAGGGTGGCGAGCATTGCGAGCCGGGTGAGGGCGCGTCTGCCTGAAAAGGCCCTCACCCTCCCAGCCTCCGGCTGGGCCCCTCCCTCTCCCGTAAACGGGCGAGGGTCAGCCGAGCGCATCCAAATTCATCAGTGCCCAGCGGGTCTGAGGGTGGTCGTCACCGTAATGACGACGGTAGATGGCAAGGCCGCGCTCCATCAGCGACCGCGCTGCGGCCAGATCCCCCATGGCGGCCAAGGTGACCCCAAGATTGACGGCACGATGAGCGACCTCAGGATGGCCTGGACCAAGGGCTGTTTCGCTGATAGCGAGGGCGCGTTCGCCCAAACGACGGTCTGTGTCATACCTCCCAAGTTCATGATGGAGGCTGCCAAGATTACTGGCATAACGCGCAATCTCCGGGGCATCGGGGGGGAGTGTGGCTTCGGCAATAGCTACCGCCTGTTCTAATAGAGGCTGGGCCTCATCAAACCGGCCAAGGAGCATCAAGGTGATACCAAGATTGGAAGAAAGATTGGCGATGACCGGATGCTTCGTCCCATAGGCGGCTTGGTCGATCCCCAAAGCCCGCGGTTGCAACGGCAGCGCCTCAGCGAAACGGTCCAATCGCCAGAATGTGTGGCCGAGATTACTAAGATAGGTAGCCAGTTCGGATGAATCTGGGGGCCATGCCCGCTCGGCCAAAGCCACTGCCCTTTGTTCCAAATCCAGCGCACGCAGATAGAGGCCAAGATTGTTCAAGCAACTGCCGGCCACATCCAGCAGCGATGCCGTGGCTTCCGCCTTCACCCCCGCTTTCTCGGCCCAACCGGCTGCCGCCTCGGCATGGGACAACAGCCTTTCCGCCGGCCCCCAGGTGGTCAGGTCTGTATCGCCAAACCGATACACCGCCCGCACCAACCGCACCGTCTGCCCGGCCCAGTCCTTGCCCTCGTCCTCGTCCAACCGCCCCCGCACCACCGTCTGCACCAGCCGATGCAGCGATAGCGACTCGTCCCGGGCCTTGACCAGGGAATAGCGCAGCAGTTCTGCGATCATGTCGGCCGTCGCCAACTCGTCGGCCAGGGCGGCGGCCAGGGCCGGCGGCAGATGCTCGGCCCCCGGCCGCAGCAGGTCGAGCGGGATGTCGTCGGCTGCCAGGAAGGCGCACAGGGTCAGCAGTTGCGCCGCCGCCGGCGAGGCCTTGGCTACCGCCTGGAAGCTCATCTCCCAGGTGGTGGCGACGGTGGCGGGATAGTCGATGGCTTTGCCCTTGGCCAACATCTCCTTATCTCGACTTTGGCACTTTTCATGAGGCCCAACACATCAGATCGGCAAGCCTTTCCGCCAAAGGCCGTGGCGGCGGCTTGACCTGACGACTTCGCGGTTCCGACCGCGAAGCGCGTAGCTCCGCTTCGACCTGCAGAAGCGGA
>NZ_CAINTR010000170.1 GCF_903853455.1 uncultured Magnetospirillum sp.
AATTACCGTAATTGTCGCTGCACTTCCTTATTGCTGAGCAATGCTTGCTTGTGATAGCGGTATAGGTGCTACTCGACGGTGTCTCATACCGGTCATCCTAATTGTCGCTGACCGGCCACCGTAATTGTCGCGCGCCACTTCCATGGTCATTTCCTCGTTTGTGTCGTTCAGGAACGCGTCGGGTAAACACCCTGGGTGCTGATGTAGTAGGTCAGCACGCTGAATGGCTGCACGTTGTCGTGGCCGCCACCACCACCGACCGTGCTGACCGAGCCCGGATTCAGGGCCACCTGGGGAAGTGCGGTGCCGTAAAGATTTTCGGCGGTAGGCTTGGCGACGGAAATGATGGGCTTGGCGAGGTAATTCTCGCTGCCGCCGCCAGCCACGGCATTGGTGGCGTCGCCCTCCACGGTGTGGGTGTGCTGCGGCATGTTCGCCTGGGTCAAGACAACGGTTTCCGTCCCTCCAGCCGCCCCGACCGCATAGGAATTGGTGGATCCGGTCGGGGTTCCTTGGCCGATGGGGACACGGCCGCGCATGTCCGGAAGATTGAACGTCTTCACCTTGTCGCCGCCAAAGGCAAAGCCAATCAGCGAATACAGCGCCTGATACGATGCGATTTGCAGAGATCTGCCATCACATGGCAGCCATTTGTCGAAGTCATAGCTGATCGGCATGGCTCTTATTTCGCCTAAATAGAAGTCTCCCATGATACGTATGCCTCCTTCAGGTCGTAATGTGCGATATAGCTTCCGTTGAGATAGCGAAGCAGACGACACACACGCTGTCAATGGCAATGAGTAAAAAATAAAACGTTGAGGTTGTATACACCCGGTCAATGCGCCGCGGTTATTTCTTATATTAACTCGTAAAAGTTTAAGGGGGTGGCGGGGGCGAAGACGATGGCAGAGTCCCGCGCTCCGCCCTGGGGGCCGAGGCAGGGCAATGGGGGGAAGGGATCTCGTCCCCTGTATTTTTCGTCACCCCCGCGAAAGCGGGGGGCCATGGCTGGGGCAAACGGAATCCAAGGCCGGAAATCGTGTCTGCGGCAGCATGGATTCCCGCCTTCGCGGGAATGACGGCCATGATTGTTGGGCCGCTCTCCTTCACCCGATTGCCCCACCGGAGCCGAGGAAGAGACTTTTCCCGTCGCGGTGAAATATGGTATAGGCGGAGACACGCGAGGCGAGGATCCTTGCCCTCATGCGTCAGGTCTTGATCGAGGTCCGTAGATGAACGACGAATCCAATCCGTCATCGCCCCCCGCCGCCGGTGTCGAGGCCTCGCGCAAGCCGTGGACGAAGCCGCAGGTCACCATGCTGGCCGTCGAGGAGACGGCGACCGCCGCGACCTCCAACAATGACGGTCAAGGCCCTCTAACCAGTTCCTGAGCGTGGTGTAAGGGTGTCACCGTGTGAGTGATTTTGCCGGGCTGTGGCGGCTGGATGGGCGGCCGGTGGACGGCGCCGACCTCAACCGGTTGGCCCAGGGACTGGACGGTCGCGATGCCGTCGCCGCCCGCGTCTGGCGATCCGGCCCGGTGGGGATGGTCCACCGCCAACATCGCTTCACCCTCGAGGATTGGGCCGAACGGTTGCCGCTGGTCGGGCCGTCGGGGGCGGTTCTGGTCGCCGATGTTCGGCTGAACGACCGCATCGGCCTGCTCCGTGCCCTTGATCTTTCCGAAGACGCCCGCGACCGGCCCGACGGCGCCCTGATCCTTCAGGCCCTGGAGCGCTGGGATGCCGAGAGCGCGGTGGCCCGGCTGCAGGGCGACTTCGCCTTCGCCCTGTGGGAGCCCCAGGCCCGACGCCTGATCCTGGCTCGCGATCCGACCGGCTTTCGCCCCCTGTTCATCCATCGAAGTGAAAGACTGGTGGCCTTCTCCACCCGTCTGCGGGCGCTGCTGGCCCTGCCCGAGGTGCCGCGCGACCTGGATGACCGGGTCGTGGCCGATGAGCTGATCCTCAACCCAAGCCACCCCGCTCGCACCCTCTACCAGGCTGTCGACCGCATTCCCATGGGCCATCTGGCGGTTGTCACGGCCGAGGAGACGCGGGTAAGGGCCTATTGGTCGTTGCCCCGGCCGGGGAGCCTGCGCCATGCCGGCGACGCCGAGGTCGAGGAGCAGGCACGCGAGGTGCTGGACCGCGCGGTGGCCGACGCCCTGCGTTCCCGCAAGGCGGTGACGGTGGCGCTGACCGGCGGGCTGGACAGTTCCGCCATCGCCGCCAGCGCCGCCGCCCGGCTGGCTCCGGCACCGCTGCTGGCGGTCACCCGCGCCCCCGGCGGCCCCATCCCCGCCGCCGATGCCGGGCGCTATCACGACGAGACCCCTCGGGCGGCGGCGCTGGCGGCGCTTCATCCCAACCTGGACTGGCATGCGGTCGGCGACGATGGCGGCGATTGGGGCGAGAACGACCGTCGCCGCTGGTTCCTGGAAAGCGGCACGGCCAGCCGGGCGGCCTTGAACATCGCCTGGTTCTTCCCGGTCTACCGTTTCATGGCGGCGCGCGGCAGCAACGTGGCGCTGGGGGGCGAGATGGGCAATGCCTTCTTCAGCGATTCCGGCCTCGGCCTGCTGCCGGAATTGTTCCTTGGCTTGCGCTGGCGGGCGCTGGCCGGCCATCTGCGAGCGTTGGCGCGGGTGGACGGGAAGGCGGCGGCGATTCAGTTCAAGACCCATGTGTTGCGTCCGTTGGAGCCCGTGGCCCTGCGGCTGTGGCGGTTGGGTCGCCCGGCCTTGCCCTGGGCCGGCCACAGCCCCCTTCATCCCGGTTTCGCCGCCGAGCTCGGCTTGGACCGGGGGCTGGACCGGGCGCGCTATCGCATGCGCCTGGGCGCCGGCCATCGTTCGGTCATGGCGATGCGCCGCTGGCTGTGGCACGACGAGGTCGCGCGCGACGCGTACGGCGTGATCCGCGCCCTGAACGGGGTGGACTGGCGGCTGCCCTTGGCCGACCGGCGGGTGGTCGAGTTCTTCGGGGCCTTGCCGTTGGATCAGTTCCTCAGGAACGGCATTACCCGCTCCCTGGCGCGCCGCGTGCTGGCCGGTCGCGCTCCGCCGGAGACGGTCGCCAATCGCGCCACCGGCTGGCAGAACGGCGACTGGTTCGCCATCATGAGCGCCCGGCGCTCCGCCATGCTGGCCGAGTTGGAGCGGCTACGCGCCTCGCCGCCGGCCCGGCGGGTGGTGGACCTGGACCGGCTGCAATCCCTGCTCGACCACTGGCCGGCGGATGCGGCGGCGGCGGAGATCCGGCGGCCGGAATATTACCAGATGCTCAGTCGCGGCATGGAGATGGCCGGCTTCCTCGCCTGGCACGACGGCGGCAATCGCTGATCGCCGCGCCACAACCAAACCGGACGGTGGCATGGTGGAGCATGGCTTGTTATAACAAGGCCAGCCACCCCGAGGAGAGTGTTTCCATGCCCGTCCGCCTCGACGACACCGTCGCCCAGTCCCCCACCTGCCTGGCGGCCGACATGGGCGGCGAGGTGGTGGTGATGAGCGTGGAGCGCGGCCTCTATCTGGCGCTCGACCCCGTCGGCCGCGACATCTGGAACCGGGTCGCCGCGCCGTGCACGGTCAAGAGCCTGTGCGGCACCCTGCTGGCCGAATACGACGCCTCCGCCGCCATCATCGAGTCCGACGTGCTGGACTTGCTCGACACGCTGGTCGAGGCCGGCGTGATCGAAGTCAGGGCCTGATGTCGCGGTAATAAGCCAACAGGCGCGGACACAGGCTGCGCAGGCGCTCCTCGACCTCGGGTAAGCGCGGCTTGTCGCGGTAGCTTTCCGACACGGCGCGCCCCTGGACATTGCCGAAATTGAGCTCCAGACGTTCGAACAGGTCGGGCATGTGCTGCCACAACGCCCCGATCACCTCGTCATGGCGTCGCTGGTAGGTGTAGAAGCTGTCCTCCACCGGCCAGCCCAGCCGCGCCATGGTCGTTGGAATCGAGGGGTCGCGGGCGACGAAATCCTCGTAGCGGATCACGGCGTCGAAGGTGTCGCGCTCGGCGAAGACCTGATCCAGGATCAGGAATTTCTCCTCCATCAGCCCCGAGTGGTTGCGATAGTTCTTGGTCCGCAGACTCTGGTAGTTGTCATGGGGATCCCGCAGCAGCAAGACGACGCGGTCCGGCCGGAACCGCTCCATATGGACCGCCAGCGGATAGGCGGTGGTCATCTGAACCTTCATCACCATGTCCATGTCCGTGCTGACACGTGGCGCGGCGTAGTTGTTGAGGACGTCCACCAGGGCCAGACAGTCCGGCCGTTGCGCCAGGAACAGGGTGAAAGCGGTTGCACCGCTTGATTGCATTCCATAGATCAAAATCCGCATGAATAACCCCGTTACGCAGTTATTTAACGCATAACTGCATTAACACGGGTTATGATGTCTGTCTCTATCCATTAAAGTGGTGGTGCCATCCGCGTCGCCCGGGTGCTGCCCGGCGACAGGATTTCCGGAAGGTCGCCGACGGCTGGGCGAGACGAGCCGCTTGGCTTGCCGGCCGATTGGCTTCACAATGAAAGGGCGTCAGAAAAAAGGACAGAGACGATGGCGAAACTGCTGACCTGGATTATTTCCATCTGCTTGTGGTCATCCGGCGTGTTCGCCGCCGAGACCATCCGGGCCGCCTATGAGGACAAGTCTCTGCCTCCCTATTACACCGGCACCTCGGAGGATATCGATCCGGTATCTCCGGGCGTCTCGGTGGAGTTGATGCAGGAAGCCGCCAAGGCGGCGGGCATCGAGATCAAGTTCGTCCGGATGCCATGGCTGCGCTGCCTCAAATCCCTGCAACGGGGCGAGGTGGACGTGATTTTCAACGCCTCCTTCAAGGAGGATCGGCTGGAAAGCGGGGTCTACCCCATGGCTGGCGGCAAGCTCGACCCCTCGCGGCGGATCGCCACCATCTCCTATGTCCTCTACCGGCTCAAGGGAACGTCCGTGGCGTTCACGGGAACATCGGTCACCGGGCTCGACGGCCCGGTCGGGGCGTCCTCGGGCTACTCCATCGTCGAGGATCTCACCCGCATGGGGGTGAAGACCGAGGAGGCCGCCGACGTCACGATCAACTTCAAGAAGCTGGCGTCGAAGCGCATTCCGGCGGTGGCGGGCCTGGAGGTCCAGGGCGACGTGCTGCTGCCGGACTTCCCCGCCATCGAGAAGGTGTCGCCGCCCCTGGTCTCCAAGGATTATTTCGTGATGGCCAGCCACCAGCTCTACGACAGCCGGCGGGATGTGGTCGAGCGGCTGTGGGCCAAGCTGGCCGAGGTGCGCGAGGCCCGTGCCGCCGCCATCTACGCCAAATATGCCCGCTGAGGCTCCGTCCCCTCGACCTGCTTGAAGACGATGAGGGTCAGGTCGTCGTACAGCGGCTGGGCACCGATATGGGTCTTCACGTCGGCGATGATGGCGTCCTTGATGACCTCGGACGCGTCCTGCCAATGGTCGGCGATCACCCCGCACAGCCGCTCCAGGCCGTAGAGGCGGTGCTGGTCGTCCGCCGCCTCGGTGATCCCGTCGGTATAGAGGATCACCGTGTCGCCGGGGCGCAGCAGGACGGTGACCTCGGCGACGAAGCTCCCGATCTCGTCGACCAGACCCAACGGCAGCCCCAGGTCCATGGTGTCGATCAACTCGATCCGGCCGCCATGGCGGGCCACGATGATGGATTCATGCTGGCCGCTGATGCGCATGTGGCTGGTGACGCTGGTGTCGCCTTCGCCCTCGGGCGGGCCGGGACGGTAGTCGAGCAGGGCCAGGGTCAGGTTCTTGTCGCTGCCCATGCGCTGGATGTTGTGGAAGATGGTGCGGTTGAGGATGTCCAGCACCCGCACGGCGCTGCCCTCGTCGCCGGTGACCATGGTCCGCACCGCGCTTTGGGTCATCAACATGACCACGCCGCTTTCCAGGCCGTGCCCGGTGACGTCGCCGATGCCGAACCGCACCCGCCCGTCCTCGCCATGCAGGATGTCGTAATAGTCGCCGCCCACTTCGTTGGCGGGCTCCATGTAGGTGGCCACGTCGAGCCCGCCGATCCCCGCCAGTTCCGCGGCGGTGGGCAGGACCATCTGCTGGATGCGGCGCGAGACGTCCAACTCGGTGCCCATGCGCACATTCTCGGCCTTGAGGATGCGGTTGAGCGAGCGGATTTCCTCGTTGGCCACCTCGACCTCGCGGGTGCGCTCGGCCACCCGGCGCTCCAGGTCGTGGGTCAGCGCCATCAGCTCGGCCTGCGCCGTGTCGCGCTCGTTCAGCCCGCGCTGCGACGAGGCCAGCAGGGCATTCAGGCTGTCCACCAGCTCGCCCAACTCGTCATGGCCGTGACCGGCAAGCGTGGGGACCAGCCCGGCACCGGGCCGGCTGGGATCGACCCATGACACCGCCTGGGCCAGCCGCAGCAGCGGCCGGGTGATCATGGCGTAGAAGATGCCGACCACCAGGGCGACGATGCCCAGGGCGCGCAGCAGCCCCAAGGCGGCGTTGACCATGGCGCGGTCGTAGAAGTCGTGCGCCACGGCCAGGGGCGACAGTTGGATCTCCAGCCGGCCCACCTCGGTCTTGCCCGCGCCCTCCACCCGCACCAGATCGCGGCGATAGGTCAGGATGTCGCCGAACAGGAACTCGGCCAGCCCGGATTTCGCCGCGGCTTCCTGGTCGCGCCGGCGCTCGGCCAGCAGGTCGCCGAAATTGTCCAGCAGCCGCGCCGTCCGGATGATCTCGTAATCCAGCAGGCCCTCGACCACCTTGGCCGCCAATTGGGGGCTCAGCTGATAGGCGGCCTCCACCGACGAGCCGTCGATGGCGCCGATGATCTGGGAGACCTGGGCCTGGACCTGGTCGCGCTTGGCGTGCCAGTCGAAGAACAGTTCCACGAACCCGCCCGCGACGCTGAGCGCCACGACGACGACGACCGTGACCATGGCCTGCTTGGCGGTCAGTCCCCGGAAGCGTGACGCGGCGGGACTCAAATGATGTCCATCCGCAGTGTCGGCATCAGCTTGCAGAGGTTGACCAGGGACTTGCCCTGCCAGGACACCGCCTTGGAGCCCACCACCCTCAGGTCCACCGTTTTCCGGTTGCGGATCTCGATGGTGAACTTCGACAGCATGGCGATGCCCGAGCTGTTGAGAAATTCCAGCCCCTGGAGGTCGAGGGTCATGGAGCCGGCCGGGACCGCGCCGGAGAGGAATTGGGCGATAGGCGCGTATTCCAGCAATCCGTTGAGGCGCAAGATCCCCTTCAATGCCGCCGTGCGCGTTGTGGGGTCCCACTCGACCGAGTAATTTTCCCCTTCGATGACGGTTTGCATGTCTTATCCTTAGCCTAAATATCCAGCCGGACTTGGGTGGTGATCCGCATGGTGCCGTCGTGCAGATCCTGGAACTGCCACGCCAGTCTGGCGCCGTAATCGTTGACCATCGTCAGCAGTCCCAGCCCCGATCCGCCGCTCTCCGCCGAGCGTTCCAGTTGCCGGAGGTACATCTCCGAAGGGTCCGAGGCCGCCAATTCGCGGACGAAGCCAAGGAAGGTCGCTCCGCGTCCGGCGCCGGTGCAGTTGGATTCCGAAAACAGGACGGCGTCCGCGGCAAGCACCAGCTTGATGGTCGTCGGGCTGGCAATGGCTTCCTCGCTGTACTTCATGGCGTTTTCGAGCAGTTCGTTGGCGATGTAGGCGACCGCGCCGCGGATCTCCTGCTGCCGCGAAAGGCTGGCGGGGTCGTCTTCGTCCTTGGGGAAGAACGTGGTCACGTAGTCGGCCAGGAAGTCGGCGGACAGCCCGTTGTTGCGCCAGCGATGCTTGAGCGGAATCGAGCTGGCGGAAAAGGTCAGCGTCAGGCCGTCATCGACCCCGCTCATCCCCTCGGAGAATTCACCAATGACCTCTGCCATCACCCTCGCTCCCGATGCGTAAGACTGCGCATTGAGGACCGGATAGTGCCACCCTTCTGATGCACCGGCAAGTCAAGCATCTCGCCAACAGGACACCAAATCCAGGGTGAGGTTCCGTCGAGGGCGGGACCGGTTCTTCCCGCAATACGAACGAACACGGATAGGATGTTTTACTTCTCCGGGTTCAATCATTCGCACTGGTCCGCCCCTGTCGTCGTCTCATTTAATTCTAACGGCCCTACTCTCTTAAGCTCGCCTGTCCTCGGGCATGAGCGGTGGGCAATTGGCCGGCCAATTTCAGCGCGTCGTCGAGGCGTCCCTCGCGCAGGGCCACCTGGATGGCCTGGCACCGCTGATGGACGCCGAGCAGTCCCATTTGTCCCGAGCAGCTGCTGAGGCTGTGGGAGGCTTCCACCAGGGCCTTGCCGTCGCGCATGGTGGCCGCCCGGGCGATGTCGGCCAGCAGGGTCCGTGAGACGATCCGGTATTCCTGGATCATCTCGCCCACACCGGCGTCCCCCATCTGACCGCGCAGCGCCGTCAGGACCGTGCCGTCGAAATCGGCGGCCTCGCGCCGGCCCATCTGGCGCTCGATGACCTCGGTCAGCTGTTCGGGGGTGAAGGGCTTGGGGACGAAGTCGTTCATGCCGGCGGCGAGGCATTCCTGCAGCTCCTCCTGGGTCGCCGCCGCAGTCAGGGCCACCACCGGCAGGTTGCAGGCCGGCGGCGGCATGGCCCGGATGGCCCGGACGGACTGCACGCCGTCCATCACCGGCATGTGCCGGTCCATGAGGACAAGGTCGATGGCATGGGACTGGATCATCTCCAGCGCCTGGGCGCCGTTCTCGGCCATCACCACGGTGTGGCCCTGGCGGGTCAGGAAGCCGGAGGCCACCCGCCGGTTGACCGGGTTGTCCTCGACCACCAGCACCGTGAACCCCGCCGGCGCCACCTGGGGGGCGGCGCTCTCTCCGGTCTGGGCGCCGTTTTGCCGGTCCCGCCGTTCCGCCGCCGGAACGGTGAAGTCGTCGAGGGCCTCCGCCAGGGCGCCTTCCCGCACCGGCTCCGGCAGCATCACGATCCCCTCGCTGCCGTCGGCGGGGGGCAAGGTTCCCATGGGAGACAGGATGATGGCGGGCAGGCCGCGCGCCAGGGCCAGGTCGCGCAGCCCGGAATGGGCCTGCCGGCCGCCGATGATCAGGATGTCTCCCGGCCGCTGGAGCCCTGCGATGGTTTCGGCCGTGGCCTTCACCGCCTCGACGCCCCAGCCGCTCAGGATCGCCGCCAGGGCGCGACGGACGGACTCCTCGGATTCCACCAGCAACACCCGCGCCGGCGGATGGGAGGGCCGGAGTCGGGAACCGGCTTCAAGCGCCGGAACCAGCGGCACGCGGAACCAGAACACGCTGCCCCGGCCCGGAACGCTGGTCACGCCGATTTCGCCGCCCATCAGTTCGACCAGTTGCCGGCTGATGGACAATCCCAGGCCGGTTCCGCCGAACTTGCGCGACACCCAGGCCGCCGCCTGGACATAGCGGTTGAACAGACGCTCCTGCGCCTCCTCGGCAATGCCGATTCCGGTGTCGGCGACGGCGAAGTGCAGGCTTTCGTCGCCGGTGGTCTTGTCCCGGATCCGCTCCACCCTCAGGGTGATGCTGCCCTTCTCGGTGAATTTGATGGCGTTGCCGATCAGGTTGAGCAGCACCTGGCGCAGGCGCGAGGGATCGCCCCGGACAACGGCCGGCACGTCCGGGGCGACGGCATGGGCCACCGCCAGGCCGCGCTCGGTCGCGCGCATGCTCATCAAGGCGAAGCTTTCCTCCACCAACTCGACGACCTTGACGTCCAACTGCTCGATCTGCAGCTTGCCGGCCTCGATCTTGGACAGGTCGAGAAGCTCGTCGAGGATGTTGAGCAGCAGCCGGCCCGAGGACAGAACGGTGTTGGCGATGTCGCGCTGCTCGTGGGTCAGCGGGGTGTCGAGCAGCAGCTGCGTCATTCCCAGCAGGCCGTTCATGGGCGTGCGCACTTCGTGCGAGACGACCGCGACGAATTCCGTCTTGGCCCGCGCCAGGCTTTCCGCCTGTTCCTTGGCCAGGCGGATGCGTTCGTTTTCCAGCCGGAGTTGCTCGTTGGCAAGCTCCGCCTCGATGTCGATTTCGTCGCTGTGTTCCGTGATGGTGTGGACCAGCAGTTCGAGGTCGGTCTTCTGCTCGCTGAGGGCGACCAGAAGGCGCTGCAACTTGACCTCGGCCCTGATGCGCTCGGCGATCTCGGCGCGCATCTGGTCGTTGGCCAGCGCCAGTTCCGCCTCGATGGCGTCTCCGTGCTCGATGGCCGCCTGAAGTTCGATCTCCAGGTCGGAGCGTTCCAGCTCGTTTTTGCCGAGGGCCGCGCGGAGAGACGCAAGCTCATCCCGCAGCACCAGTTCCTGTCCACCCATCCCCGCCCCCTTCGTCACGAGCCCCCCCCATTTTCCTGGGATTTGCGGTTTCGACCTCCCGCCAGGATCATCGGCACCTCATAATGGCAGTGATGGCAGAAAACGGAGCTAATGATCAAGAAGGTCGTGTGGCAATCGCCTCTCCGGCGGCCAGAATGTTTCCAGGGTAGGCGAGGCGCCCCCCCCCTTGTCAGCCGGGCCTCGTTTAACAATATCTCGCAAGTTGTATTCTTTCCGTCGGGCAAATTATGAGACGATCAGCGCCCGGTCATCGGGTGCAAGCGGGAGGACGGGATGACGACTCTGAGCGTTAACGGCAAAACGTATAAGGTCGATGTGGATCCTCAAACGCCCTTGCTCTGGGTGTTGCGCGACACGCTCGGGCTGACCGGCACCAAGTATGGCTGCGGCATCGGCCAATGCGGCTCCTGCACCGTCCATGTGGATGGCGAGGCGATGCGCTCCTGCGTGGTGCAGGTCGGGGCCGTCGCCGGCCGTCACGTCACCACCATCGAGGCCCTGGCCAAGGGGCACGTCCTGCACCGGGTGCAGCAGGCCTGGATCGACCACGACGTGCCGCAATGCGGCTATTGCCAGAGCGGCATGATCATGGCGGTGGTGGCCCTGCTCAAGGAAAAGCCGCAGCCGACCGACGCCGACATCGACGATGCCATCACCAATATCTGCCGCTGCGGGACGTTCCAGCAGGTCCGGGCGGCGATTCACGCCGCCGCCAAGGCGTGAGGAGAGGCGAATCATGACCGTCAAAGCCCGAACTGCCGCTTCCGCTCTCAGCCGGCGGGCCTTCCTGGTGGAAACCACCGCCGTGGTCGGCGGGCTCTCGCTCGGCTTCAACATTCCCTTCCTCGGCGCCGCCCAGGCCGCCGACGGCGCCGCCGCCGAAATCAACGCCTGGGTGGTGATCCGTCCCGACGACACCGTGGTGATCCGCATCGCCCGGTCCGAGATGGGGCAGGGCACCCTGACCGGCCTCGCCCAACTGGTCGCCGAGGAGCTTCAGTGCGACTGGTCGAAGGTGACCACCGAATTTCCCACTCCGGGCCAGAGTCTGGCTCGCCAGCGGGCCTGGGGCAACTTCTCCACCGGCGGCAGCCGGGGCATCCGCGAGTCCCATAAATATGTCCGCGAGGGCGGGGCCGCCGCCCGCGAGATGCTGATCCAGGCCGCCGCCACCGCCTGGAAGGTGCCGGCCGCCGAATGCGCCGCCGCCAACAGCGTCATCACCCACCAGCCGTCCGGGCGCAAGACCAGCTATGGCAAGGTGGCGGCCAAGGCGGCCAAGCTCGCCCCGCCGGCGACGGTGACGCTGAAGGATCCCAAGGACTGGACCATCGCCGGCAAGGGGCTGAAGCGCCTCGACACGGCGCCCAAGGTCACCGGGGAACAGGTCTACGGCATCGATCTCAAGCTGCCCGGAATGCTGGTGGCGGTGATCCGCGACTGCCCGGTCAATGGCGGCGTGGTCAAGAGCTTCGACGCCGCCAAGGTGGCCGGCATGCCGGGGGTCAAGCGGGTGGTCGCGGTGGACCAGTCTGGGGTGGCGGTGGTGGCCGACACCTTCTGGAACGCCAAGACCGCCGTCGAGGCGCTGCCCGTCGAATGGGATCCGGGCGAGGGCGCGACGGTGTCCAGCGCCAGTATCGCCGCCCTGCTGAAGGAAGGCCTCGACGCCGACAAGGCCTATGTCGGCAACAAGGCCGGCGACGCCGCGGCCGCCATCGCCGGGGCGGCGAAAAAGGTGGAGGCGGTGTTCAGCTATCCCTTCCTCAATCACGCCACCATGGAGCCCATGAACGCCACCGCGCTCTATACGCCGGAGCGGTGCGAGGTCTGGGCTCCGACCCAGAACGGCGAGGCGGCGCTGGCCGCCACGGCGGACGCGGCGGAACTTCCCGTGGCGCGGTGCGACGTCCACAAGATGATCCTGGGCGGCGGCTTCGGGCGGCGGGGGCGGACCGACTATGTCCGTCAGGCCGTCCTCATCGCCAAGCAGATGCCGGGAACCCCGATCAAGCTGATCTGGACGCGGGAAGAGGACATGACCCATTGCGGCTTCCATCCCATCAGCCAATGCAAATTGACCGGGGGGCTGGACGCGGCGGGCAATCTGGTCGGGCTCCATATGCGCCTGTCCGGCCAGTCGATCCTGGCCTCGCTGATGCCGCAGAACCTTCAGAACGGCATGGACCCGGTCACCTTCCAGGGCCTTAACCCGGGCGGCGCCGAATCGGCGTTCGGCTACGACGTTCCGAATCTGCTGATCGACCACGCCATGCGCAACACCCATCTGACGGCGGGGTTCTGGCGCGGGGTCAACACCAACCACAACGCCATCTATGTGGAATGCTTCATGGACGAACTGGCCCATGCGGCCGGCGTGGATCCGCTGGAGTTCCGCCGCAAGCTGCTGAAGCCGAAGCATCGGGCGGTGCTCGACGCCGTGGCCGAGCGCGCCCACTGGGGCAATCCGCCGCCCGGCCGCCATCAGGGTCTGGCCCAGATCATGGGCTTCGGCTCCTATGTGGCGGCCTGCGCCGAAGTCTCGGTGAGCCCCGAGGGCAAGCTCACCATCCACAAGATCGTCGCCGCCACCAATCCCGGCGTGGTGGTCAATCCGGCCCAGATCGAACGTCAGGTCGCCGGCTCCTTCGTCTATGGCCTGTCGGCTTTGCTCTACGGCGAGATCACGGTGAAGGACGGCGCCGTCGAGCAGACCAATTTCGACACCTACAATTCCCTGCGCATGGCGGAGATGCCCGAGGTCGAGGCGCTGATCGTGCCCACCGGCGATTTCTGGGGCGGCGTCGGCGAGCCGACCATCGCGGTGGCGGCGCCGGCGGTCCTGAACGCCATCTTCCAGGCCACCGGCAAGCGCATCCGCTCGGTGCCGTTGATGCATCACGATCTCCGGCCGGCCTGATCGCGGAGAGAACCGCCATGGAACCGGTGAAAGCAGCCCTGGCCGTCGTGGTTCTCCTGGTCCTCGCCGGGGGGGACGCGGCGGCATCCGGCCCGCCGCCGCCGCCGGGGGCCACCGCCTGTTCCGGCTGCCATGCCGCCACTGCCGGAATCGTTACCCCGGTGCCCCGGCTGGTCGGGCGCAAGCCGGCGGATCTGGTGGCGGCACTTCAGGATTTCAAGGCCGGCCGCCGACCGGCGACGGTGATGGATCGCATCGCCAAGGGCTTTTCCGACGCGGAGATCGCGGCCATCGCCGTCTGGTATGGCGAGCAGCGGCCAGAGAGGAGGCGGTGATGGTGGATCGCCGCGAAATCCTCAAATTGGCCGGCGCCGCCGCCCTGGCCGCCGCCTTGCCGGCCCCGGCCCTTGCTCAGAGCAAAGGACGTGGGCAGGTGGTCGTCATCGGCGGCGGCTTCGCCGGGGCCAGTTGCGCCCGGGCGCTGAAGCGTTTCGATCCGCGTCTGGCGGTCACCCTGGTGGAGGCGGAGCGGGTCTTCACCGCCTGCCCGTTCAGCAACGGCGTCATCGTCGGGCTGCGGTCCATGGCCGATCAGCGCTTCGGCTACCAAGGACTGGCCCAGGACGGCATCGCCCTGCGCTTCGCCGCCGCCACGGCGGTGGATCCCCAGGCCCGCCGGGTCACCCTCGCCGATGGCGGTATCCTGGGCTATGACCGGCTGGTGGTGGCGCCCGGCATCGACCTTCGCTGGGACGCCCTGCCCGGCTACACGGAAGAGGCCGCCCAGCGCATGCCCCATGCCTGGAAGGCCGGCGAGCAGACGCTGCTGCTGCAACGCCAGCTCGCCGCCATGGAGGATGGCGGCGTGGTGGTGATCGCCGCCCCGGCCAATCCTTTCCGCTGTCCGCCGGGGCCGTATGAGCGGGCCAGTCTGATCGCCTGGTACCTCAAGACCCATAAGCCGCGTTCGAAGCTGCTCATCCTCGATGCCAAGGACGCCTTTTCCAAGCAGCGGCTGTTCCAGGGCGCCTGGACGGAGCTTTACCCCGATCTGATCGAATGGGTGCCGCTGTCCCAGGGCGGCAAGGTCACCTCGGTGGACGCCGCCAGCCTGACCCTGGTCACCGACTTCGCCACCCACAAGGCCGCCGTCGCCAATGTCATTCCGCCGCAGCAGGCCGGCCGCGTCGCCCAACGGGCGGGGGTCGCCGATCGCAGCGGCTGGTGCCCGATCGAGCCGGTGAGCTTCCAATCGACGTTGCAGCCCGGCATCCATGTGATCGGCGATGCCGCCATCGCCGGCGCCATGCCCAAATCGGCCTTTGCCGCCAATGCCCAGGCCAAGGCCTGCGCCGCCGCCATTGCCGGACTGCTGGCCGGCCGGCCGCTGGAGGAGCCCCGTCTGATCAATACCTGCTACAGTCTGGTCGCCCCCGATTACGGCATCTCCATCGCCGGGGTCTACCACCCGGCCGGCGGCCAACTGATCGACGTGGAGGGGGCCGGCGGCATCAGCCCGCTGGAGGCGCCACGCTCGGTCCGCCAACAGGAGGCCCAATACGCCGATGGCTGGTTCAAGACCATCACCGCCGAAGTGTTCGGCTAGCGTCGCCGTCGTGGCCCTGGTCCTCGCCGCGGCGTTGCCCTGTCTGGCCGGGGAGGAGCCCCGTGACGCCATCCCGGACTCACTGACCGGTCGGTCTGGTGATCCCCAGCGCGGTCGGGCCATCGTCCTGGACCGCCAGCACGGGCTGTGTCCGCTCTGCCATGGCGGTCTCGCCACTGGCCGCCTCGCCACTGGCCGCTCGCCGCAGGGCGATCTGGGGCCGGACCTGTCCGGGGTGGGGCGGCGCTGGACGGCGGGGCAGCTGCGTCTCAGGATCGTCGATCCCAGCCGGTTGGATCCCGGCACCATCATGCCGTCCTACGCCCGGACCGAGGGGCTGGCGCGGGTGGCGCCGGCCTTCTCCGGCCGGCCGATCCTGACGGCGGAGCAGATCGAGGATGTGGTGGCCTTTCTCACCACCTTGCAGTGACCGGAGTCCAAGACCGCCCATGACCCAGGACCTGTCACGCCGCCGCTTTCTGATCGCCGGCATCGCCTCGGTGGCGATGGTGCGGCCGGCCGGGGCGACGCCCGAGGCCATGCGGGAGGCCATCCATAAGCTGGTCGGGACGGCGGTGGTGCGGCCGGGCCGGGTCAAGCTGGTGGTGCCGCCCCTGGTGGAGAACGGCAACACGGTGTCGGTGAGCGTCTCGGTCGACAGTCCGATGACGGCGGCGGACCACGTCACCGCCATCCATCTGTTCAACGAGAAGAACCCGCAGCCCTATGTGATCGGCGTGGCGCTGGGGCCACGGGCCGGCCGGGCGGCGCTGTCCACCCGCATCAAGCTGGCCGATACTCAGACGGTGATCGCCATCGCCCGCATGAGCGACGGCTCGCTGTGGAGCGACAGCGCCGACGTGATCGTCACCATCGCCGCCTGCGTCGAGGACGTGCACTGATGGCCCGCGCCCTGATCAACGTGCCGCCGACCGCCAAGCCGGGCGCGATCATCGAGATCAAGACCCTGATCTCCCATCCCATGGAGAGCGGCTACCGGGTCGGGCTGAACGGCCAGATCATCCCGCGCGACATCATCACCACCTTCGTCTGCACCTATAATGGCGAGGAGATCTTCCGGGCCGAGCTGTCGCCGGCCATCGCCGCCAATCCCTTCCTGTCCTTCTTCACGCGGGCCACCGTCAGCGGCACCATCGCCTTCCGCTGGACCGGCGACAACGGCTTCTCGGTCAGCGAATCGGCCGAGATCGTGGTGGAGTGAGCGCCGGGATGTGCCGCCTCCTCGTCGCCGGTCTGTTGCTGTGGAGCCTCGCCGCCGCCGCCGAGATCCCCCTGGCGGAGCGCCGCTCGGGCGCGGCCATGATGGGGCCGGACTTGCGGGCCATGCAGGAGGATGACAGCGCCAATCCGGCCGGTCTGTGGCTGCTGGACGGCGCGGCGCTGTGGAGCCGGAGGCTGGGCGAGGCGGGCCAATCCTGCGCCGATTGTCACGGCGACGTCACCACCTCCATGGCGGGGGTGGCGGCCCGCTATCCGGTCGTCGATCTGGCCGGCGGCCCGCCCATGGATCTGGAGCAGCGCATCAATCTCTGCCGGACGACCCGACAGCAGGCGCCGGCCCTGGCGCTCGAGAGTCGGGACCTGCTGGCGTTGACCGGTCTGGTGGCGCGCCAGTCGCGCGGCCTTGCCATCGCCATCGACGACGGGCCGGCGGCCCAGCCGTTCATCGCGGCCGGCCGGGCGCTGTTCCTGCGCCGCCAGGGCCAGCTCAACCTCTCCTGCGCCCAGTGCCACGACGACAATTGGGGCCGGCATCTAGGCGGCGCCGTCATTCCCCAGGGTCATCCCACCGGCTACCCGCTCTATCGCCTGGAATGGCAGGGCCTGGGCTCGTTGCAGCGCCGCCTGCGCAACTGCATGACGGGAATGCGGGCGGAACCCTACGCCTATGGCTCGGCCGAGGCGGTGCTGCTCGAACTCTATCTCCGGTGGCGGGCGCGGGGCATGCCGATGGATGCCCCGGCGGTGCGGCCATGAGATACGGCTTTGACCCTAGACCATAGGTAATACGTAAAGACCCCTATGCACTCCGGGATGGCGTGCACACATGTGTAAAGCGCCGTTCGCACCTGCGGGAGCGCTACACCTTTGGGGAGTGTCGTCATGCCATCCATCTCTTTGACCGTCAAAACACGGATTTTCATCGCTGTCGGCCTGGTGGGGCTGGCGGCGGTGGTCATGGCCGTCATCGGCATCCGCTCCATGACGACCTATCACGACCACGTCATCGAAATGGAAAGTGCCTCCAAGCGCGCGGTTCTCGGCGAGCGGGTCAACGGGCTGATCAACGCGGTGGTGATGGATTCGCGCGGCGTCTATATGAGCCGGGACGCCAAGGAGGCGGAAAAGTTCGCGCCGGCCATCCTAGGGAACGTGGCCGAGATCCGCCGCCTGATGGGGGAATGGACGGCGATGCTGCCCGAGGCCGAGCGCCAGAGCACCGCCGCCGCCGCCGCCCGCGCCGCCGAATTCGCCGACTTCCGCGCCGAGCTGGTGCGCCTGGGGCGCGAGACCGGAACTGCCGAGGCGCGGGCCTTCGGCGACAACGACGCCAACCGCGCCAACCGGCAGGCCTTGAACGTGGAGATCGAGGCCTTGGCCGCCGCCAACACCGTCCATGTCTCGGCGGTGACCCAGGGGTTGGAGGGGTTCTATTCCGACCGTCTCCAGGCCATGATCTGGACGGCGGTCATCGGTCTGACCGCCGGCTGGGGCTGGGCCTTCTGGACGGCGCAGCGGCGGGTGTGCGGCCCCATCGCCCGGTTGACGGCGACCATGAAGCGTCTGGCGGCCGGCGATCTAGCGGTGGAGATCCCGTCGGCGACCGCCCGTGACGAGATCGGCGACATGGCCCGCACCATCCGGGTGTTCCGCGACGCCATGCAAGACGCCGAGGGGCTGCGCCGCGCCCAGGAGGACGAACGCCGTCGGGCCGAGGTGGAAAAGGTCTCCGCCCTGCGCAACATGGCGGAAACCGTCGAGTTGGAAACCCGTGCCGCCGTCGAGCAGGTGGCGGCCCAGACCACGTTGATGTCGGAGAATGCGGGACACATGGCCACCTCCGCCGCCGCCGTCGGCGACAACAGCCAGAATGTCGCCGCCGCCGCCGGCCAGGCGCTCAGCAATGTTCAGACGGTGGCCTCCGCCGCCGAACAGCTCAGCGCCTCCATCCGCGAGATCGGCAACCAGATCGCCGCCGCCGGCCGCATCACCGGCGGCGCCGTCGCCGCCGCCGGCCGGGCGCAGGACACCATTTCCCGACTGGCCTCGGCGGTGAACCGCATCGGCGAGGTCGCCCATCTGATCAACGACATCGCGTCACAGACCAATCTTCTCGCCCTCAACGCCACCATCGAGGCGGCAAGAGCGGGTGACGCAGGAAAAGGCTTCGCCGTGGTGGCCAACGAGGTCAAGCATCTGGCCAGTCAGACCGCCAAGGCCACCGAGGAGATTTCGGGCCAGATCGCCGAGGTCCAGGCCGCCACCGCCGAGGCGGTGGCGTCGGTGACCGACATCACCTCCGCCATCCGCGACGTGGAAAGCGTGTCCACCGCCGTCGCCGGGGCCATCCAGCAGCAGGAAGCCGCCACCGCCGACATCGCCCGCAACGTGGCGGAGACCTCCTCCGCCGCCCATGACGTGGCGGCAAGCATCGCCAACGTTTCGGGCGAGGCCAGCGCCACCGGCCAGCGCGCCGCCGAGGTCAACGGCATTTCGGAGGACGTGGCCCGCAGCATCGACGACCTGCGCGGCGTCATCATCCGGGTGGTGCGGACCGCCACCAAGGAGGTGGACCGCCGGCATCAGCCCCGCTACGGCCTGGGCCTTGCGGGAACCCTCACCATGGACGGCCAGAGCATCCCGGTGGTGCTGGACGAGATCGCCGAGGACGGATTGACGGTCAGCGGCGCCGATGTCTGCCCCACCACTCCCGGTATCCGGGTCGAGGTCGCCATCGAAGGCTGCCCGGTGCCGCTTTCCATGATCGCCAAGGAATGCGACAAGGGCCGCCTGCATGGCCACCTGGATCTGTCCGCCGAAGTGGCGGAGCGCTGGCACGCTGAATTCCTGCGCCTCACCGCCGGTCATCTGCCGGAGCGGGAGGCGGCCTAACCGCCCACCGTCTTGCGGATCAGGGTGCCGATCTCGGGCAGGGGCAGGATGGCCTTGCACAATCCGGTGGCCGCCGCCGCCGCCGGCATGCCGTAGACGACGCAGGTCGCCTCGTCCTGGGCGTAGAGCAGGCCGCCGGCCTTGGCGATGACGGCGCCGCCCTTGCCGCCGTCGCTGCCCATGCCGGTCAGCACGATGGCCATCACCTTGGCGCCATAGGCGGCGGAGACGCTGCGGAACAGGGGGTCCACCGCCGGCTTGCAGAAATTCTCCGGCGGGTCGTCGGTGATCTTGATGAAGCGGTCGGCGCCGCGCTTTTCCACCAGCATGTGCTTGCCGCCCGGCGCGATGTAGATGTGACCGGCCTCCACCTTCTCGCCGTCCTTGCCTTCGGCGGCGGGCAAGCCGCTGGAACTGGCCATGTGCTCGGCCAGGATGCCGGTGAAGGTGGGCGGCATGTGCTGGGTGATCAGGATGGGGATGCGCGGACGCACGCCCTTGAGCTTGGTGGCGATGTCGAACAGGGCCTGCGGCCCGCCGGTGCTCGATCCGATGACCAGGACCTCCACCGCGCCCATGGCCGGGGCGGTGGCGGTGGTCGGGGCGGCGGGGCGCGGCGGCGGCGCGGGGATGGCGGGGCGAGCCGGCAGGCCCGGTGCCGCTGGAGGCGGCGGCGGGCGCAGCCGCCGGGCGGCCAGGCTCTTGATCTTGTCGATCAGCTCGCGCTTGAAGCTGCCGGTTCCCGACATGTCGGAACTGGCCGAGGGCTTGGGAATGTAGTCGGCGGCGCCGGCCTTCAGTGCCTGGAAGGTGAAGGTGGCGCCGCGCTGGGTCAGCGACGACAGCATGATCACCTTGATCCCTGGCACGGCCCGCAGGATTCCGGGCAGGGCGGTGATGCCGTCCATCACCGGCATCTCGATGTCGAGGACCACCACGTCCACCGGAGTGCGCGCCAGGGTGGCGATGGCCTGCTCGCCGTTGGAGGCCTGGGCCGCCACCGTGATGAGCGGTTCCTCCGCCAGGATGCGGGCCACCAGTCCCCGCACGATGGCGGAATCATCGACCAGCATCACCTTGATGGAGCCAGGAGGAGCGGAGCCGGCGGAAAAGGAGGGCGATGGCCCGAGACTCATGATGCTCCGTCCAGATTTTACTTTTCTTAGGTGTGATGGTAGACGCGGCAATGGCCGCTTGTCCATCCGCTCCTATGCCGGTGGGACGGTTTATCGCGATTGACTCTATGACTTTGGTCGGTAACCATCCTCAATCATGAAGATCGAATGGACCGATGCGTTCGAGACCGGAATCGCCGAGGTCGACCATGACCACCGGCGGTTGGTCGAACTGATCAACGAGCTTGACGCTATTTTGTCGGGCGGCGGCGATCTCGGCCGGGTGGGCGCCATCATCGATGCGCTGGTGGACTACGCCGATTACCACTTCCATCGGGAAGAGCGGCTGCTGGCGAGCGTCGGCTATGGCGAGGTTCAGGCTCACGCGGAGATCCACGCCCGGTTCGGTCAGTTCCTGGGCGAGATGATCGGCGCCTGCATGCTGGACCCGGCGCCCGAGACGGCGCGCAAGCTGAACGATTATCTGCGGTCCTGGCTGGTCGATCACATCCTGGTGGAAGACATGAAGTTCGCCGCCTTCATGCGCGGCCGAGCAGCGCCCCAGGGTTGACCGCCCCTTTCCCTACATTTTCGGAAAAAAGGCGAAGCGTAGCGACGCGCGAATGAAGAATTCGCAGCTGTCGTTGGAATCCGGCCCGTGTGACCGCAGCGATATTTCGAGGGCTTTGCATGCATGCCCGACGCGATAGTAGCAGTCGGCACATTGGCGATGCATCTGATGAGCGCCGGACATCCGCATCTCCTTTCTGCGAGGACGGCGGGAGCATAGCGATCTTTTCGGCAAGTGGTATGACAAGGCGGTTAAGATCAGGAGCCAGAGCGGAATCGCTTCGGTATCTTTCTACCAGGGGGTGGCCGGAAACGGCCGGCGGTCGCGATCTTGGAAAAAGTTGAACAGCGAGCCGCGAATGAAGGCCTTGCAGGTCAAGGTCTCGCCGCCGGATCGCCGCACCGGCGGCTGTGGCCGGATCTGGCAGCTATGGCCGATCCAGTGATAGCAGTCGGCGCATTGCCGATATGTCTGGGGGTGCCTGCCCATCTGCCCCTCCTCGGGTGCCATGACGGGACAGGTATAGCATGTTGCGGTGCAGCATGCCTTGCAGCGCGATGAAGCTTTGATGATGTTGGCGGAGGGGCGTTTTTTCCCCCCTCCTGTCAGGGCTTGCTGGTGGCGACGAGGTCGATGGTGACCGCCACGTTCAGCGCCACCATGTCGGCGGCCTTCCACGGTCCCTGGCCGACACCGTAATCGGTGCGGACCAGGTCGAGCTTGCCCTTGGCGTGGGCGGCGGGACCGGCGACGTCCAGGGTGAAGGGCAGAACCACGTCCTTCTTGACGCCGCGAATGCTGAGGCTGCCCACCGCCTCGAAGGCGTTGCCGCCCTTGGGGCGGAAGCTGGTGGCTTCGAACCGGGCCTGGGGGAAGGTCTTGGCGTCGAACCAATCGGCCTGGGGCAGCGACTCGTCTTTTTGCAGGTCGCCGGTGGCGGCGCTGGCCATGTCGATCTCGACCACCGCCGTGCCGGCGGTGGGGTTGGCCGGGTCGAAGACGATCCGGGCGGTCCAGCGGCTGAACCGGCCTTCGAAGGGGCTGCCCGCCTGGCTGCCGGTGAAGCCCAGCCGGCTTTTGGCCGGGTCCACCGTCCAATCGGCGGCCTGGGCGGCGCCGGCTCCCAGCAGGGCGGCGGCGAGGGCGAGGGTCGGAACGAGCTTCATCGTGGTCACTTTCTTCCGAAGTGGGGCAGCATGCGGCGCAGCACGTCGTCGCCCAGCAGGTGATGGTGGCGCAACGCCGCTCCCACATGCCCCACCAGGGTAAGGATGATGATCCAGGCGCCGGTGGCGTGCAGCAGTTTGGCCGTGTCGTTCAAGTTGCGCGGCAGCGGCAGGTGGGGGAGCGGGATCGTTCCGTAAAGGACGGTGGGGATGTTGAAGGGCGAGGTGGAGACCACCGCCCATCCCAGCAGCGGCATGACGAACATCAGGACGTACAGGGCGGCGTGGCCGGCATGGGCCGCCAGCTTTTCCCAGGGCGGCATGGTGTCGGGCAGGGGCGGCGGCCGGTGGGCCAGCCGCCAGCCCAGCCGCAGCAGCGCCAGCGCCAGCACGGTGATGCCCACCGACTTGTGGCCCTGGTAGAGCTGGAACTGCAACGGCGAACCGGGCTTCAAGGCGGTCATGGTGAAGCCGACCGCCAGCAGTCCCAGGATCATGGCCGCCATCGCCCAATGCAGGGTGATGGCGACCGCGTCATAGCGTTTGGGTGAGACCATGTTTCCAATCCGACGGTCGGATGAAATCGTTCATCCGACCGGAGGCAAGGCCGAGGGCCGCCGCCACGCGTGTGGCGAAAGCCAAGGGATGCGCAGCCATCCCGCCCGGCGATTGAGGGGCAAGCAAGGGATTACGGCTGGCGGATGAATTCGCCGCTGATGGTCAGCGTCACTTCGTCGCCCACCATCGGCGCGGCGTAGCTGACGCCGAAGTCGGTCCGCTTCAGCTTGGCGGTGGCGTTGAAGCCGATCTCGTAGTTCTTGCTCATGGGATTGACGCCGCCGCCGTTGAAGGTGGTGTCCAGCGTCACCGCCTTGGTCACGCCGTGCAGGGTCAATTCGCCGGTGACCTTGCCGGTGGTGGGGCCGGTGACCTCGATGGCGGTGCTCTTGAAGGTGGCGGTGGGGAACTTGGCGACGTCGAACATCTCGGCCGACTTCATATGGGCGTCCAGCTTGGGCACGAAGGTGTCGATGTGGTCCAGGTTGACGGTGACGTTCAGGGCGCTCTTGGCGGGGGCCTTGGGATCGAAGTCCAGCTTGGCGTCGAAGTCGCTGAACAGACCGTAGGAGGTGGAGAAGCCGAGATGGTTGAACGAGAAGATCACCTTGGCGTGGTTCTTGTCCACGGCGAAGTGGCCGCCTTCGACGGTGGCGAGGTCGGTGGAGGCCGCCGAGGCCGGAGTGGCGGCGGCAAGGGCGAAGACGACGGCGGCGGCAAAGGCGAAGGGCGCGGACTTCATGGTGGGAACCTCGTGAATAGGGAGAGTTGGCGGAAGTCTATACGTGAACCACTGTGGGACAATTAGGCATGATCGAAACATATTGTTTCGTCATGCGAGACAGCCAGGGCGCTCACGCGATCTGGCCGTTGAGATGAAGATGAAAGGCGTGGTCGTCGGTGCGGATGTGATCGACCAGCCACTGCTTGAGCAGCAGCAAATCGGCCGAGATGGTGGAAAGTTCGCCCGAGGCGAAATCCGCCGTGACGCGGCGGGACTGTTGCATCAGCTTGTCGTGGGCGGCCTCGTGGGTGCCGATCTCGGGGTAGGCGTACAGCCGCATCAGCAGCTGTTCCGACATGAAGTGAACGTTGGTGTAGTCCACCAGCTGATACAGGATCGCCCGCAGCTGATCGTGGCTCTTGCCCAGGGCCAATCCCTGCTCCAAGGCGAGGATCAGGCCCATCTGCACCTGGTGTTCGCGGTCCATGCCGGTGTTTCCGGCATCGAGATCGCTGTCTTGAGCCATGGTTCCCTCCCTGCCGACCCGTTGCAGATATCTGGCCACGGCAAGGCAGGGTTTCAATGGGCGGAGGGTTTGCTCCAATTGGTCAAATAGCGGTCGAGGGCGGCAATAAGCTCGATCAGAAGATACAAAGGCCCCTCCTGCGGGCGATGGTGCGGCGCAGCATAAATAAACAGGAGCGCTGGGATTTTCGTATGCAATGACCGCTCCCCACCCATGCAGGGTGGGAAATAGCAACCCGAAAGGGCTGGTTCAGACCTTTTTGTGAGGGCGTTTGGTGGAATGACGGCGGCTGCCGTCGTCGGGTGGCGGCAGCAGGATCGGTCGGCGCGGCAGAGTCTGCGCGTCCATGGCCCGCTCGATCAACTGGGCGGTGGCCAGCACTTCCGCCAGTTTGGCCCGCAGCATCTCCGTCGACAGGGCGGTGTCGTCCGATGGCCCGGCCGTCCGCTTCCTGCGCGGAGACGGCGACAGGGCACCGGCGCCGGCGGTGATGAAGGCATCGACCCATTCGTCCAGCTTGGACTCGCGGATGCCCAGCGTGGCGGCGACGGAGGCTGCCGATTCGCCGCGCAGGACCTTGAGGACCGATTGGCGCTTGATCGCCTGGGTGATGGGGATGCGCTTGGATTTGGGCACCACCGTCAGGGCGGTGACCGACGCCTTGGCTTCGGCGGGCGGCGACGGCGGCCGTGCCGGTGGAATGACGATCCGGCCGGTGGCGGTGGGCATGGGGGGCTTGGGAGCCGCGGCCGGCTGACCCGGTGGCGGCAGGGTGATCCGGCCGGTGACGGTGGTGGCGGTGGGCGTCGCGGCGGCCGGTGGCGGCGGCGCAGCCTGGGCCAGGACCGGCAGCGGGTTCATGGCGACACTCGGCAGCGGCGCCCGTGATCCGGGCGGAAGCTGCCGGGCGGCGGTGCCGACCATGGGCGGAACCTCGCGGGTGGCGACGGTGCCGATCCCGCCGGGGCTTTGGAACGGCGGCGTGCCGGACCTCAGGTGTTGGCTGGGCGCGATGGCGCGGCGGCCGGTCGGGGGGGCGGCGATCTGCTGCCGTGGCGGCGCGAGGGGGGGCGGCGCGAGGGGAGCTGGCACCGGCGCGGCTTGTACCGGCGCGACCGCCGCTGCCATGGCCGCGATCTCCGCTTCGGTGGCGGGGCGCCGGACCGGCGTGATGCGGGCGAGAGGCTGCTCCGCTTCCGCCGGATTGGCGGGGGGCGGCGGCTGCAGCTTCTCGGCGATCTTCTTCACCTCCTCGAGGGCGGTGGTGGCCGCCTCGATGATGGGAGGGTAGCCATGGCTGGCGGCGACGCGGTCGAGCAGCGTCCGGTTCGCCTCCACCGTGGCGAGGGTGTCGGCGCCACGGCCGCCGGCATCCTGGACGAATTTGCGCATGCGATGAGGGATGCGGCGCAAGATGCCCTGGCGGCGATTGGACAGGACCTTGAAGTTCAGGACGTCGCACAAGATGTCGGAGTGGCGGGCGGGCGGCAGCGATTCGAACAGGAACTCGATCAGTTCGACCTCGCCGAACTCCAGGCACAGGAAGGTTTGCTGGCTTCTCTGCCAATTGGTGATGAATTGAGAGACCGCCGCCAGCTGCGCCGCCATCTCGTCCTCGAACATCACCGGGTCGAGCATGCGCCAGGCGCGGACCGTCGCCAGCGGCAGATGGGCGGGGGTTCCGAAACGGTCGGCCAGGTGCCGGGCGACAGCCAGCAGGGCGCGACTGCTCTGGGCGTCGGCTCCCAGCGAGGCGAAGCAATCCCTCACCATGTCCGCGACCTTGAAGTCGTTGGCCGGCGGCGGCGTGCTCAGCAGCACCGCCAGGGCGGCCGTGTCGTCGGGCCGAGTGTCGTGGCCCTTGGCGGGCATGTTCGCCATGGCCCGCTCGACGACGGCCGCCACTTCGTCGGCGGGCATGGCCGCCGACGCTGTCGGCGCGGGCTTGGCCGGAGGGGCGTGGAAGACGCCGTCGGCAAGGCGGCCGTGGCTGGGGGCTTCGGGGTGCAGGGTGACAAGCCGCGCCATGGCCGACCCCGGGCGGCGGCGCAGACGACCAAGCAATCCGACGCCGAGGACCAATCCTTCGATCACCAGGATCGCGGCACGGCCAAGGGCGGTCAGGCCGCCCGAGACGACGGCCGTCGCCGTCATGACCAGGACGAGCAGGGGAGCCCATATCCAGACGCCGAAACCGGTGGGATGGGCGACATCCGCCAGGCGTTCCGCCGCCGGTGACAGGTTCGGCGCCATGGCGGAGCGGCGGGCGCGGTCCCCGGTCCGCCGCGGCTGAAGCGGGTCGCGCCCTTCCGCCCAGTGCAGCCGGTATGCCTGGTAGCGGGGGGGGGGACGTGCGTTTCATGTCGCCTTTGATACGCATCCGCTCAATATGACCTACAATCGCTGGAGGATGCAACCTAGTCAGGAGGCTTGGTCCTGCTCGTTGAATCCGCCTTAAGTCGTCACGGAAGACGCGATCTCGGCATCCTGGCAGACGACGGCCAAGACATAATCTCGATCAGACAAGACTTCCATGCTCCGGCCGATGTCCATCTCCCCGGATTCGATTGTGGCCGATCCTGCCGGTCCGATGGTTGATGCTTTCTGTCATCATATGTTAATCTGTCGGGGACGCTTGGGGACGGAAAATGGTCGCGCGGGTCGCGGGGAAACTCTGCTTTGTCGTTTTGGTTTTGATCGCGCTGGTTCTGCCGGCGCGGGCCATGGCGGTGGACGACATGCGGCCGGTACGGGTCGGGCTGTTGCCCACCGTCGCCACCCTCAGCCTGCTGCGGCTTTACGACCCGTTGCGGCTTCATTTGCAGCAGGCGCTGGGGCGGCCGGTGGAGCTTTATACCTCCGCCAATTTCCGCGCCTATGTGGACGACATCGCCAGCCAGGAATTCGACGTCCTGGTCACCGCGCCGCATTTCGGGGTGATGGCGGTGGACCTGGGCTATGTGCCGCTGGTCCGCTACAAACCGGAACTCCGGCCCATGGTCATCGTCATCAAGGGCAGCCCCATCACCCAGGCGGGACAGCTGGCCGGCAAGCGGGTGCTGACCGCCAACCGGCTGGCGGCGCTGTCGGTGGTGGCGGAGCGCTGGCTGGAGCAAGATTACGGCATGATCGCCGGGCGGGACTACGCCCTGGTGGACGCCTCCAACCATTCCACCGGGATCCGGGCGGTGGTCATGGGCGACGCCGACGCCGTCTTCAGCGCTCAGTCGGCGTTGCGGCAGATGCCGCCCGAGATCCGCGACAAGGTCGACAACTTCGAAAGCCGCCTGTCGATCCCGCATCAGTTCACCCTGGCCCATCCCCGCCTGGGGGTCGATACCATCGCGGCGCTGCGCGCCGCCCTGGCCGCCTTTCCCGACACCGCCCGGGGCAAGGCCTTTTTCGCGGCCGGGGGGTTCCAGGGCTACATCGCCTTGACCGCGGCCGACGTGGAAGAAGCCCGCCCCTACGCCGAACTGGTCGCCAAGACCATCCGGAGCGCGCCATGAGCCTCTATCCCTCGTCGGTCCGGCCGCTTCAATCCCTGCGCCTGCGCTTGCTGATGGTCAGCGTCGTGGTCGAGATGGTGATGCTGACCCTGCTGGTCGCCAACGGCGCCCGCCTGATCCACGACCATCTGACGCGCAACACCATGGTTCGGCTGGCGGCGCAGGAAGCCTCGTTCAACATCACGCTGGCGGGGCAGTTGGCCGAGCGCGACTACGCCTCGATCCAGAGCATTCTCGAAGGCTGGAGCGCCGGCAAGAGCATCACCTACATGCTGGTGGTCGATGCCGCCGGGCGGGTGGTGGCCTTCACCGGCCGCAATCCGACCGAGCCGCTGCTGGAGCCCGATCCGGGGCTGGACGACGACGCCAAGGTCTATAACGGCGCCTTCGACATCACCTTCCTGGGGCAGCGTTACGGCCGCGCCCATTACGGCCTCGACACCGCCTTCCTCGGCGAGGCGCGGCGCGAGCTGATCCAGCAAAGCGTCGGTATCGCCGTGGTCGAGGTGGTGCTGACCCTGGGATTGCTGGCCGCCATCGGCTATTGGCTGACCCGTCATCTCGGGCTGTTGACGCGGGCGTCGCTGCGGGTGGCCGGCGGCGATTTCTCCCGGCGGCTGGAACCCAAGGGCCACGACGAGATTTCGGTTCTGACCCGGGCCTTCAACACCATGGCCGGCGCGGTCGATTCACGGATTTCCGAGTTGGAGGACAGCCAGCGGCGGTTCCGCGCCATCGCCGACTACACCTATGCCTGGGAGAACTGGTTCGACGTGGACGGCCGGCTGCGCTGGGTCAACCCGGCGGTGGAGCGCGTCACCGGCTACAGCGTGGCGGACTGCCATGCCATGGCCGACTTTCCCCTGCCGCTGGTGGCCGACGACGACCGGGCGCGCATGGAAGGGCATCTGGACGCGGCCAAGGCCGGCGGCTCCGGCCGGGATGTGGAATTCCGGGTGCGGCGGCGCGACGGCGAGGTGATCTGGGTGGCCATGTCGTGGCAGCCCATCTTCGATCCGGCGGGGGGGGCGCTGGGGACGCGCTCCTCCATCCGCGACATCGACCTTCAGAAGCACGGCGCCGACCTGCTGGTGGAGGCCAAGGCCGAGCTGGAGAGCATGCTGTTCGCCGCCTCGCACGATCTGCAGGAGCCGGTTCGCTACATCCTGTCCTATGCCCAGCGGCTGGAGCGCGATCTCGGCCTCGACCTGTCCGAGCGGGCGCAAATCAGCCTCCAGATCATTTACGAAGCCGCCGAACAGATGAACCTGCTGGTCAAGGGCCTGACCAACTACAACCGCAGCATCCGGTCCATGGTGGCGTTCGCTCCGGTGGACCTGAAGGCCTTGGTCGACCGGGCGGCGGCGGAGTGCTGCTCTCGCGCCGGCGACCGGGTGCTGGCCTTCGAGATCGGCGCCCTGCCCATTGTTCACGGCGACGCCGCCATGCTGCTGATCCTGTTCGAGAACGTCATCGGCAACGCGGTCAAGTTCGTCCGTCCCGAGGTGGCGCCGGTGGTCACGATCTCCGCCACGCCCGAGGATCAGGGCTGGCGCGTCGATGTCGCCGACAACGGCATCGGGATCGAGCCGCAGGATCTGGAAACGGTGATCCGGCCGTTCTCGCGGCTGCATTCCCGCTCGACCTTCCCCGGCGCCGGCCTGGGTCTGGCCTCGGCCCAGAAAGTGGCCCGGCTGCATGGCGGCCGGCTGTGGCTCGATTCGGTGGCCGGCCAGGGAACCACCGTCCATCTGTGGCTGCCGAACGAGGCGGGGTAGGCGGAGTTTGGAACTGCGCAGGGCCGGCGGAGGATCGAAGACCCTCCGCCGTGGTTGCTACTCCATCACGATGCGCGGACCCTTGCGGCCGCCGGCGCCCTGGATGGCCTGGACCTTGTCCCAGATCTTGGCCGCGATGTCGCGGTAGGCCTTGGCGTGGGGGCCGTTGGGCTTGGACACCACGATGGGCTCGCCGGCATCGGAGGTCTGGCGGATGGCGATGTCCAGCGGGATCTCGCCCAGGAACTCGGTGGACAGCCGCGCCGCTTCGGCCTTGGCGCCGCCATGGCCGAAGATATGGGCCTCGTCGCCGCATTTGGGGCAGATGTAATAGCTCATGTTCTCGATGATGCCGAGCACCGGCACGTCCACCTTGCGGAACATGTTCAGGCCCTTGGTGGCGTCCAGCAGGGCGATGTCCTGCGGTGTCGAGACAATGACCGCGCCGGTCAGCGGCACCCGCTGGGTTATGGTCAGTTGGGTGTCGCCGGTGCCGGGCGGCATGTCGATCACCATGACGTCGAGCTCGCCCCAGTGGACGTCGCGCAGCAACTGTTCCAGGGCGCCCATGACCATGGGGCCGCGCCAGATGATCGGCGAGTCCTCGGGCACCAGGAAGCCCATGGACATGCACTTGACGCCGTAATTCTCCATGGGCAGCAGGCTCTGGCCGTCGGGGCTGACCGGTTCGCCGGTGATGCCCAGCATGCGCGGCATGGAGGGGCCGAAGATGTCGGCGTCGAACAGGGCGGTCTTGAGGCCCATCTGCGACAGCGCCATGGCCAGGTTGGTGGCGGTGGTGGACTTGCCGACGCCACCCTTGCCCGAGGCCACCGCGATGATCGCCTTGACGTGGGGCAGCAGCGGCGCTTCCGCCTGTCCCGCGCCGTGACCATGGCCGTGTCCGCCCTTGGGGCCGCCCTGGACGTTGCGCTCGGCGGTCAGCACCGCCGAAACCGACAGCACTCCCGGCAGATCGTGAACCGCTTTCTCGGCGGCCTTGCGCAGCGGCTCCAGATGGGGGCCGCGCGAGGCTTCGACCTCGATGGCGAAGGCGACGTGGCCGTTCTTGACGGCGATCCCCGAGACCATGCCGAGGCTGACGATGTCGGCTTTCTTGTCGGGATCAAGGATGTGCTTCAGCGTCTCGATGATCTGCTGCTCGGTGACCTCGGCCATGGACGTCCTCATGCTGATGAAAAGGCTTACAAACGTTAGGGTTTTTGCGACGCTGAATGCTCACAAGCATCACCTCATATATGACGCCCGCCCCGGTTTGCAAAGGCGGAAAGGCTTTGGGAACATTGAAAACGGGTAATCCGCACCGCCCCGCGTTGCGCGAGGGGGAATCCTGCCCTATGTTCCGAATGGCGGAGAATGCTCCGAGCCCGGACGGACTACGATAGGGGACGATGTATGCCTTGGAATCCTCGCGGCGGCGGCGGTGGCGGCCCTTGGGGCGGCGGCGGTGGTAACGGCCCGTGGGGCCGGCCCGGCGGCGGCAATGGCGGCGGCAACGGCGGCATGCCCGGCGGTCCCGACATCGAGGACTTCATCCGGCGCGGCCAGGAAACGCTGCGGCGCATCATGCCCGGCCATGGCGCCGGCGCCGGCGGCCAGGGATTGATGCTGGTGGCGGCGCTGGTGGTGGCGGCCTGGGCCTTCACCGGCATCTACAAGGTCAGCCCGGACGAGCAGGGCGTGGTCATGCGCTTCGGCAAGTGGGTCGACACCACCGAGCCCGGCCTGCATTACCGTCTGCCCTATCCGGTCGAGACGGTGCTGCTGCCCAAGGTCACCAAGATCAACCAGTTGCAGTTGGGCTACCGCTCCACCGGCGAGACCCGGGGCGAGCGCGGCTCCACCTCGCGCAACGTGCCCGAGGAAAGCCGCATGCTGACCGGCGACGAGAACATCGTCGAGGCCGATGCCGCCGTGTTCTGGCGCATCAAGGACGCCGGCAAGTTCCTGTTCAACATCCGCGATCCCGAGGCCACCGTGAAGGTGGCGGCGGAAAGCTCGCTGCGCGAGGTGGTGGGCCGCAATCCCATCCAGGCCGCGCTGTCGGACAAGCGCGAGCAGATCGCCATCCAGGCTCAGGAAGAATTGCAAAAGCTGCTCGACGCTTACGGCGCCGGCATCCAGATCCAGCAGGTGCAGTTGCAGAAGGTGGACCCGCCGGGCGCGGTGATCGACGCCTTCAACGACGTCCAGCGCGCCCGCGCCGATCAGGAGCGCGCCCGCAACGAGGCCGAGGCCTACCGCAACGACATCATCCCGCGTGCGCGTGGCGAGGTCGAGCGCATCACCCAGGAGGCTCAGGCCTACCGCGAGCAGGTGGTCGACCTGGCCCAGGGCGACGCCAAGCGCTTCCTGTCGGTTCTCGGCGTCTACAAGCAGGCCGAGGACGTCACCGCGCGGCGGCTCTATATCGAGACCATGGAAGACATCCTCAAGACCGCCACCAAGATCATCATCGATCCGTCGGCCAAGGGGGGGCAGGGCGTGGTGCCTTATCTGCCGCTGCCCGAACTTAGAAAGAATGCGGGAGTCGCCAAATGAGCCGCGGTCTGGTGATATCGGTCGTCCTGGCCGTGGCCGTGCTGGTTCTCGCCAGTTCGTCGCTGTTCATCGTCAATCAGGCCGAGCAGGCGCTGGTGCTGCGCTTCGGCGCTCACCGCGCCACCATCAAGGAGCCCGGCCTGCACGTGAAGCTGCCGTTCATCGAGGATGTGGTGTTCTACGACCTGCGCCTGCTGGGCCTCGACCCGCCCGACGAGCAGATCATCCTGGGCGACCAGAAGCGCATCGTGGTGGACACCTTCACCCGCTATCGCATCTCCGATCCGCTGAAGTTCTATCAGTCGGTCCGCACCGAGACCCTGGCGCGGGCTCAGTTGGCCCAGATCGTGTCCTCGGCCATGCGCCGGGTGATGGGTCAGGTCATGCTGCCCTCCATCCTGTCGGACGAGCGCGCCCGCATCATGCAGCAGATCCAGCAGGAAGTGGCCGAACGCGCCGACAGCGAACTGGGCATCCAGGTGGTGGACGTGCGGCTGCGCCGCGCCGACCTGCCCGAGGAGACCAGCCAGTCCATCTACGACCGCATGAAGTCCGAACGCGAGCGTCAGGCCAAGGAGGCCCGCGCCCAGGGTTACGAGTGGGGCCAGCAGATCCGCGCCCGCGCCGACCGCGAACGCACGGTGATTCTGGCCGAGGCCCAGCGTCAGGCCCAGATCGAACGCGGCCAGGGCGACGCCGAGGCCAATCGCATCTTCGCCGACGCCTTCGGCAAGGACCCGCAGTTCTTCGCTTTGTATCGCTCGTTGCAGGCCTATCGGACCGCCCTGGGCGACGGCAACACCACCTTGGTGCTGTCGCCGGACAATGAATTCCTCAAGGCGTTCGGCAGTGGTCCCAAAGGGCACTAGGGTTTGATGGATCGTCGTTTTTTCTCGTCATTCCCGCGAAAGCGGGAATCCATGTGTCCGGTGGCGCAATGTTGAATACCCAACATCAAACCCCGGTTTGGCATGGACCCCCGCCTTCGCGGGGGTGACGAAATGAAAGCGGGCTCGGAGAGGTCTTCCGTAGCCGGCGAGGACATCCTTTAAGGAGGATTTGGTCAGGTGTTCATCTCGAAGATAAAGACCCAAGCTGCCGGCCCGCGCGCGCTGTTCGCCGGCCCGCGTCTTCTGATCACAGGATTGGCGCTGTTCGCCGTTCTGTTCGCCGCCGACGCTCGGGCCACGACGCCGCCGGACAGCTTCGCCGATCTGGCGGAGCGGCTGTTGCCCAGCGTGGTCAACATCTCCACCACCCAGACCATCAAGAACCCCCAGGCGGGGTTGGAGATGCCGCAATTCCCGCCGGGCTCGCCGCTGGAGGAATTCTTCAAGGAGTTCCTCGAGCGTCAGCAGAACGGCGGCGGCGGCGGTGGCGGCGGTAACCACCCCGACGCGCCGTCCCGCAAGGCCACCTCGCTGGGCTCGGGCTTCATCGTCGATCCCGCCGGCTATATCGTGACCAACAACCACGTCATCGCCGACGCCGACGAGATCAGCATCAAGCTGCACGACGATTCGGTGTTCTCCGCCACGGTGGTGGGGCGCGACCTCAAGGTCGATCTCGCCCTGCTGAAGATCGATCCCGGCAAGAAGACCCTGGTGGCGGTCGCGTTCGGCAGTTCCGACGAGGCGCGGGTGGGCGACTGGGTGCTGGCCATCGGCAATCCGTTCGGCTTCGGCGGCACCGTCACCGCCGGCATCGTCTCGGCGCGGGCGCGCGACATCAACGCCGGCCCCTATGACGACTTCATCCAGACCGACGCCCCCATCAACCGGGGCAATTCCGGCGGCCCCATGTTCAACATGAAGGGCGAGGTCATCGGCATCAACTCCGCCATCATCTCGCCGTCGGGCGGCTCCATCGGCATCGGCTTCGCCATTCCGTCCTCACTGGCCAGCCCGGTGCTGGACGACCTGCGCAAATACGGCAAGGTGCGGCGCGGCTGGCTGGGAGTTCGCATCCAGTCGCTGGATGCCGACATGGCCGAGAATATCGGCCTGGCCGACCAGCACGGCGCCCTGGTGGCCTCGGTCGATCCCAACGGCCCCGGCCTCAAGGCCGGCCTCAAGAACGGCGACGTGGTGCTGAAATTCGACGGCAAGGACATCACCGAGATGCGCCGCCTGCCCCGTTACGTCGCCGGCACCGCCATCGGCAAGAAGGTGGACATGCTGATCTGGCGCGACGGCAAGAAGCAGACCGTGTCGGTGACGGTGGGCGAGATGCCGGAAGATCCCGCCGAGCAACTGGCCAAGGGCGGCAAGACCGAGCAGCCCAAGCCCGCCCAGGCCAAGGACGGGATTCTGGCCATCCCCGGCACCGGCATGACCGTGTCGCCGTTGACGCCGCAGGCGCGTGAGCGGTTCGGCGTCGACGACGAGGCCAAGGGCGTGGTGGTGATCGAGGTCAAGAGCGACAGTCCCGCCGCCGAAAAGGGCCTGCGCCCCGGCGACCTCATCATCGAGGCCGACCACAAGCCGGTGCGGGCGCCCCAGGATCTGGCCAAGGCGGTGGACGACGCCCGCCACGCCGACGCCAAGTCGCTGCTGCTGCGGGTGGAAAACCCCCAGCAACTGCGCTACGTGGCGCTGTCCCTGGCCGAGGGCAAGGGCAAGAAGTAGGCTTGTTTACCGGACAGGACCAAGGCGCGGAATCGCAAGGTTCCGCGCCTTTTTTCATCGTCATCACCGGGCTCGTCCCGGTGATCCACGTCGGATGGCACCGCGTGGATGCCCGGAACACGTCCACGGCTTTCCGGCCACGTCATCCCAGACGGACACGGATTTCTCACCACCAAGACACCAAGGACACCAAGAGAGCTTCGCGGCGGCATCGCTTCACGTTTCATCGACGCTTTGATCAATTTTTGGCCCGCTTCGCGGACGGAGAGCGGAGCGGCGCCACTCAGGAGACCTCTTGGTGTCTTGGTGGTGAATAACGATGGAAGCCCCAAACAAAGCTGTCTGAATTCAAACCGGACAGCCGTGGAACATGCGACATAACGTCATTCAAGGGACGAGATGTTGCCCCCCTCTCCCTGGAGGGAGAGGGGGCAAGGTGCTACTCCATGCCCCTCAGGCGGGTGACGAAGTCGGGCAGGCCGATCTGGCGGTCGCGTCGGAGGCGTTCGGCGGTCAGGATGGCCTGGACGCTGGCGATGGAGCGTTCCAGGGTCTCGTTGACGATGATGTAGTCGTATTCCGGCCAGTGGCTCATTTCGTCGCCGGCCTTGGCCATGCGCTTGGCCACCACCTCGGCGCTGTCCTGGGCGCGGGTGTGGAGGCGCCGTTCCAGTTCCCCCACCGACGGCGGCAGCACGAACACCGAGACCAGATCGGCGCGGGCGGCGTCGCGCAGTTGCTGGGTGCCCTGCCAGTCGATGTCGAACAGCACGTCGCGGCCCTGGCGCAGCACGTTTTCCACCGGCTCCCGGGGGGTGCCGTAGTAATTGTCGAACACCCGGGCGTGTTCCAAAAATTCGCGCGCCTCCACCATCTTCTGGAAGCGGTCGACCGCGACGAAGTAGTAGTCCTTGCCGTCGACCTCGCCCGGACGCGGTGGCCGCGTGGTGGCCGAGACCGACATGGAAATACCGGCATCCCGTTCCAGCAGGGCGCGCGAGATGGTGCTCTTGCCGGCGCCGGAGGGTGAGGACATCACCAGCATCAGGCCCCGGCGGCCGATGGTCGAATGGATCATGCTGCGCTACTCGATGTTCTGGACCTGCTCTTTGAACTGGTCGATCACGGATTTGAGGTCGAGGCCGACACGGGTCAGCTCCACATCCGAGGATTTGGAGCACAGCGTATTGGCCTCGCGATTGAATTCCTGGGCCAGGAAGTCGAGCTTGCGCCCGATGGCGCCGCCCTGGCCCAGCATCTCGCGCGCCGCCGTCACATGGGCGTTGAGGCGGTCCAGTTCTTCCCGCACATCGGCCTTGAGCACCAGCAGCGCCACTTCCTGGGCGACGCGGTCCTCGGCCAGGCTGGGGGCGGCTTCCAGCACCGCCGTCAACTGGGTGCGGAAGCGGTCGCGGATGGCGTCGGGGCGCAGCGCGGCGCAGGCGCCGGCCTTGGCCGCCAGGGTGGCGACCTCGTCCAGTTGGGATGTCAGCACGGCGGCGATGCGAGCGCCCTCGTCGCGGCGCATGGTGGCCAACTGGTCGAGCATGCTGTCCAGCGTCGTCTTCATGGCGGTTTCGCGGGTCTGGCGGTCGGCCTCGGAATCGCCGGCCTCGGCATCGACCACCGGCTCCAGCACGCCGCGAATGGCCAGCAAGCCGTCGAGGCGGGCGGGGGCCACGCCGGGGAAGCGTCCCTCCCATTCCTTGCACATGGACAGCAACTGGCCCAGCAGCGGGGTGTTGACCTGCAACAGCGATTGCTCGCCGACGCGGGTGACCGTCAGCGACAGCTGGATGTTGCCGCGCTTCAGGCGCTTGGCGGCGGCGTCGCGGGCCACCACTTCCAGGGCGTCGTGGCCGGAGGCCAACCGGCAGCGCACTTCCAGCCCACGGCCGTTGACGCTCTTGGCTTCCCACACCCAGGCGGTTTGGGCGTCGCGCCCTTCGGCGCGGGCATAGCCGGTCATGCTGGCAACGGTCACGGGCGGTACCTCACTGTGTTGGTCGGGCTGTTTATAGCCCTCTCCAACCACCTTTCACAAGCCGGGTGGAGGCGCTATCCTTTCGGAATGACCGAGCGCCGCCAGCCGCAACGCGGCCGTCCCAATGTGGTCGAGATCGTCGTCCGCGTTCCCGCCGACAAGGCCGACGCGGTGCGGACCTATGCCGGGCGGATCTCGCGCCGGCGGCAGCCCATCACCCGTGACGAGGTGGTGGAGCGATTGCGCCATCATGCCGACGTGCTGGAGCGGTTCGGGGTGCGGTCGCTGGCCCTGTTCGGCTCGGTGGTGCGCGACGAGGCCAAGCCCACCAGCGACATCGACCTGATGGTGGAGTTCCATCCCGGCCAGCCCGGCGGCCTGTTCCGCTATGTGGAGCTGAAGCAGGCGCTGGAAGGTCTGCTGGGCCGCCCGGTCGATCTGATCACCTCGGGCAACATCAAGCCGCGCCTGAAGAAACGCATCCTGGCGGAGTGCCTCCAGGTCTATTGCCAGGAGGATTGCAAGACGTGACGTTCAAGGATTGGCGGGTTCGGATCGAGGACATCCTGGAGGCCATCGAGCGCATCCGCCGTTACACCACCGGTATGAGCGACAGCCAGTTCGTCGCCGACGACCGCACGGTGGACGCGGTGATCCGCAATCTGGAGATCGTCGGCGAGGCCGCCAAGCGGGTGCCGCAAGCCATCGTGGAGCGCCACCCCGAAATCCCGTGGAGCCGCATGACCGAGATGCGCAACATCCTGGTTCACGAATACCACTCGGTCGATCCCTCCATCGTGTTCGATTCCGCCCGTCACGACCTGCCGCCGCTGGTGGGGCCGCTCCGGGCGCTGCTCCAGGACGAGGGGCGATGACGACCTCCCTTCTCCTGACCGGCGCGTCGTCCGGCCTCGGCGCCGGCTTGGCCCGGGCCTATGCCCGCCCCGGCGCCACCCTTCACCTGTCCGGGCGCGATGTCGCCCGCCTGGAGGCGGTGGCCTCGTCCTGCCGGAGCCAGGGGGCCGAGGTCTTCGCCACGCCGCTCGACGTCACCGATGGCGACGCCATGGCCGATTGGGTGGCGGAATCCGAACGCCGCCGCCCGCTGGAGCTGGTGATCGCCAATGCCGGCATTTCGGCCGGCACCCATGGCGGCGGCGAAAGCGTCGCGCAGGTTCGGGCCATTTTCGCGGTCAATGTGGACGGCGTCGTCAACACGGTGATGCCGGCGCTGGCTCCCATGCGGGGCCGCGGCCAAGGCCGCGTCGCCCTCATGAGTTCGCTGGCCGGCTTTCGCGGCTTTCCCGGCGCGCCGGCCTATTGCGCCTCCAAGGCGGCGGTCAGGGTGTGGGGCGAGGCGCTGCGGGGCGAACTGGCGGCCGAGGGGGTGTCGGTCTCGGTGATCTGTCCCGGTTTCATCCGCACCCCCATGACGGCGGTGAACCGCTTCAAGATGCCGTTCCTGATGGAGGTGGACACCGCCGCCGCGATCATCCGGCGCGGGTTGGAGCGGGGCCGGGACCGCATCGCCTTTCCCTGGCCGCTACATGTGGCGGCCCGTCTTGCCGGCTGCCTGCCCAGCGCATTGATGGACCGGTTGGCGGAAAATATGCCTCGAAAGTAGCGGGACGGCCTTGCTCCTTGGTCGCGAGCATTATACTTTAGTTTGAGGAATTCCAGGAAAGAGGTGTCCCGATGTCCGGCGAGAAGTTCCGTCTGGTGACGCGGTCAGATTTCGATGGCTTGGTCTGCGCCACCCTTCTGCGCGAATTGGACCTGATCGACGACATCCTGTTCGTCCACCCCAAGGACATGCAGGACGGCAGGATCGCGGTCACCGCCAGGGACATCACCACCAACCTGCCCTATGTGGAGGGCGTCCACCTGTGCTTCGACCACCATGCCAGCGAAATGCTGCGGGTGACGTCGCGATCCAACCACGTGATCGACCCCAGCGCGGCGTCGGCGGCGCGGGTGGTCTATCGCCATTACGGCGGCAAGGAGCGCTTTCCCCAGATCTCGGACGAGATGATGGCGGCGGTCGACCAGGCCGATTCCGCCCAGTATGCCGAGGACGACATCCTGGCGCCCACCGACTGGACGCTGTTGAACTTCATCATGGACCCGCGCACCGGCCTGGGGCGGTTCCGCGACTTCGGCATTTCCAACACCCAGCTCATGCTCGACCTGATCGGCTATTGCCGCAATCACAGCATCGCCGAGATCCTGGCCCTGCCCGACGTGGCCGAGCGGGTGCGGCTGTACGAGGACCATGCCGAGCGGGCCGAGCATCAGCTGAAGCGCTGCACCACCCTGCACGACAAGCTGGCGGTGCTGGATCTGCGGGCGGAAGAGACCATCTATGCCGCCAACCGCTTCATGATCTACGCGCTGTTTCCCCACTCCAACATCTCCATGCATGTGATGTGGGGGGCCAAGAAGCTCAACACCGTGTTCGCGGTGGGCAAGTCCATCCTCGACCGCTCGTCCCGGACCGATATCGGGCGGCTGATGCTGACCCATGGCGGCGGCGGCCACGAAGCGGCGGGAACCTGTCAGGTGGAGAACGAGCGGGCGGAAGCGGTCAAGGCCGAACTGGTCGCCCGCATCCGCGCCGACGGATAGGGGTTAGGCGGGCGGGGGCGGCGCGGGAGAGGTGGCGGCCTTCGCCGCGTCCTTGGCCTTCTCTTCCTCGCGGACCAGGACTTCGTTCTCGGCCTGGATGGTCAGGCGGCGACGGCCGGCGAAACGCTGGTCCAGCCGCACCGCGCCCACCACCGAGGTGAACAGCGCCAGCCAGACCACCCGGTTCTGATAGCGGTCGTGGGGGTTGGACAGCGCCCCGCAGACAAAGGCATTGCCGAGGATGGCCAAGGTGACCAGCATGGCCAGACCGGTGGTGGTGCGGTCGCGGCGCCGCCACGCCACCGCCAGCAGGACCAGGGTCACGATCTCGGCGGCCTGATTGATGGGGATCTGAAAGCCGTTCAACGCCTCGAAGTTCAGCGCCGGCCGCCGTTGCTGGCGGGCGAAGCGGAATCCCTTGAACTCGTCGGGATAGCGCCGCAGCACCGTCTTGACGAAGTGCCAGGTCATGGGCACCAGGTCCTCGCCGCTGTCGATGGAATCGATCTGCTCGATGAAATTGTCCGTCGCCGCTTCCAGCACATCCAGCGGGAAGCGCTTGATGGCGCCGCTGACGATGAGGCCGGCCTCGTCATGCATGGCCTTCCAGCCGCCCATCTCGTCGAACGGGCTGTCGCCCCACAGGAATTCGTCGGCGGTGCGCGGCAGCTCGTCCTTGTGGTCGCACATCTCCAGCTCGACGCCGGTGGGGCAGACCTCGTCCAGGTACTTCTTGGCGATGCCGTTCTGGACGAACAGGGCCAGTTGCAGCACCTGGCCGGATTCGGTGAACACGAAGCGGCCCATGGTGAAGTAGTGGGTGACCGGCACCAGCAGGATGCCGGCGACGACCGCCGCCGAGCTCAGGGTCAGGCGCGGACGCGGCATGCGGCGCAGGAAGCGCGACAGGCCCCACATGGCGGCCAGGACGATCAGCAGGCCGGCGGCCACCGCCACATGGGACATGTGGACGCAGATCGCCAGCGCGGTGATGACGGCGAGGGCGATCCGCCGCCAGCGTTGCAGCCCCTCGGCGAAGGCCAGGGCGGCGATGCCGAGTACGGCGGTGCCGGCGAAAACGTCGGCCAGCACCTGCGACGCCACCCAGGGCAGGCCGGTGAACAGCACCAGGGCCAGCCCGACCCCCAGGAACACCACGTGGCGCCAGCGGCCGATGAAGCCCATGACCGCCTCATGCAGCACCCAGGTGGTGAGGATGGCGTGCAGCAGCGGCATGGCCCACAGCGTGCCGAACAGCCGGGCCACCGTGCACATCACGCCGTAGGTCATGATGCGCCAGACGATGGGCTGGAACGTGAAGGCCATCTCCACGTAGTCCTCGCTGTCGTAATAGATCAGCGGGAAGCCGTTCCAGATGGCCGGCGCCATCAGCAACAGCACCACCAACACGAAGGTCAGGGTGTGCCATCCCAATTTCCAGCCGGAGAGAGGGATACGGCTCATGGAGGTCAGGCCCGCTTCCAGGACGTGCCGGCGGCACTGTCCTCCAGCACGACGCCCTGCTCCAGCAAGGCGGCGCGGATGCGGTCGGATTCGGCGAAGTTCCGGGCCTTGCGGGCCTCGGCGCGGGCGGTGATCATGGCGTCGATCTCGGCATCGGAGGGGCCACCGGTCGCCGCCGCCTGAAACCAGCCCTCGGGGGATTGGGCGAGCAGGCCGAGCAGACGGCCGGCCGCCAGCAGGGCGCCCTTGCGCCGGGCCTTGTCCTCCAGCTCGGTGGCCTTGTTCAGCGCGCCGGCCAGTTCGTGCAGATGGCTGATGGCCTGGGGAGTGTTGAGGTCGTCCTTCAACGCCGCCAGCACCGAGGTGGGAACCTCGTCATAGCCGTTGGCGTCGATGTCGGCGGTGGCGCGCAGCGCGGTATAGAGGCGGTCGAGGGTGGCCTTGGCCTGCTTCAGGGCGTCGTTGGTCCAGTCGAACGGCTGGTGGTAATGGGTGGACAGCATGGCCAGCCGGATCGCCTCGCCCGGCGCCTGCTCCAGCAAGTCGCGCACGGTGAAGAAGTTGCCGGCCGACTTGGACATCTTCTCGCCGTTGACCATCAGCCAGCCGTTGTGCAGCCAAGTGTGGGCGAAGGGGGCGCCGTTGGCGCAGGTGCTTTGGGCGATTTCGTTCTCGTGGTGGGGGAACACCAGATCCTGGCCGCCGCCGTGGATGTCGAAGCTGGCGCCCAGATGCTCCAGGCTCATGGCCGAACACTCGATATGCCAGCCCGGCCGGCCGCGGCCCCAGGGGCTGTCCCAGCCGGGCAGGTCGTCCGGCGACGGCTTCCACAGCACGAAATCGCCGGCATCGCGCTTATAGGGGGCGACCTCGACCCGGGCGCCGGCGATCATCTCGTCCTTGGAGCGGCGCGACAGCATGCCGTAATCGGCCATGGCGCCCACCGCGAACAGCACATGGCCCTCGGCCTCGTAGGCGAAGCCCTTGGCGACCAGCGTCTCGATCATCGCCACCATCTGGGCGATATGGGCGGTGGCGCGCGGCTCGACATCGGGGGGCAGACAGTTCAGCGCCGCCATGTCCTCGTGGAACAGGCGGGTGGTGCGCTCGGTGATGGCCGAAATCGGCTCGCCGGCATCCTTGGCGCGCTGGTTGATCTTGTCGTCCACGTCGGTGATGTTGCGCACGTAGCGCACCGACGGATACAGCGTCTTCAGCAGCCGGTACAGCACGTCGAACACGATCACCGGCCGGGCGTTGCCGATATGGGCGAGGTCGTAGACGGTGGGACCGCAGACATACATGCCCACATGACCGGGGGTCAGGGGTTCGAAGACGTCCTTGCTTCGCGTCAGCGTGTTGTAGAGAACCAGCGGCACTCATCCGTCTCCCACTACCGAAAACCAGCCTGCGCCCGGGTTTGGCCCAAGCCTATGACTCAAGTCAAGCCAACCGGCCCGCCAGCCGCGCCTCGGCGCGTGCCCGTCCGATCAGAGGTAACAGACTCTTGAGTTCCGGTCCATTCTCGCGGCCGGTCAGCGCCAGCCGCAGCGGATGGAACAGCGCCTTGCCCTTGCGGCCGGTGGCCTGCTTGACCGCCTCGGTCCAGCCGCCCCAGGTGGTGGAATCCCACGGCTCCGGCGGCAGCAGGGCGGCGGCGGCGTCGGTGAAGGCGGCATCCTCGATCACCGGCGCCAGTTCGGCCCGGCAGATGGCCCACCATTGGGCGGCGTCGGACAACTGGGTGAGGTTGGCGCGCACCGCCAGCCAGAACGCCTCGTCGGCCTCGGGCAGGCCAAGGCGGTCCTGGACCTCGTCGAACGGGGCAGAGTGCAGCAGGCGGGCGTCGAGCCGCTCCAACTCGGCGACGTCGAATTTGGGGGTGCCACGCCCGAACTTGTCCCAGGCGAATTCCGCCGCCAGATCGGCCAGGGCGTGGCGGATCTCGACCGCGTCCGAGCTGCCCAGCTTGGCCAGCAGCGAATTCAGCGCCATGGCCTCGACGCCACGCTCGCGCAGGTCGCGCAGCGAGCCCGAGCCCAGCCGCTTGGACAAGCCCTCGCCGCCGGCGCCGGTCAGCAGCGGCAGATGGGCGAAGGCCGGCGGGGTGCCGCCCAGGGCCTGGAACAGTTGGATCTGCGGCGCGGTGTTGGTGACGTGGTCCTCGCCGCGCACGATGTGGCTGACGGCGAACTCCATGTCGTCCACCACGCTGGGCAGGGTGTAGAGGAAGCTGCCGTCGCCCCTGATCAGCACCGGATCGGACAGGTTGGCCCCGTGATAGTGGCTGGCGCCGCGCACCAGATCGTCCCAGCGCACGTCTTCATGGTTCAGCTTGAACCGCCAATGGGGTTTGCGGCCCTCGGCCTCCAGCGCGGCGATGGCGTCGGGTGACAGCGCCAGGGCCGAGCGGTCGTAGACCGGCGGGCGGCCGCGGGCCAACTGGCGCTTGCGCTTGTATTCCAGCTCCTCGGCGGTCTCCCAGCAGGGATACAGCCGGCCGGCGGCCTTCAAGGATTCGGCGGCGGCGGCATAGCGGTCCAGCCGAAGGGACTGGAACTCCCGGCGGTCCCAGGCCAGACCCAGCCAGCCGAGGTCCTCCTCGATGGCGGCGACGTATTCGGGCTTGGAGCGCTCCAGATCGGTGTCGTCCAGGCGCAGGATGAAGCAGCCGCCGTTGGCCTTGGCGAACAGCCAGTTGATCAGGGCGACGCGGGCATTGCCCACATGCAGCAGGCCGGTGGGACTGGGGGCGAAACGGACGGTGACGGTCATTGATTACCCGTTGAAAGCGCTGGCGCCCCTCATACCATCCGCCGCCGGGAGCAACAAGCCCGCCGCGCATCTCAGGCCTCTTCCGGCCGAAGGGATGCGCCCGCATCTCGTCTCTCGAATCATATTATTTCGTCGTGCCCGGACGTGTTCCGGGCATCCACGCCGATCCGCACCTCGAACGTTGGTGTCGTGGCACGGCGTGGATGGCCGGGACTGGGCCCGGCCATGACGGTTCTTGAGTTGTTCTTGCGGAACCAGAACAACCCCACCCTACCGTCGGCTGGGGGCCGAGTTCACCACCGCCGGAGCGCGCGAGGCGCGGTCGGGGCCGCTGGCCGATTTGGCTGCTGGGGCCGGCTTCTTGGCTGCCGGAGCCGGCTTGGCGGCGGCGCCGGTGGCCGAGGCCACCGGACCCGGATCGGGCGTCTTGAGCTTGTCCTTGGCCGGCAGGCCGCTGTCCAGGTCGATGGCGAAGGCCAAGGCCCGCTCCGACGCCTGCTTCATGCTGGGCAGCGCGCGCGGCCATGGCCGGCAGGTCTCCAGATGCTTGGCCAGCTTCTGCACCGCCCACATGGCGCCGTGGGGGCCGAAGGCCTGACGGAAGGCCTTTTCCCCCAACCGGACGAAGGCGGTGAACAGGAAGATGGCGACGCTTCTGAGATCGGTCTCCAGCGCCGGGATCAGCAACTGCGCCACGCGGGGATCCATGCAGGCGACCTGCGAGACGGCCCGGCGCAACTGGGTGTCGACCAGGGTCGGGAACACCGCCTCCAGGCCCAGCTTGGCGAACGCCTCGGTCAGGGTGTTGGCGTCGATGCCCTGGTCGGGACCGTGCAGCCGCTTGGCGTTGTCCAGAAGCAGCGGCAGGCGGCCCTCCGGGGTCAGCCCCTCTTCCGCCAGGATCTGGATTTGGGCCGGTTCGCGCAGGGCCAGGATGCGCGAGCCCAGCCGGGTCACGGTGGACACTTCCAGCGGCGTGTAGCAGGGGATCAGCGGCACCTGCCACTCGAACAGCAGGTTCTCGCGGAAGGCCCGGTAGAGGCGGTCGCCCTGGCCCAGCGGGGCCTTCGGGGGTTTGGGCGGCAGCGGCGCTTCCTTCAGCCCCAGGCGGATGGCCGCCATGTTCAGCAGGCTGGGAGAGGGCGGCGGCGGCGGCGCCTTGGGGCGCGGGGCCGGCGGCAGGGTGGCGCGGAAATAGCGCTTGGCCGAGGCTCGGACCACCAGCTTGACCACGTCGGCGACGGTACGGCCGCACGACAGCGGATCCTGGTCGGAGGCGACCGGGCGCTTGTCCGCGCGCACCACCACCCGCTTGAACAGATCCGGTTGCAGGCGGAAGACCTGGAAGCATTCGTGGAGCAATTGGGGGGTGTTGAGGATGCGGTCATAGACCACGTCCGGCGGAAGCGTCGACAACTGAGTGATGTTGAGGCGCAGGATGTCCGAGACTTGCGTCTTCAACACGTTGCGGATGGCGTCGAGGCTGTCGTGCGATGATCTGCCGCTATGGGCCAGGCTGAGACTCGTCACTTTCCCCCCAAAGAAACTGCCGTCTTGTACCCTTCTCCCCGCTGACAATGTGACACAATTTTTAGGGATATATCAACGAACGGTTAATGTCCCCATACCTCAGTATGGGTTTGTGACGAATTGTATCTAGTGACGATCCTCGGCCGCCTCCACAGTATCGGCCAGCCCGGCGGGAAGGAATCGCAGCGCCGTGACTCCCAGCAGGACAATAAAGCCGGCGATGGCGACTCCGCCCAGTCCCAGCACGGTCTCGGCCAGGGTGGGGACATAGGTGTGGACGCGGCCGTCGGCGAAGCTGGACGCCACCTCCATGCCGGGGAACAGGTCCAGAGGCCAGGCCTGGCCTCCGACGATCAGGACATAGACCTGGGCGAGGCCGCCGACCACCACCAAAGCCGACGCCATGGTGGCGCGCCGCCGCGCCGCGTGGCCGCAGCCGGCGAAGGCGATCACCAACGGCAGGATGCCGCCCAGGCCGATCTGGGCCACCCAGAACAGGGTGGTGTAGACGCCGCCTTGGGCCAGCACGAAGCTCTCGACCCCGCCGCGCCCGGCGAAATACAGCTGGGTGACGTGGTGCAGCGCCACGAAATACAGATTGGCGGCGACGAACAGGCCCAGCAGCCGCACCAGCCGGGTCAGCATCTGCTCACCCAGCGGCCGTCCGGTGCTCTTGGCGGCGAACAGCAGCACCAGGATGAACACCGCCAGCCCGTCGGCAAAGGACATGGCGATGAACAGCGGCGCCATCACGGCGGCGCCATAGGCCTCGCGCGCCACCAGGAAGCCGAAGATGGAGCCGGTGCCAGTGGTGAGGACCAGCCGCCACAGGAAGGCGCCCAGCGCCGCCGGCCGGTAGAAGCGCTTCAGGCGCCAGTCCATCATGGTCCACAGATAGACCGCCACCACCGCGAAGAAACCGGAATACAGGATGACGTTCCAGGCGAAGATGGACTTGAAGTTGAAATGGGTCATGGCGACGGCCAGACGGTCGGGTCGGCCGAGATCCAGCACCAGCACGGCGAGGCCGCCGGCCAGCAGGGCCATGGCCACCAGACCGGACAGGCGGCCCAGCGGCCGGTAGGGCTCGCGGCCGAACACCGAGCCGATGGAGGCGATGTTCAAGGCGCCCGAGGCGGCGACGATCAGGAACACCGCGAAGACATGCGGCAGGCCCCACACCACCTGATTGGTCATGCCGGTGACCCAATGGCCCTCGTGCTCCATGTGCCAGACGGCGGCCAGCGCCGCCACGATCACCACGCCGAGGCCGCCGGCCAGGGCCAGCCAGCCGGGGGTGTAGGCGCGGATTTCGGAGTATGTGGTCTTCACCATGGCTCAGATCCTCTGATAGCGCACGGAGGGCAGCAGTCCGAGATCGGCGCGGATGCGGGTGGTGGCCTCGGTGGCCACCCGGCGGGCGATCTCGCTGTTGGGGTCGTTGAGGTCGCCGAACAGCATGGCGCCCTTGGCCCTGGTGGCGCAGGCCTCGACGCAGACCGGCACTTGGCCGGCATCGATGCGGTGGACGCACAGCGTGCAGCCCTCGACGGTGCCCTTGCCGCGCGGAAGGTAAGGCTGCTGGCCGGTCTGCTCCTCATGGGCGAAGCTGCGCGCCTTGTAGGGGCAGGCCATCATGCAATAGCGGCAGCCGATGCAGATGTGGCGGTCCACCAGGACGATGCCGTCGGCCCGCTTCATGGAGGCGCCGGTGGGGCAGACATCGACGCAGGCCGGCTTGTCGCAATGCTGGCACATCACCGGCAGCGAATGGGTGTTGCCGGTGGCGGGGTCCTTGACGTCGATCTTGCGGACATATTGGGCGTCGGTCAGCGGCCGGTCGTGGCCCTTCAGCCCCATCTCGGCCTTGCAGGCCTCGACGCATGTGGTGCAGCCCTCGCTGCATTTGCCGGTGTCGATCAGCAGGCCCCAGTGCTGGGCGGAACTGGCCGGCTGGCCCTTGTCGCGGGCGAGTGCCGGGGCGGCGATCAGCACCGCGCCGGAGGCCAGCAGCAGGTGACGGCGGGAAAGTTTTGTTTCCCTCGCCCGCTTGCGGGAGAGGGGGCCGAGTGTAAGCGAGGCGGATGGCGCGAGGCCCGCACTGACGTGCGAGCCGCCCTCACCCCGACCCTCTCCCGCAAGCGGGAGAGGGGGATAAAGAGACGCGTCGGTCATCGGGCGGCCTCCTTGACCGGGGCCGGCGTGGTGGCGTGGCAGTCGAAGCAGTCGGGCGTCACCGCGGCATAGGCGTGGCAGGACTGGCAGAACTGCCCCGGTGCGTTGACCGGGACCGGCGTGCCGTCGGCGGCACGGGTGGCGTGGCAGGCGACGCAGTCCCTGAGCGACGCCGTGCCGCCCCGGATGCCGAGCCGTAGCGTGTCGTCGCGCTGATGCTTCAGCATGTCGGGATGGTCGCGCCGCATGACCTCCGCCGCCGCGACGCAGGTGGTCCCCGCCTTGGCCTTGGGCGGTGCAGGCAGGTCGGCGGCCAGGGCCGCCGCCGTAATCCCGAACATCAGCAGTAAGACCAGCAGACGCGCCAGCATGCCTATTCTCCCAGGCCCATCTGGATGTAACCGGTGGGGCAGACGTCGTGGCAGATGTGGCAGCCAATGCACTTGGAATAGTCGGTCTCCACATAGCGGCCGGTGGTGCGCTCGGCCTTGGCGACCCGGCTGACGGCGCCCTGGGGGCAGAACACCACGCAATTGTCGCATTCGAAGCACAGGCCGCAGGACATGCAGCGCTTGGCCTCGTCCACCATCTGCTTTTCATCGAGCGGGATGAGGCGTTCCTGGAAGTTGCCGATCACCTGGTCGGCGGCGATATGGACCTCGTCGCGATGATGGCGGGCGGTGCGGGTGAAGTGCCCCAGGAACAGGTCGTCATGGGGAATGATCTCGTTGACCGAGCGGTTCTCGAAATTGTGCACGGCGAACTTGGCCTTGTCGGTGCCGCGAACGCCGCCGGCCTCGCACTGGGTCGGCTCCAGATGGCTTTCGCGCAGCTTGGCCAGCAGGTCGAACTGGTGGACGTCCACCTTGGGCCGCTTGCCGACGTCGCCTCGCTCGAGGAACTCCTCGATGCTGGCCGCCGCGACGCGGCCGTGGCCGATGGCGGTGGTCAGCAGATGGGGGCGCACCACGTCGCCGCCGACGAAGTGCTTGGGCTTGCCCGGCACCCGCATGGTCTTGTCGGCGTTGATGAAGCCCCTGCCATTGTCGATTTCGGGCAGGTCGCCCAACTCGCCGGTCTGGCCGATGGCCGAGACGATCAGGTCGGCGTCGAGCACGTATTCGGTGCCGGCGATGGGGGTGGGGGTCATGCCGTCCATGGTGCACTGGCACAGCTTAAGGCCGGTGGCGCGGCCGTCGGCGCCCTTGATCACCTCCAGCGGCATGATGCCGCCCTTGATGTCGACGCCTTCGCGCTTGGCGTCGTCGATCTCGCGGCTCGCGGCGAACATCTTTTCCACCGGGAACAGCGAGGTCAGGGTGACGTCGGCGCCCTCGCGCGACGCGCTGGCCGCCACGTCGTGGGCGACCTGGCCGAGGATGACGTGGTCGACCCGGTCCTGCTCCGACACCTGCTTGATATGACCGAGGCGCCGCGCCACCGAGGCCACGTCGATGGAGGTGTCGCCGCCGCCGACCACGATGATGCGGCCGGGAACGTGCTTGAGGCGGCCCTCGTTGAAGGCCTTGAGGAAGGCGACGCCCGACACGCAGTTGGCGGTGTCCGTCCAGCCGGGGATGGGCAGGCCACGGCCGGAATGGGTGCCGACGCCCCAGAAGATGGCGTCGTACTGGGCTTCCAGTTCGGCGACGGTGACGTCGCGGCCGACCCGGCAATTGGTCCTGACGGTAATCCCGAGGTCGATGATGCGGTTGATCTCGGCGTCCAGCACCTCTCGGGGCGTGCGGTAGCCGGGAATGCCGTAGCGCACATAGCCGCCCAGCTCGGCCTTCTCTTCCAGCAGGGTGACGGCGTGGCCCTTGCGGCGCAGCTGATAGGCCGCCGACAGGCCGGCGGGGCCGCCGCCGATCACCACCACGCTCTTGCCGGTTTCGGTCGTGGGCTTGGGGAAGGCGATCTTGTTGGCGATGGCCCATTCGCCGATGGAGTGTTCCACCGAATTGATGCCGACGTGTTCCTCGACCATGTTGCGGTTGCAGCCCTGCTCGCACGGCGCCGGGCAGACGCGGCCCATCACGGCGGGGAAGGGATTGGCCTCGGTCATGCGGCGGAAGGCGTATTCCTGCATTTGCATGCCGGCCGGCGGCTTCTCGACGCCGCGCACGATGTCCAGCCAGCCGCGGATGTCGTGACCCGACGGGCACGATCCCGAGCAGGGCGGGGTGCGCAGCACATAGGTCGGGCATTTATGCGACCAACTGGCCTTGAAGATTTCGTCCTGCCAGGCGCCGGGGGTGTGGTCGCCGTCCTTGTAACGGCGATAATTCATGCCCTCGGTGGTGGCCTTGGCGGTGGTCTTGGCAGCCATCGGATTTCTCCCTGTTGATTTCTGTCCGGTTGTCGCCGTTCCCCCTCTTCGTCATGCCCGGGCTTGACCCGGGCATCCATGGACCCCCGGATCAAGTCCGGGGGTGACGATCAAGGGAGGCGGTTAGAGCTTGTCCGGGCAGCCCTCTTCGTTGTTGTCAGTCGTTGTCGCCGAGAACGATGGCGTTGCTCACCAGTTGGTGAACCGACACCACCATCTCGCGGTCGTGGCCGAAATACGGCAGGATCTTGGTGAACTGGGCCTTGCAGATGGCGCACATGGCGGCCATGTGGGTGACGCCGTCCTGCTCGACCACCGCCTTCAAGGCTTCCATGCGCGGCACCGAGCCCTTGACCCGCAACTCGATCAGCTCGTCGGTCAGCAATCCGCCGCCGCCGCCGCAGCAGAAGGTCTTGTCGCAGATGGTGTCGGGGTGCATGTCGACGAATTTCGGCACGCTGGCCCGGATCACGTCGCGCGGGATGGTGAACTGGCCGCCGGGCTTGTCACCCATGCGGGCGCCGCGCGCCACGTTGCAGGAATCGTGGACGGTCAGCACCATGCCGTCATTGCCCGACTTGTCCAGCTTGATGCCCTTGCGGCTGATCAGGTCGTTGGTGAATTCCAAGATGTGCTGCGGCACCGGATAGCGGGGGTCGAGGAAGTCCCACGGCCCCGCCAGGGTGTTGAGGAAGGAATAGGCGACGCGCCAGGCATGGCCGCATTCGCCGAAGATGATGCGCTTGACGCCCAGCTCCAGGGCGGCCTCGCGGATGCGCAAGCTGATCTTGCGCATCTGCTCGTAATTGCCGATGAACATGCCGAAATTGCCGGCTTCCGAGGCCTTGGTGGACAGGGTCCACGAGGTGCCGGCGGCGTGGAACACCTTGGCATAGCCGATCAGCCCCAGCACATGCGGCTCGGCGAAGAAGTCGGCCGAGGGGGTGACCAGCAGCACCTCGGCGCCGTGGACGTCGATGGGCATCTTGACCGCCACGCCGGTGTCGGCCTCCATGTCCTCCTCCAGCCCCTCCAGTGTGTCCAGCAGGGCGGGGGGCGGCAGGCCGAGATTGTTGCCGATCCTGTGGACCTTGCCGATGATCTCGTTGCAGTACTTCTGGCCCTGGCCGATGGCATCCATGATGTCGCGGGCTGCCATGGAAATCTCGGCGGTGTCGATGCCATAGGGGCAGAACACCGAGCAGCGGCGGCATTGCGAGCACTGGTGGAAGTAGTTGAACCACTCGTCCAGCGTTTCCTTGTTCATCTCGCGCGCCCCCACCAGACCGGGGGCCAGCTTACCGGCGGCGGTGAAATAGCGGCGGTAGACCGAGCGGAACAGGTCGGCGCGGGCCACCGGCATGTTCTTGGGGTCGGAGGTGCCGAGGAAGAAGTGGCACTTGTCGGTGCAGGCGCCGCACTTGACGCAGATATCCATGAACACCTGGAGCGAGCGGTACTTGCCCAGCAGCTCGCCCATATGGCCGATGGCCTTCTTCTCCCAGCCGTCCTCCAGCACACCGGGGAAGCCCAGCGGCTCCTGATGGGCGGCGGCGGCGACATAGGGCTTGGAGCCGGCCATGGCGCCGGCCTTCAACGCCGGAATGCCGCGCTCCGTCACGTCGCCGAGGACGGGGGTGTCGAAAGGGGCTGCCATCTCAGCTCTTCCTGTCTTCAAGCTTGGCCGCCCAGTCGCAGAGATGGCGGTGTTCGCGCGGGTTGTCGGTCTGGTTGCGGGTCGGGCTGAAGAACAGGCCCGGCGCATGCAGCAGTTTGGAGAACGGAAAGACCAGCATCAGCGCCGCGACCAGCAGCAGATGGACCACCAGCAGCGGGTCGGCCGGCAGCGGCCGGATCTCCAGGCCCAGCAGGCCGGTGAAGAACGCCTTGACCGCCACGATGTCGGTATGGACCAGCCCGTTCATGGCCAGCCCGGTGGTGCCGATGCCCAGCAGCAGCAGCAGCATCAGGATGTCCGAGCGGCCGGTGATATAGCGGATGCGCTCGATCATCACGCGGCGCGCCAGCAGCAGGGTCAGACCGGCCACCATGGCCAGACCGGCATAGAGCGCCAGCGGCTGGACCAGGGCGACCAGCGGCCCGACCTCGGTCTCGAAATAGCGCGCATGGCGGATCAGTACCACCGCCAGACCGAAATGGAATAGGGCGGCGAAGATCCACAGCGGCTTGTTGGCCCGGAACAGGCTTTCGAACCCCACGGCTTCGCGGGCGAGGCGGAACGCCACCCCCGGCCGGGTCAGCGGCGCCGGGGTGGTGGGAATCTTCAACGGCGCCGGGGTGCGGGCGTATCGGGCGATCCTGAGCCCCAGCCCGACCACCAGCACCAGCGTGGCGACGGTGAAGAGTATGGCGAAAAAGGTCGTCACGACGCCACCCATCCGCGGATTGCCCCTCGCCCGCTTGCGGGAGAGGGAGGAGGCCCAACGGGCCGGAGGGTGAGGGTTCTTCAGGTTCGAAAGAGCCCTCACCCGGCTCGCATGCGCTCGCCACCCTCTCCCGCAAGCGGGCGAGGGGACTTGCGGTCCTACACGCAGCCGGTGGGCTTGGGCAGGCCGGCGATCTTGCAGGCCTGCTTGCCGGGGCCGTAGGGGAACAGCTCGTAGAGATATTTGTTGTTGCCCTTGTCGGGTCCCATCTTCTTGGCGATGGCCTTGGTCAGCACGCGCACCGCCGGAGCGATCTGGTATTCGGAATAATATTCGCGCAGGAAGTTGACCACTTCCCAGTGCTCGGGGCTCATGGTGATGCCCTCGTCCTTGGCGATCTGGTCGGCCAGTCCCTCGTCCCACTCGGTGATGTTGATGAGGTAGCCCTCTTCATCGGCCTCGATGGTGGCGCCGTTGCTGGTGTAAGCCATGGTCGAACCTCTCCTCTCTTGATTTTCCGATATCCCGATGGTCACAGCCAGGCGTTGACCGCCTTGTTCCGTGCCGCCAAATCCACGAATCCGGTGTAGTCCACCACGGTGACGCCCGCGACCACCTTGGCCGGGTCGCCGCCGCGCGCCTTGAGATCCGGCCCCAGCACATGGACCCGGAAGGTCTTGGCGGCGTCGGCGATCTTGCCGGCCATGGCGGTGCCGGCCATGGCGGCGTAGACGGCGTCCTCGATCAACAAGATGGCGTCGCCGGGCTGGGCATGGCCCAGGCAGCTGTCCAGATTGTTGCGCTCGAAGGGCGACTTGTTGACGGTATGCAGCATGCTCATGTTTGCCAGTCCCCTTCTAAGCCGTCAGAACCACGTCCATCTCGGCCATCAGCCTGCCCATCTCGGCGCGGCTGACGACTTCGACCGGAACCAGCAGGTCGTCCTCGGTCAGGCCGCGTTCGGCCAGTCCCTCGGCTTCCACGTACAGCTTCTCGATGTCGTAGCCTTCCAGCGCCCGGTAGGTGGGCGAGAAGTTCTTGCAGCCGATCTCGGCCGGGGCCTGGCCCTTCTTGATCTGGTAGATGCCGTCGTCGATGAAGGCCAGGTGGACGTCCTGGTCGAACGCCGCCGAGATCAGCACCATCTCCAGCACTTCCAGCGCGTAGACGGTGCCGTGGGGGGCCTTGCGGTTGACGAACATGAACTTCTTGACGATGCCGCTTTCCATCTCGTCCATGGTCTAATCTCCGAATGCCACGACGCGGTCGGCCTGGATGCCGGCCTCGATCAACTGCCCCAGCCCCGAGATGCGAAAGCCCGGCGCCAGATTGCCCTCGGTGATGCCGCGGCGCAGGCCGGCGGCGACGCAGACCACCAGATCGACCTTGTGGTCCTCGGCCAGCTTCTGCCAGTTCCGGGTCACGTTGCGGTCGTCGCTGGGCGGCTGGCCCAGGCTGGTGGCGTTGTTGACGCCGTCGTAATAGAAGAAGACCCGGAAGATCTCGTGCCCCATCTCCAGCGCCGCCTTGGTGAACTGGTAGGCGGAGTCGGAAGCCTGGTGGTTATAGGGGCCTTCGTTGACCAGAATGCCGAATTTCATGATCCGATACCCTAGAAGTGCAGGTGGCTGGAGGCGTTGAGATTGGCGCGGCCGCCGCGCCAGGTGTCCACATGGTACTTGGTGAACGGCAGTTCGGTCATTTCGAAGAAGCGCGGCCAGCCGATGCGCTCGATCCACTCGCCCATGCGCTCCCAGGCCCTGGCGTCGGCCTTGTAGGTGGCGAGGATCGTCTTGACCACCTCGGCCACTTCCGGCCAGCGCGGCGCGTTGTTGGGCAGGCCGGCGGCCACCAGCTTGTGGAACATGGGCTTGGAGCGGGTGGAGGAATGCTTGCCGCCGACCCAGATGGCGATCTTGGAATGAACCGGGTCGTTGATCTGCATGGGCGGGCAGGGCGGGAAGCAGGCGCCGCAGCACACGCATTTTTTCTCGTCCACTTCCAGGCTCGGCTTGCCGTCCACCAGCGCCGGGCGGATGGCGGCCACCGGGCAACGGGCGATCACGGCGGGGCGTTCGCAGACGCCGGACACCAGGGCGTGGTTGATCACCGGCGGCTTGGTGTGCTGGACGTTGATGGCGATGTCGCCCTGGCCGCCGCAATTGATCTGGCAGCAGCTGGTGGTGATCTTGACCCGGTTGGGCATGTCCTCGTTTTTGAACTCGTCGTAGAGCTGGTCCATCATCGCCTTGACCACGCCGGAAGCGTCGGTGCCGGGGATGTCGCAGTGCAGCCAGCCCTGGGTGTGGCTGATGAAGCCCACCGAATTGCCGGTGCCGCCGACGGGGAAGCCCTCGGCCTCCAGGCGGTCGATCAGCGGCTGGACCTTGCTCTCGTCGGGCGTCATGAACTCCACCGACGAGCGGATGGTGAAGCGGATATGGCCGTCGCAATGCTGGTCGGCGATGTCGCACAGCTTGCGGATGGTGAAGACATCCATCTGGCGCTGGGTGCCGGCCTTGACGGTGAACACCGCCTCGCCGTTGGCGGCCACATGGCGCAGCACGCCGGGCCGGGGCCGGTCATGGTAAGCCCAGGTGCCGTAATTCTTGACCAGCGCCGGGTGCATGAACTGCTTGGAATCCGGCACGCCGCTTTCGATGGGACGACGAAGTTCGCTCATCAAATTTCTCCCACATTCTTTTTCGTTACCGGGGCCGCTGGCTTTTTCAGCCCCTCAGTCGCCGGGCGGCGGACCTCCGTCCGCCTTGGCTTTCGCGCCATGCACGCGCAGGCGTGCAGTCGTATGTTTGCCAGCAAAGCTGGCGAGGCGCGGCAGCCCTTGGCCTTGTCTCCGGGCTGACGCCCGTCGGAGCTACTCGGCCGCGCCGGCCTTGATTTCGTTCCACTTGCGCACTTCCTCGTCCCAGCCGTCGGTGCGGACATAGGAGTTGGTGCGCGGCTGGCTGATCATGTTGAGGTCCAGCGGCAGGTCCAGGCCTTCCAGGTAGTTGGCGAGGCCGATCCGCTCGATCATCTCGCCGGTGCGCTCGTGCTCCAGGGCGTTGTCGGCGAAGAAGTCCAGCATGCGGTGGCACAGGTCGACCAGCGCGGCGAAGTCGTCCTCGCTCTCCAGGGGCATGAACGGCACCACCACGGTCCCCAGCAGGTCGCCGATCTTCAGGGTGCGCTTGCCGCCGACCAGGATGCAGATGCCGCGCTGCTTGCCCGGCTTCAGCGCCTTGGTGCAGACGTTGATGCAGTGCATGCACCGCACGCAGGACTTGTTGTCCACGTCCAGGGTGTCGTCGTCGTTGAGGCCCAGCGCCTGGGTCGGGCACATGCGGACGACCTGATTGATGAACTCCTTGCGGCCCAACTGCTTGACCTTGGCCTGGACCTCGGCCTGGTCGACCTGCATGTCGTCCTTCCAGGTCCCCAAGATGGCGACATCGGCGCGCTGGGTGGCGTTGGCGCAGTCGTTGGCGCAGCCCGAGAACTTGAACTTCATCTTGTAGGGCAGCGAGGGGCGGTGGATGTCGTCGGTGAAGTCGTTGATGACGGCGCGGTGGGCGGCCAGGGTGTCGTAGCAGGCCTGTTCGCAGCGGGCGGGGCCGATGCAGGAGGCGGCGGTACGCACGCCGGCGCCGGCGCCGCCCATGTCGAAGCCCATCTCGTTGAGCTTGTCCCAGGCGGGCTGGACCTGATCGGTGCGGCAGCCCTGGAACATGATGTCGCCGCTCTGGCCGTGCAGGGCGATCAGCCCCGAGCCGTGTTCCTCCCAGATGTCGCACATCTGGCGCAGCGTCTTGGTGTCGTAGAAGAAGCCGGGAGCCGGCATGATGCGGATGGTGTGGAATTCCGACGATTCGGGGAACTGCCCGGCCACCTCGGAAAAGCGCGGGATGACGCCGGCGCCATAGCCGAACACGCCGACCGTGCCGCCCTTCCAGTAGCCCTTGCGGGTCTGGTAGCTGTGCTCCAACTGGCCCAGCAGGCTTTTCATGATGGCGCCGTGAGGCTTGCCGTCAACTTCGGCCAGACGCTTCAAGCCGCTGACGAAGCTGGGCCAGGGGCCGCTTTCCAGCTCGTCGAGCATGGGCGTGGAGGGCATCTTCTTCGACATCGCTTATGGCTCCCTAACCGTCGTTATTCACCGGCACGCGGCAAAAGCCGGCGCGTTGGTCCTTCTTTGGGTCTGGTCAACGATCCTTGGGAAGCGGGCTTCCTGGATTTCGTCCCTGTCGTCGGGTCATTCTGCTGCGACCCATTACATTAACGTATCATAATATTATGGAGTACGATGATCCAAGTGGATTCTTTAGGGAAGTTGCATGAAAATGCCGCAGGAGGAAAAATGGCAGGGATTCCAGGGGCTTTCACTCTGACTGACCCGTCGGATTACCGGCGCTGGCGCGACGCCAAGCTGGAGTCTGCACCCAGGAATGTCGCCGAATTGGTGGTGGAGGTGGCCGACATCGCCGCCCTGACCGCGTCCGAGCACCAAGCCTTGCGGGACCGTATCCGGCGGGCCAGCATGGCGGTCTATGTGGAGTCTTCCCAGGCATCCGGCCGCGACGACAAGGCGGCGCTGAAGGCGTTGGGATCGCGGTTCGGCCTCGCCAGCCTCGACGTCAACGCGCTGGCCGACGCGGACGGCGTCACCCCGCTTGCCGTGCATCGCGAGGGAACGCGGGCGCGCTACATTCCCTATACCGAGCGGCCGATCACCTGGCACACCGACGGCTATTACAACGTGCCGGAGCGCACGGTGCGGGCGCTGCTGCTCCACTGCGCCCGCCCGGCTGCCGAGGGTGGGGCCAACCGGCTGATGGATCACGAGATCCTCTATATCCTGCTGCGCGACGAGGACCCGGAGCTGATCCGGGTGCTGACGCAGCCCGACGCCATGACCATTCCCGGCAATGACGAGGAGGGGATGCGCCGCCCCGCCACCGTCGGGCCGGTCTTCGCGGTGGATGGCGGCGGCCGGCTGCACATGCGCTATACCGCGCGGGGGCGCAATGTGGAGTGGTCGCCCGCCGCCCAGCCTGCCGCCGCCGTCCTCAAGCGGCTGCTGGAAACGCCCTCGCCCTACCGCTTCGAACATGTGCTCCAGCCCGGCCAGGGGCTGGTGTCCAACAACCCGCTGCACACCCGCGAGCCCTTCGCCGACGATCCCGCCCGTCCCCGGCTGCTGTACCGGGCGCGCTATCACGACCGGGTCGCCGGGAGTTGAAGGCGGAACACCGACGAGCCTCGCTCGGAGGCAAGGCCGACGGCCGCCGCGCCAGCTTCGCTGGCAAATCTATGATTGCACGCCTGCGCGTGCACGGCGCGAGAGCCAAGTCCGCCGGAGGCGGACGCCCGGCGAATGAGGGACAACCAAAGGAACTTCCATGACTGAAGAGATCAAGCCCCCGCAAGAGACGGTCTCCACCCTGGCCACCATCGCGGCGCCGTGGAGTCGCGAGATCCTGGCGCAGAAGGTCGAGCACGAGAGCGGCCTCCAGATTCTGCGGCTGCGCATCAAGGAGGGGCGGTCGCGCTTCACCATCATCGACCTCGACGCGCCGACGGTGGAGGCGCTGATGGCGGTGATGACCAAGTGGTCAGAGGGGTAGGGAGGAGGCCATTATACCCCTCCCCCTGGCTTTGCCGGGGGGAGGTTGGGAGGGGGGCTGTCGCCGTCTGGCGCGACTGCTGAGACTGGGCAATGGGCGGAAACACCCCCACCCCAACCCTCCCCCGCTTCGCGGCGGGAGGGAGTGGTCAGGGAACCTCCAGCCGCCGGGTCTTTCGTCCCGCGCAGGCCTCGGCCCACATCATCTCATAGGCCCGCTCCAGGTCGCGGACGAAGCCATTGGTGTCGAACAGCGGCGCGGTGGCGCGGTTGGCGGCGAGGCGGGCTTTAATCCCGGCCAACTCGTCGGGCTGGGTGGCCAGCCGCACCGCCAATTCCTCGTAGGCGTCGAGGTCGGGGCAGATCAGGTCGTCCAGCCCCACATTCACCAGCAGGCTGGCCGCCACCCGCGCCGCGAAATTGCGTCCGGGGGCGGTGATCACCGGCACTCCGGCCCACAGGGCGTCGCTGGCGGTGGTGTGGGCGTTGTAGAACAGGGTGTCGAGGAACAGGTCGGCGTGGCGGTGCCGCGCCAGATGACGGTCCTTGGCCAGGCGGGTGGCGAAGATCAGCCGCTCGGGCGCCACCCCCCGCGCCTCGGCCTCGCGGCGCAGATTGGCCACCATCTCGGGCGAGCCGCCCAGCAGCCACAGCACCGAGCCCGGCACCCGGTCGAGGATGCGCATCCAGCGGCCGAACATCACCGGCTCGATCTTGAAGGCCTGGTTGAAGCAGCAGAACACGAAGGCGCCGTCGGGCAGGGAGCATTCCACCCGGCTGGGGGCGGGCTCGGCGATGATCTGGTCGCGGTCGTTGGGCTGGTAGCAATGGGGCAGCACCGCCAGGCGCTCGCAGAAATCGGCCTCAAAGCCCGGCGGGCAGGTCACCGAATCCACCAGCGCCCAATCCATGGCGGCGGCGCCGCTGGACCCCGGCAGGCCCAGCCAGTTGACCGTCACCGGTGCCGGCCGCAGCGCCGTCAACTGCAAGCGGTTGCCACGGGTATGAACGTTGATGTCCACCAGGATGTCCACCCCGGCGGCCATGATGGCCTGGGCGGCGTCGGCGGTGTCCAGCGGCCCCAGCTCCAGGAAGACGTCGCTGTTGTCCTGCACGAAGCGGCGGTAATCGCTGCCGTCGTCGGGCTCCAGCGCCAGCGTCGCCACCTTGAACCGGTCACGGTCATGGGCGGTGAACATGCCGCGCATCAGGTGGGTGGTGGGGTGGTCGTGGAAGTCGGCCGACAGATAGCCGATGGTCAGCCGCTGGCGCGGGCCCGGCCGGGGCGTTCTGATTCCGGCCTTCAACGGCGTCACCTCGGCCTGGATCGCTTCGGCGCGTTGGCGGGCGAAGACCAGCAATTCCTTGGGCGACAGCGCGAGCGGGAAGGTCAGCGCCATCAGCGGCCCCACCGCTCCCGGCGTTTTCAGGGCCGGCTCGATCAGGTCGTGGCGCAGTCCGGCCACGTCTTGCCAGTCGCACACCCCCAGCCGCGCCTCCGCCAGCCGCGCCCGGATGGCGAGGTCTTGGGGCCGAGCGGCGGCGGCCCGCTGGTAAAAGCCGATGGCGGCGCCGATCTCGCCCAGCTTGCGGGCGGCGTGGCCGGCGCCCAGCAGGGCCTCCGGCATGGCCGGCGCCGCCGCCAGGGCCTGGTCGAACAACCAGGTCGCCTCGGCCATGGCGCCGGCATCCGACAGCAGGTTGGCCAGATTGGTCAGGGTGGGGGCGGCATGGGGCGCCAGGGCCAGCGAGCGGCGCAGCAGCTCCTCGGCGTCCTTGCGAAAGCCCTGGGTGACGCGGACCCGGCCCAGGCTGGTCAGCAACTGCCAGGAGTCCGGCTTGGCGGCGAGGCCGCGCTCGAACGCCTGGGCGGCCTCGGTCCAGCGCCCGGACTCGCCCAGCAGGGTTCCCAGGTTGAGCCAGCCCTCGGCCATGGCCGGCGCCAGCGCCAGCGCCTTGCGCAGAGCGGTGGCGGCGGCATCGGTCTTGCGGCGGTCCTTGAGGACGCGGGCCAGATTGTAATGGACCATGGGGTTGTCGGGCAGCAGGCCGGCCAGCTTGCGGCAGGCGGCCTCGGCCTCGGCCAGTTGCCCGGCCCGGTACAGCGTCTCGGAGCGCGTCGCCAGCGCCTCGATATCCTGGGCTTTCGTCGAAATCAAAGTGATCGGGCCCTTCGATCAGCCTCTGCTCGGGCGTGACGGCGCTCCGCCGCGTGCCGGCGGCGCGCCGGGGGGCGGACCGGACGGACGAGCGGCGGGGATGGAATCCTCGTTGTCCTCCTCGACCACCCGTTGACGGATGACGAATCCCTGCATGGCCCAGCCGACCAGATAGCCGACCGCGATGGGGCACCACACCCCCGACAGCGCGAAGACGATGGCGCGGTGGATGGCCTCGTCGGCGAAGCCGAAGCTGCCCAAGGCCCACAGCATGGGGGCGGAAAACAATACACCGGCCGCGCCGGCCAGTCCCAGGCGGGTCCAGCCGCTGGCCTTGATGAACGATACCCGGTATGCCGCCATCTTGGTTTTCCCCCTGCGCTTGCACTCATGCCCACCGGAAGCGATTCTCCGCCTTCTTGGCAGCGGGCGCAACAGGTGACATATAGCAAGAAAGAAGTGACAACTTGTATCATTCGCGGGTATTTCTTTCCGCTGGCGTGGCTTTTGGGGAAAGGCGCGCGACGTTGAATCAGGTCGAATAGGGCGGCACCAGAATGGTCGCGGATCGCGCTAGTTTCGAAGTACAGGTCTCGAAAGACGGCCGTTGGTCGATGGAAACCATCGTCTACAAAGAAGACGAGGCCCGCGCCCTGGCCAAGAAGTTCCTCGCCGACAAGAAGTGCGAGGGAGCCAAGATCGTGCGCAATTGGCTGCGCGCCGACGGCACCATGGTCGAGTCGGAAATATTCTGCGAGACCCGCACCGTCAAGGATGACGGTCCGCTTCACATCACCCCCATCGATTCCGTTCCCGCCGAGAAGTGCGAGACCCCGGAGGATTTCCTGGGCGACGACGCGCGCGGCGTGATGAACCGGGTGTTCCGCACCTATCTGGACAAGGCGTTCCTGACCCCCACCGAGCTGATGCACTCCTACAAGGAGCTGAAGCGTCTTCAGGACAAGGACACCCTGGTGCCGTCGGCGGTGGACCGGGTCGCCCAGTTGCAGACCAAGGACGGCGAGCAGGACGCCAAGAGCCGCGGCAAGGAAATCTTCAAGTCCATCGACGACATCTCGGCCCGGGCGCGGCGGGTGGAAAGCCTGAAACTGCCCAAGCTCGACGGCCATTTCAGCGAGGTGATCGCCAAGCTCGGCGCCATGGGCGAGGGCGAGGACCGCGACTATCTGGCCATGGTGGTGCTGTCGCGCGACCTGATGAACGTGCGCAACTGGGTCGGCAAGCTGGAGCGGTTGTGCAGTCTGGCGGTCGAGGATCCCGACCCCCATGCGGTCGAGCTGCTGGACGGCGTCATCGCCGACGTGCTGGGCTCCAACGTGGTGCAGGACGTGCTGGGCTGGCAGCCCGGCCTCGGCGCCGCCATCGTCGCCATGTTCGACCTCGCCGACGGCAAGATGCCGGCGGTCAAGAGCGACGCCGGCGAATCCGCCGAGGTGCTCAACCGCCTGTTCGCCGAGAAGAAGCTGCCCATCAGCCGGGGCATCCTGCTGGACCGGGCCCATCGCCAGATCCGTTCGCCCAATCCGCTGTTCCGCAATGAAAGCGAGAAGGAGCTGGAGGCGTTCAAGCACCTGATCGAGCGGACGCTGTGCCCCACCGGCCTCGTCTGCGGCAGCGAGACCGCCGAGGCGCTGACCATGCGGTGCACCCGCATGGTCGAGCAAGGCGGCGCCGCCGGCCGCAAGGCGGCCATCGAGATGCTCTACCGCATCATGCCCGATCCCGCCACCGGGCTGGTTTATCTCTGCGAACTGGCCTCCAGTTCCTTGGCCGCCGAGCACATGGCCGACATCCTGGGAACCATGGAACTGGTGTTCCGGTGCCGGGGAATCTCCGATCTGTGTTTGCGCACTCTGCCGCCCAAGGACCGGATGCTGCGCGCCACCAACGCCCACCGGGTGGCGATGGCCTCGGTTTTTTCGCAGGAGGTGAAAGCACGGCTGGCCGACTTCATCGACACCATCCTCGAGCACTATCTGATCGACGAGCAGATCGTCGAGAAGCTGGACCACCAGGACTCGCCGCTGCGTGACCGCGCCGTTCGGTTGGTTCAGTTCTGCGCCGCCGGCGTCCTGCCCGAGGGCAAGGCCATGACGCGGGCACGCCATCGCATCCTGATGCTGCTGCGCCAGCCCAATTTCGACGCCCATTTCATCGACGGCTTCACCGACCCGCTGCGGGCGCAAAAGGCCTTGCGCGATTTCCACCAGCTGCTGATCAAGGCCGGCTTCGGCTGATAACCCCTCGCCCGCTTGCGGGAGAGGGAGGGGCCCGCCGCGAAGCGGTGGGAGGGTGAGGGGGCTTCTTTGTTCAGACAGACGAGCCCTCACCCGGCTCGCCATGCTCGCCACCCTCTCCCGCTTGCGGGAGAGGGGTTAAGCCTCACTCTTCCTCGGACCGCTGGTGCTGGCGCAGCGGCTGGTTGCAGTGGGGACAGAGGTGACCGGTCTCCACCGCCTGACGCAGGATCAGCGCCGCCTCGTCGTCGGACAATTGCAGCGTCCGCCGGGTCTGCTCCAGCAGGCGGCGTTCGTTGCGCTTGAGGCTGCCATCCTCCAGCGCCTTTTCCACCGCTTCCCGGTATTCCTCGCGGCGAATGCGCATCTGCTCGGAAAAGCCCGAGGCCAACACACCGGCGGGCAGGGCGATCATGCCCACGCCCAGGATGGCGGTCAGCGCTCCCAGCATGCGGCCCAACAGGGTGATCGGCACCATGTCGCCGTAGCCGAGCGTGGTCAGCGTCACCACCGCCCACCACATGGAGGTGGGGATGTCGCTGAAGATGTGGGGCTGGGCGCGGTGTTCGAACAGGTAGATCAGGCTGGAGGCCAGCACCAGGATGACCATCATGACGAACAGGATGGAGCCGATGGAGCGCGCCTCCTGCCGCGCCACCGCTCCCATCACGCTCATGGCCATGGAATAACGGCCCAGCTTGAACACCCGGAGCACGCGCAGCACCCGGATGGCGCGCAGGTCGATCTCGACCACGATGCCCAGATAGAACGGTAGCACCGACAGCAGGTCCACCACCGCCATGGGCGACACCGCCCAGCGCAGCCGTCCCCACACCGGGTGGCGGTAGCGCGGCTCGTCCATTTCGACCGCCGTCCACAGCCGCAGCAGATATTCGACGCTGAAGATCGCCACCGAAATCAGGTCGAAGGCGTGGAAGACCGGCCCATGGGCGATGGACAGGTGTTCCACCGATTCCATCACCACCGCCATCACGTTGAGGACCACCAGGGCGATCAGGACGAAGTCCACCACCTTGACCAGCAGGTCGGAATGGCCTTCCCCGCCCAGCATGTGGTAGACCGTCCGCCGCAACGTCCGGCGGCGGCGGACGTGGCGATGGCTGGGATGGGGGTGGGGATGGGGATGCGCGGCTGGGGCGATTGTCACGGAGCGGCCGGGATTAAAGAGGGATCATCGCCCCACCATATCCGAGCTTCGGCCCTTTGGGGAAGAGCTGCCGGCACGCGCCGGAATCCGGTGGCGCGGCCGGTCATCTCGTGATCATATTAGCGGTAATTAATAAATAGGGACGGGAGAGGCGATGAGCAAGGTGGGACGAGTCGTCCTGGTCGGCGCCGGTCCGGGCGATCCCGATCTGTTGACCGTCAAGGCGGCGCGCCTGATCCAGGCCGCCGAGGTGGTGGTCTATGACCGACTGGTCAGCCCGGAAATCATGGCGTTGATTGCGCCGGCCGCCGAGCGGATCTACGCCGGCAAGGCGCTGGGTCACCACCATCTGGTCCAGGATGAGATCAACGCCCTGCTGGTCGATCTGGCGCAAGCCGGGCGCGACGTGGTGCGGCTCAAGGGCGGCGATTCCTTCATGTTCGGCCGCGGCAGCGAGGAGGCCCTGCATCTGGCCCGCCACGGCATCGCCTTCGAGGTGGTGCCGGGGATCAGCGCCGCCGCCGGCTGTTCCAGCTATGCCGGCATTCCGCTGACCCATCGCGGTCTGGCCACCGGGGTGCAGTTCGTTCCCGGTCATCTGCGCGAAGGCCACCGCCTGGACCTGGACTGGGACAAGCTGGCCGATCCCGACACCACCCTGGTGATCTATATGGGCCTGCACTCGCTGCCCGAGACCTCGACCCAGTTGATCGCCGCCGGCCTGCCGGCCGACACCCCCGCCGCCGCCATCGAGAACGGCACCACGCCGCGCCAGCGCCGGGTGGTCGGCACCCTGGCGACTTTGGTGGAGCTGACCCGCGCCGCCAAGCTGCAAGCCCCCACCCTGATCGTCATCGGCCGGGTGGTGTCGCTGGCTGACGAGCTGGACTGGTTTTCCGGCGGGGGGCAGGACACCGAGGGGCCGAGTAAATGATGCCAGCAAATGCCCGGTCAGACCTTCTGAGCGGGCGTTTGCTGGCCAGCCGCCATTGCGGCGGCGGCCAAGCGAGCGGATGCTCGCGCCCGGCGAGGGGCTAGTATGATGAAAAACACGGCGCTGGTGTTGGTTGGCCATGGCTCGACCCGCCATCCCGACGGCGCCGCTCCGGTTCTTGCCCTGGCCGAGGACATCCGCCGCCGCGACCTGTTCGCCGAGGTGGTCGCGGTGTTCATGAAGCAGGACCCGCCGCTGGCGGCGGTGGACCGGCTGGTCTCCGCCCCCACCGTGGTGGTGGTCCCGGTGTTCGCCGGCAAGGGCTACTACACCGACACCCTGATCCCGCGCGAAATTGGACTGACCGGTCAGGTAACAGAGCGCGACGGCCGCCGGTTTCTCTATACCGCGCCGGCCGGAACCCATCCCCGCATTCCCGGCTTGCTGGCCTGCCGGGCGGAAGGGGTGGCCAATGCCGCCGGCATGGCGGTGGCGGACAGCGCCCTGCTGCTGATCGCCCACGGCTCGGCCCGGCCGGGCGGGGCGGGCGACACGCCGCGCGCCATCGCCGCCGCCATCGCCGCCATGAACCGCTTCGCCGAGGTGGCGCTGGTGTTCCTGGAGCAGGAGCCCCACGCGGCGTCTTGGGCCGGGCGGATGACCCGCCGCGACGTGGTGGCGCTGCCGCTGCTGGTGGCCCAGGGCATGCATGCCAGCCGCGACATCCCGCCGCTGTTCGGCCTGGGCTCGGGCGAAACCGGACCGAAGGCGGCGAACGGCCACCGGGTGGTGCTGGCCACCGGCATCGGCGCCGAACCCGATCTGGTGGAGGTGATCCTGGAGATGGTGGCGACCGCGCGTGCCGCCGGCGGGGTTTGAGTCAAATCCCGCTGAGAGCACCTCATCGGGATTTGGTTAGGAGCAACGCGACGCGCGGCTCATGCCGCGGAAGGCAAGGGCGCTCGCGCCCGCCAGCTTTGCTGGCAAACATATGATTGCACGCCTACGCCCGCCCGCCGCTTGAGATACCGTGATCGGTTCCGATCAGCGGGATATGGTTCTTTAGTCCGGGGTGCTGCTGTCAACCCCCATCTTGTTCTGCCGCATTTTCCGAGAGTGCCGTCGCTCGGGATCATGGTTCTTTCCGGGGTCGGCACGGCACCGTTTCCGGTGAGCCGCCCCATG
>NZ_CAINTR010000171.1 GCF_903853455.1 uncultured Magnetospirillum sp.
GTACCATCCGTCAGATTTTCACCACCAGCAAGCAAGACAGCACTTTAGGCATAGCCATAAAGATGTACGCACCACATCTTTAGATATATTGCACCGATGACACCCAGGCTGAAACTATACATAGTTATTTATCAGCTGGTTAGTCATGCGCCTGAAGCGGCTGCTGTTGCTGTCCACCGCTATTGTTTCCAGTTCGGTCCTGGCGGCTCAAAAACCGCCCGCCGTGGTCAGCGGCGCGGTGGTGTTTTCCCAATCCGGCAATCGCCTCACCATCACTGAAAGCTCGCCCAGCGCCGTCCTTAACTGGCAGGCTTTCTCGGTGGCCAAGGGCGAGATCGTCCAGTTCGTTCAGCCCTCGGCCAGCGCCAGTATCCTCAATCGGGTCACCGGCGGCGGCGCCTCGGCCATCGATGGCCTGGTGCAGGCCAATGGCCGGTTGTTCCTGCTCAACCCCAACGGCATCACCATCGGTGCCGGCGGCCGCATCACCGCCGCCGGCTTGCTGCTCACCAGTTCCGCCATCGCCGACGCGGATTACCTTGCCGGGCGTTATGTCTTCACCGGCGTCCCCGGCCAGGGGGCGATCGCCAATCACGGCAGCCTCGAGGGCGGCACGGTGGTGCTGTCCGCCCCCCAGGTCAGCAATGACGGTACCATCAGCGCCCATCTCGGCCGGGTGGCGCTGGGCGCCGCCGCCGGCTTCACCCTCGACACCGCCGGCGACGGATTATGGAAATACCAGATCACCGAGCCCGCCGCCGCCGCCCTGGTGACCAATGCCGGCACCATCGGCGCCGACGGTGGCAGCGTGCTGATCAGCGCCCGCAGCCTCGACCGGACGATGCGCGACGTCATCAACAACAGCGGCATGATCGAGGCCCGCGGCGTCCGCGAACAAAACGGCGAGATCATCCTCGACGGCGGCACGGTGGGGTCCGTCACCCTGGGGCCGACCTCGGTGCTTGACGCCTCGGCCGGCGATGTCCTCGGCAATGGCGGCCATATCAGCGTCACCGGCGCCGCCACCCGTGTCGACGGCATCCTCTGGGCCCGCGGCGGCGCCCAGGGCGGCGACGGCGGCGCCATCGAGACCTCGGGCGAAAGCCTAAGTCTGGCCAGCGCCCTGGTGGACGTCTCGGCGAAACATGGCAATCCCGGCAGCTGGCTGCTGGATCCCACCGATTTCGTCATCGACGGCACCAACAACAGCGCCCTCCAGACCAGCCTGACCGGCGGCAATGTCACCATCCAGACCACCGCCGGCGCCCCGACGGTGAACGGTTCGGGCGCCGGCAACGGCTCCAGCCCCGGGGCCAACGGCGATATCACGGTGTCGGCGCCCATCAGTTGGACCAGCAACACCACCCTGACGCTGGACGCCTATCACAGCGTCCTGGTCAACGCCAATATCTCGGCCAGCGGCAACACCGCCGGGCTGACGGTGAAATACAATGACGGCGGCACCGGCGGCAATCTGATCACCGGCAGCGGCAAATCGGTGACCCTGTCCGGCACCACCCCCAGCCTGACCATCAACGGCTCGGGGTTCACCCTGCTCAGCACCAGCGCCGCCCTGGCCGCTGTCAATGTCAGCACCAATTACGCCCTGGCCGGCGACATCAATGTCGGCGCCTTCACCCCCATCGGCTATACCGCGGTCAACAACGACAGCATTCCCACCCGTTACGCCTCGGTCTTTGACGGTCTGGGCCACAGCCTCACCAACATGACCATCAATATCTCGACCTCGAAGAATATTGGTGTCTTCAGCCAGTTGGAAACCACCGCCACCGTCCGCAATCTCGGCGTCACCACGGCGACGGTGTCGGGCGGCCCCTCCTGGGTCGGCATCATCGCCGGGTACAATTACGGAACAGTGCTCAACAGCTACAGCAGCGGCACGGTGACCGGCACCAATCAGGGCATCGGCGGGCTGGTCGGCGGGATCAATGGGACGATCCTGCAAAGCTATTCCTCGGCCACCGTCAGCGCCACCACCAGCGGAAGCTCTGGTGTCGGAGGACTGGCCGGCATCATGAATATCAGCACCGCCAGCATCAGCGCCAGTTACGCCACCGGCAACGTCACCGCCGGCTCCGCCGCGCAATGGATCGGCGGACTGGCCGGCATCGTCACCACCGGTGCCACCGTCCAGGCCTCCTACGCCACCGGCAATGTCACCGCCGGCGCCGGCAGCAGCTTGATCGGCGGCCTGGTGGGGTTACAAAACGGCACCGCCGCCGTCATCAGCAGCAGCCATGCCACCGGCAGCGTCAGCGCGGACTCGTCCGTCGGGGGACTGGTGGGCTACGCCCAGACCGGCAGCACCATCATCAACAGCTACGCCACCGGGCCGGTGAGCGCCGGCAACAATACCGCCGGCGGGTTGGTCGGGCGAAACAATTCCTCGACCATTTCCGCCTCCTATGCCACCGGCAATGTCACCGGCTCCACCTCATATATCGGCGGCCTGGCCGGCTACAACTCCGGCGCCGGCACCATCCTCACCAGCTACGCCACCGGCAGCGTCACCGCCAACGGCGCCGGCAGCACCTGTGTCGGCGGCCTGGCCGGTTACAACGGCGGCCTGATCAGGGGCAGCTACGCCACCGGCGCCGTCAGCTCAACCTATCAGGACACCGCGGGGCTGGTGGGGTACAACAACGGCACCATCGCCAACAGTTTCGCCACCGGCGCGGTAAGCGCCGCCAGCGACAGCACCGGCGGGTTGGTGGGAGTCCACAACGCCGGCACCATTACCGCCTCCTATGCCACCGGCAATGTCACCGACGCCACCGGCACCATCGGCGGCCTGGCTGGCTACAGCGGCGGCGTGATCCTCAACAGTTACGCGCAGGGCAACGCCACCGGCGGCAGCGGCGTCAATGCCGGCGGGCTGGTCGGCTGGGCCAACGGCGGCACCATCAGCGCCAGTTATTCCTCGGGCATCCCCACCGCCTCGTCGGGGATCGGCGGCCTGATCGGGTACAACAACGGCACGGTCAGCGCCAGCTATTGGGATATGGGCGGTTCCGGCCGTGGCAGCGCCACCGGCGGCACCGGCGGCTCGGCCTCCGGCACGGCCACCGGACTGACCCATGCCAACGCCACCGACACCACCAGTTACGCCTCTTATTATGCCAGCCTCGATTTCACCAATAGCTGGTTCCTCGGACCGAGCAATTATCCCGCCCTGCAGGCCTCGCCGCTGGTGCTGAAGATCTCGGTCAACGCCGCCAGCAAGACCTATGGCAATGCAAATCCCGCATTGTCGGCCAGCAGCATCACCGGCAATTTCTGGTCCACCGACACCTCCAGCCTGGTCAGCCTGTCCACCACCGCCACCACCGGCAGTTCCGCCGGCACCTACGCCATCACCGCCTCGGCCACCAGCACCGCGCCCAACAGCAGCGGCGGCTTCCTGTAAGTGGAGCATAACCCCGGGCACCGCCTCCTCGCCCCGCTTGCGGGGAGAGGATCGAGGTGAGGGGGCCGCGCGTCTGCGCGGCACATGACTCATCTTTAGTTGAATCTGTCGGGTCGGTGTGATTCTCTTGGGTCATGCCGAGGTCACCACAAGATATAGACAGTCTTTCCGTTGGCGAACTCAAGAAGTTGGTTATTGCGCTGCTGGGCAAGGTTGCGGCCCTGGAAGAAAAGGTGGCAGCTCAGGCCGAAGAGATCGCCCGGTTGAAGGGGTTGAAGAGCAAGCCGCAGATCAAACCATCGACACCATCGGGCATGGACAAGGCGGCGGCCAAGCGGGCGGATCGGGATTGGCGCAAGAAGCAACGGCGCGGGGCCAAGAAGCCGTCAGTGCTGGTCGAAGAGAAGGTGATCGCCGCCGCCGACATTCCACCGGGCTCCCGGTTCAAAGGCTACGAGAACTTTACCGTTCAGGACCTCAAGATCGAACCGCGGGTGGTGTGCTATCGCCGCGAGCGGTGGCTGACGCCGGACGGGCGGACGATTTTGGCACCGCTGCCCAGCGGGACTGACGATCACTTTGGGCCCGAGGTCAAACGCTTCATCCTCGCCCAGTATCATCAGGGGCAGACAACGGTACCACGGTTGGTGCAGTTTCTGGAATCGCTCGGCTTTGCCATCTCCAAACGGCAGGTTGTGCGGATTCTGACCGACAACAAGGGCGCCTTCGTCAGCGAAGCGCAAGACGTGCTGCGCGCCGGTCTCAGTCGTGCCGACTGGATCTCGGTCGACGACACCGGCGCCCGTCACAAGGGCCGCAACGGCTATTGCACCCAGATCGGCAATGATCACTTCACGTTCTTCGCCACCACCGGATCGAAGAGCCGTGAGAATTTCCTTTCTTTGCTACGCGCCGGCCACGCCGATTATGTCCTGAGCGGCGACGGCTTCGCCTATATGCGCCAACGCCATCTCTCGGCCGCCATCATCGCCAAACTGGCCGAACATCCCGAACGGCGCTTCGCCGATTTGGCGGCTTGGATGGCGCACCTCGAACACCTCGGCATCACCGGGATGAAGGTTAATCCTGACCCGGTGACCATCGCCACGGAGGGGGCATTGTGGGGGGCGGTTCTTGACCACGGCTTCCTTGATGGAACGGTCGTGCTGTCAGATGACGCCGGCCAATTCAATATCGGGAACCATGCTCTATGCTGGGTTCATGCCGAACGGCTCGTGCACAAGCTTGACACTTTTACCGAAACGGCGCGCAAGTCCAAGGACCGCGTCCAGTCGCTGATCTGGTGGTTCTATGCTGATCTCAAAGCCTATTGCCAGGCGCCCGACCCGGACCGCAAAGCCGCCCTCAAGGTCCGTTTCGATCGAATCTTCAAGAGAGAAACCGGATTTACCACCCTCGACCGTCTGCTTGTCAGACTGCACGCCAACAAGCCGGAACTCCTCAAGGTCCTCGATCATCCGGAAATCCCGTTGAATACCAACGGCTCCGAAAGAGATGTCCGATCTCAGGTGACCCGCCGCAAAATCAGCGGCACCACCCGCAGCGACGATGGACGCGATTGCCGCGACACCTTCTTGGGGTTGGCGAAGACTTGCCAGAAACTTGGCATATCATTCTGGGACTATCTCGGGGCCAGACTGGGCGCCCTGTCGGCCGATGCCGTCCCCGGACTAGCCGGTCTCGTCGCCGCCCGCTGCCTCGCCTGACCGGCGACCAATCCCGCCAAATCGTCCGCCAAACTGGGTCATGCGCCGCGCAGACGCGCGGCCCCCTCACCTCGATCCTCTCCCCGCA
>NZ_CAINTR010000172.1 GCF_903853455.1 uncultured Magnetospirillum sp.
ATCGGGAGAGATGGGCCTGATACCTACCCCGAAGGGTGGTGTCTCTGGTCTTGGTGGCCACCCGGAATGGCCTAAAGACACGGGTTTTACTGGAGATTTCCAGGAAATATGCCCACCCTAAAGGGTGGGTGGCGGAGGGGGTGGGATTCGAACCCACGATGAGCTTGCACCCATACCGGTTTTCGAGACCGGCGCATTCGACCACTCTGCCACCCCTCCGCAGGGGCGTTGTTCCCCGGTCGGTGGGGAGGCGCGGAAAATAGCGTAAAGGTCAGGCCGAAGCAACCCGCTTTGCGGCAGGGAGCTAAATTGCCCCAGCCTCGGATCACGGGGTACCGATCGCGCCCGGTTTTAGCGGGGCGCGATCACCATGACCATCTGGCGGCCTTCCATCTTGGGGATCTGCTCGACCTTGCCCAACTCCTCCAGGTCGTCCTTGACCTTTTCCAGCACCCGCATGCCCAGGTCCTGGTGAGCGAGTTCGCGGCCACGGAAACGCAGGGTCACCTTGACCTTGTCGCCTTCCTCGAGGAACTTCTTCATGCCCCGCATCTTGACGTCGTAGTCGTGGTCGTCGATGTTCGGCCGGAGTTTGATCTCCTTGACCTCGATAACCTTCTGCTTCTTGCGGGCGGCATTCTTTTTCTTCTGGTCTTCGTACTTGAACTTTCCGAAATCCAGAATCTTGCACACCGGCGGATCGGCGTTGGGGGAGACCTCGACCAGATCGAGCCCGGCTTCCTCAGCCATGGTCAGACCCTCGCGCAGGGTCACGACTCCGATCATCTCCCCATCGGCGCCCACCAGACGGATGGAGCGCACATCGATCTCACGGTTGACGCGGGGCCCGTCGTTCTTGGGCGGCGTCTGCATCGGCGGTCTAGCTATTTAACAATCTCCATGGCTTCGAGGGGACCGAACGGCCCGGCGCATCCAGCGGCGGGCGGGCCCTTCGGTCGGGTCTGAGGACCCCTTGTATCATGCGGGAGGGGATGCCTCACTTGCAAGTGTAGCGACTGCTTGGTCCAGCGCAACAATTTCTTGGTTTTGGCTGCCCAGACGACGCATGGCGACCGAGCGATTCTCGGCCTCGCGCTTACCGATCACCAGCATCACCGGCACCTTGGCCACCGAATGTTCGCGGACCTTGTAGTTTATTTTCTCGTTGCGAAGATCGAGTTCGGCGCGGAGTCCGGCGGCTTTCAGGCTTTCCAGCACCTCGCGGGCGAAGTCGTCGGCCTCGGACACGATGGTGGCGACCACCACCTGGACCGGGGCCAGCCACAGCGGGAAGCGGCCGGCAAAATTTTCGATCAGGATGCCGAGGAAGCGCTCGAACGAGCCCAGGATGGCCCGGTGCAGCATCACCGGACGCTTCTTGGCGCCGTCCTCGCCCACATAGGCGGCGTCCAGACGCTCGGGCAGGACGAAGTCCACCTGCAGGGTTCCACACTGCCACTCGCGGCCGATGGCGTCGCGCAGCACGAATTCCAGCTTGGGGCCGTAGAAGGCGCCTTCGCCCGGATTGAGGGTCGTCTCCAACCCGGCCGCCTTGGAGGCCTCCAGCAGCGCCGCCTCGGCCTTGTCCCAGGTCTCGTCGGCGCCGGCCCGCTTGGCCGGACGGTCGGAGAACTTGACCCGCACGTCGGTGAAGCCGAAATCGGCGTAGATCTCCTTCAGCAACTGGCAGAAGGCGATGGTCTCCGAGGTGATCTGGTCCTCGGTGCAGAAGATGTGGGCGTCGTCTTGGGTGAAGGCGCGCACCCGCATGATGCCGTGCAGGGCGCCCGACGGCTCGTAGCGATGGCACGAACCGAACTCGGCCATGCGCAGCGGCAGGTCGCGGTAGCTCTTGATGCCCTGGCGGAAGATCTGCACATGGCAGGGGCAGTTCATGGGCTTGACCGCCAAGTGGCGCTCGTCCTGGGTGGTGATGGTGAACATGCTTTCCGAGAACTTGTCGGCGTGGCCCGAGGCCTCCCACAGCGAGAAGTCCACCAACTGCGGCGTCTTGACCTCCACATAGGCGTTGGCCTCCAGCCGGCGGCGCATATAGGCCTCCACCGCCAGCCACAGCTGCCAGCCCTTGGGATGCCAGAACACCGAGCCCGCCGCCTCCTCCTGCTGGTGGAACAGCTCCATCTCGCGGCCGATGCGGCGATGGTCGCGCTTTTCCGCCTCTTCCAGCATGAGCAGATAGGCGTCCAGGTCCTTCTTGTCGAACCAGGCGGTGCCGTAGATGCGCTGGAGCATCTCGTTCCTCGAATCGCCGCGCCAATAGGCGCCGGCCAGCTTCATCAGCTTGAACGCCTTGCCCAGCTTGGCGGTGGAGGGCAGATGCGGCCCCCGGCACAGGTCGATGAAGGCGCCCTGGCGATAAAGGCCGATCTTCTGGTCGGCGGGGATGGAGGCGATGATCTCCGCCTTGTATTTTTCCCCCAGCCCTAGGAAGAACGCGACCGCCTCGTCGCGGTCCCACTCCTCGCGGGTGATGGCCTCGTCGCGGTCGACGATCTCGGCCATGCGCTTCTCGATCTTCTCCAGGTCCTCGGGGCCGAACGGGGTCGGCCGGGCGAAGTCGTAGTAGAAGCCGTTCTCGATGGACGGGCCGATGGTCACCTGGGTTTCCGGGTACAGCTCCTTGACCGCCTCGGCCATCACATGGGCGGCGTCGTGGCGCAGCAGTTCCAGCGCGTCCGGCCCGCTCTTGGGCGTAATGATGGCGAGCTTGACGTCACGGTCGAGCAGGGTCGCCAGATCCTTCATCTCGCCATCGACGGTGACGGCCAGCGCCGCCTTGGCCAGACCGGGGCCGATGGCCTTGGCCACGTCCAGCCCCGTCACCGGGTGATCGAATTGGCGGACCGAGCCGTCGGGCAGGGTAATGGCGACCATGGGAGACTCTCTTCAAGGCAAGGCGGGAATAAGGGGGTGAGACTCTACGGCGAAACGCCGGGGAGTCAAGGCGGGTGCGGCGGGGGACAGCACCAGCCTCGACTCCGACACCGGCCATTGCGGCAAAGGTGACGGAGTGACCGGCCGCGCGCTATAGTCGGTTGCGGCAACAGTTCCGAGATCGCCATGCGCACCCTTGACGACATCATGACCCGGCTTCGCGCCTTGCAGCCCGACCTGTGCCGCCGCTACCCCATCCGGTCCATGGGGGTGTTCGGCTCGTATGTGCGCGGCGAACAGCGCGAAGACAGCGACGTGGACGTGCTGGTGGAGTTGGGCGACGGCATGGACCTGATCGCCTATGCCGGGCTTCAGCTCGAACTCAGCGACGCCTTGGGCCTCGCCGTCGATCTGGTGGAACGCGAGGCGTTGCGCCCTCGCCTCGCACCGCATGTGCTGTCCGAGGTCGTGCCCCTGTGACCCGCGATCCGGCCGCCTGCCTTGCCGACATGCTGGACTATGCCCGCGACGCCCAGGCCTTCGTGGCGGGAATGACGGCCGAGTCCTTCGCGGCCGACCGCAAAACCCAATTCGCCATCCTGCGGGCGCTGGAGGTGATCGGCGAGGCCGCCAAGCGCGTCCCCGCCGAGGTCCAGAACCGCTTCCCGGAAATCCCCTGGCGTCAGATCATCGGCATGCGCAACGTCATCGCCCATGACTATCTCGGCATCCGCCTGTCCCGCGTCTTCGAGACGGCCACAGCCTTCATCCCGGACCTGGTGGAACGGCTGCCGGGGGTGATTGCTGAGGTGGAGGGGCGTTCGGGTCAAGATGGTTAGGAGTCCTTCAGTGGGATTCTTACTCCGTATTCCCGAGGCCACCAGCGACACCGTTTCCACTCAGGCCCAGTCAAGTCCGCGGGGCTCCCCAGGAAAATCTCCCGTGCATGCCGCGGAAAGACAGGGGCTGAGTGTGCGAGCCGGTAGCCCCACACGTCCCTCCCTACTGCCCGCCTTTATGTGGTAGTTGGCACGTCAGATCAGAGCCATATCTTGAAAATTGCACAATGAAAAAGGGAAGCTCTCGCGAACCTTTCGACTAAGGAAGCATGGCAAATGAGCCAGTGGATCGATGCCGTCCGTAATCATGGGGTCTGGAGCAAGCTTGAAGCCCTCGGGCCGCTTCTCGATGAGGCATTAGCTATGCGCCCCGTTCCCGGCAAGCCGGATTGCTTCGAATACGGGGTGTTGCCGCTGAGGATGGTCAACCAACTCCGCGACGTCATCGTCTCTCTTCTGACCGCCAAGCGCTTGGCCTTGGTGGACCGGGAAAAGGAAGTCCTTGATCCGAAGCCGTAGGGACTATGCCGCCTGTCCGTTGTTTGCAAGAGCGGCTGCGACGCCTCCCCCCTCAAACAGAAGCCCCCTTTTTCAACGTCACCCGCGCCACCTCGGGCGGGCAGTTGAAGCGTAGGGCGGGTTCGCCGGAGCCGAGGCCGGTGCTGGTGTAGCCCTGCATGGCGTGCAGCCGCCACGCGCCACGCGCCAGGCCGTGGTGGCGGTCCAGGCCGGTGACGACGGGACGGCCGCCGGGCAGGCAGATCTGACCGCCATGGGTGTGGCCGGCGAGGTAGAGGGCGCAGCCGGCCGCCGCCGCCTGACCGGCGAAATCGGGGCTGTGCACCAGGGCGACGCGAAAGCCGCCGCCGCCGTGGCGCAGGGCGGCCTCGGCGGCATGGTCGTAGAACATGTGGACGTCGTCGCAACCGATCAGGTGGATGGACTGGTCGCCGCGGGTCACGGCGACGCTTTCGTTCAGCAGCAGCCGCACCCCCAGGGCTTCCAGCGGCTCCACCAGTTCGTGGCTGTCGTGGTTGCCCAGCACCGCCACGACGCCGTCGGGCGGGCGCAATGCCGCCAGCAACGGCGCCACGCACCGCGCCGTCTCGGCGGCGGCCGGCTTGCCCCAGCTTTGATAATCGCCGCCCAGCACGGCCAGGTCGTGGGAGAGCCCCTCGAGCAGGGGAAGGGCGGCGGCCATGTTCCCGGGGCTGTCGCCCACATGCAGGTCCGACAGGAACAGGATGCGATAGCCGTCGAAGGCGGCGGGCAGGTGGGGAAAGCGGAATTCGACCTCGGTCAGCCGCACGTCGAGGGCGTTGCGCCGCCCCCGGCCGAACATCCCGCTCAACCGCACCACCGTGCCGATCCCCGCCATCACCGCGCCCATGTCCGGCTGGACACGCTGTCCCTCGGGGGTATGGCGAAGCCGCTCGGTCCACAGCCGCTCTTCCAGGTGGCGGCGGCGTTCGGCCCAGGCCCGACGGTGGGCCCGGTCGATCACAGCCCGTCCAGCAACCGCGCCAGCGCCGCTTCCACGTCCGCCTCCCCCAGCTCGGTAAGGCTGGCCCGGCGCAGCACCGTCACCTTGCCGCGCGGGGCGCATAGGCTGGGGTCGGATTCGTGGGAGAACAGCACCAGCGACGGGCAGCCGCCGGCGGCGATCAGGTGCATGGGGCCGGTGTCGTTGCCCACCGCCGCCAGGGCGACGCGGGCCAAGGCGATGATGTCCAGCGGCGAGGTCCGCCCCGCCAGGTCGACGGCTTGCGGGCTGGCGTCGCGGATGGCGGCCAGTTGCTCCGCCTCCTTGTCGGTTCCCAGCAGGACGCTGCCGACCCGCCGCTCCGCCAGCCAGGACGCCAGGGCGGCGAAGCGCTCGGACGGCCAGCGCTTGCCCGGACGATGGGCGGCGCCGCCGGGGCACAACAGCACGAAGGGGTGCGGCAGGCCGAACCGCTCCAGGTCGCTCTCGACCCAGGACAGGTCGGGGGGCGGCACCGCCGCGATGCCGGCCATGGCCAGTTGCTCGCGCTGGCGCTCGATGGTGTGCATCAGGTCGCGCTGGGGATTGGCGTGGGGATGCGAGCATCCCGGCGCGATGCCCGACCATTGGGGAGCCTTGCCCATCAGACGGAAATAGCTGGACGAGCGGTCGGAGGTCTGGAGGTCGTAGACCCGGTCGAACCGCCCCTCGCGCAGGGTGCGGCGCAGCTCGATCAGCTTGGCCGGCTGCCACAGGCTGGGCTTGTCGTCGATCAGCACCGCGTCGAACCACGGGCAGGCCTCGGCCATCCCGGCGAACGGCTTGGTGGTCAGCAAAGTGATATGGGCGGCGGGATGATGGGCGCGGATGGCGGCGAACGGCCCCATGGCCTGGACGAAATCCCCCAGCGCCCCCAGCTTGATCACAAGGATGCGCTCGGTCTCCGCCATGGAAGCTTAACCCTGCTCGGGCAAGGGGTGGCCCGGCACCTCGGCCCCCAGCACCTCGGCGTACACCGCCATGGTGCGGGCGCACATGGTTTCCTTGCTGAAATTGGCGCGCACATGCTCGATGGCGACCTGGGCCATGCCGCCGCGTTCCTCGGCCGACAGCGCGAGGAAGCGGTCCAGCGCCTGGGCCAGGGCCATGGCGTCGCCCGGCGCGGTCAGCCAGCCGGTGCGGCCGGGCTGGACGGTTTCGCCGGTGGCGCCGTGGGCGGTGACGATCACCGGCCGGCCCATGGCCTGGGCCTCGACCGCGACGCGGCCGAAGGCCTCCGGGTCGGTGGAGGCCGACACCACCGCGTCGGTCAGCATGTAGGCCGCCGGCATGTCGTTGCATTCGTCGGTCAGATGGACCACGTCCACCAGGTCGCGCTGGCGCACCAGCTCTTCCAGCTCCTCGCGGTAGCCGGTGCGGCCCTGGTCCGAACCCACCAGCAGGCAGCGCACGTCGTGGCGGCCCAGCAGCGCCAGCGCCTCGATCAGCACCGCCTGGCCCTTCCAGCGGGTCAGGCGGCCGGGCAGCATGATCACCCGGTAACCGTCCGGCAGGCGCCACTTCTGCGCCAGTTGGATGATGCGCTCCGGGCTGACCCGGTTGGGGTCGAACCGGCTGAGGTCGATGCCGCGATGGACCACCCGTATCCGGTCTGGGTCGAGGCCGTAGACCCGCCGGATGTGCTCGGCGATGAATTCGGAAATGGCGATGACCCGCTCGCCCCGGGTCATGATGGCGTTGTAGCGGTTCTTCAGCCCGAACCAGCCCGCCGTGTTGTAGGTGCCGTGGAACGTGGTCACGAAGTGGCAGCCGGTCCGCTGGGCCGCCATCCAGGCGCTCCAGGCCGGCGCCCGCGAACGGGCATGGATGATGTCGACGCCCTTGGCGGCGATGATCTCGGCCAGCCGGTCGGCGTTCTTGCGGATCACCAGCGGGTTCTTGCTGGCCAGCGGCAAGGTGATGTGTTCGGCCCCGATTCGCGCCAATTCGCGCGCCATGGGGCCGCCTTCCGACGCCACGATAGGGGTCCACCCAGCCTCGGCCAGGGCCGCCGCCATGTCGATGGTGCCGCGCTCGACCCCGCCGGTCACCAGCGCCGGCAGCACCTGCAGCACCACGGGCGCCCGGGAGCCCCCCGCGAGGGGTTGACGCGTGTCGGGCAAGGGCGCATCGATGGGTTCGGGTTGGTCCATGGACATCGGAAAAAGCGAGCTCGATCTATGAGTGATGATCGTAAGGACGGGGGGCTCCCCGTCGGGGGCGGGATATTATCACGCCCCGACGGCGCGACAATCGCATACCGCAGGCTTGGCGGCAAAAAACCGACCGTTGTATTCCTGCATGGCTACCATTCCGACATGACCGGCGGCAAGGCCCTTGCGCTGGAAGCCTTGTGCCGCGACACCGGCCACGCCTTCCTGCGCTTCGACGGCTTCGGCCACGGCGAGTCCTCGGGCGACGTGCTGTACGGCACTCTCAGCCGCTGGGCCGAGGACGCGGTGGCGGTGATCGACCAGTTGACCGAGGGGCCGGTCGTGCTGGTGGGCTCCAGCCTGGGCGGCTGGATCGCGCTGCTGGCGGCGCTGGAGCGGCGCGACCGGGTCGCCGGGCTGGTGGGCATCGCCGCCGCCCCCGACTTCACCGAGGACCTGATGTGGCAGGAGTTCAGCTTCGAGCAGCGGCGCGAACTGATGGAGACCGGCGAGGTCTCGCTGCCCAACGATGACGAGCCGGAAAACCCTTGGCGGATCCACCGCTCGCTGATCGAGGACGGCCGCAACAACCTGCTGCTGCGCGACACCGTCAACCTGAACTGCCCGGTCCGGCTGATCCACGGCCAACAGGACGAGGACGTGCCATGGCGAACGGCGCTGCAACTGGCCGACTGCCTGGCCTCGGCCGATGTGGAGGTGATTCTGGTCAAGGACGCCGGCCATCGGCTGTCGCGTGATCAGGACATCGACCGCCTGCGGCGGGTGGTGGCGGGACTGCTGCACGCCATTCCTTCGGCATAGGGGAAAGACCCTAGTTCCGTCATGGCCCGCGACAAGGTAGTCTGGCCCCATGCCTGATTTGAATTTTATCCGAACATTCGCCCTGGGCGCCCTGCTTGGTATCGGCGGCTGCGCCTTCGTCAGCAACGACGAGAGCGCCGAAGCGCTGAAGGCCAACGCCGAAAAGCACGTGACCTTCCAGGTCGCCGCGTCGCCGAGCCTCGCCTGCTCCAAAACCGCGCGCATGCTGATGTGGTGCGCCGGCGGCCCCAACTACCATTATCGCTGCCAAACCACCTCGGATGGCGGCCGGGCCGAACTCGCCGGCGTGTTGGAGGCCGTCTACCGCACCGAATTCTTCATGGTGACCGAATTCGTACGCTCCGGCGGCGACTCGGCGGTGACCGTCCACCAGCACGACAGCGTCCTGACCTACGACTACGCGCCGCTGATCGAGGGCTACTTCTCCGGCACCACCACCTGCCAGCCGCGCTAGACCGATTCCGACCCTGTCGGATCGGCCTCGCCTGGTTCTGCCCCTCGCCGGGCGCTCGCGCCGCGAGCTTGGCCGCCGCCTCAATGGCGGCCGGGCATGATCCGAATGGATCGGATCATGCCTAGTTCTTGGGGATGACCTTGAAGGCCTCGGGGTCGAGCAGCATGCTGACCGCCACCGTCATGGTGCGGCCGCTGCCCTGGTCCACCAGCCGGGCATGGCGCGGAATGTCGGGATAGTCGAACAGCCGCTCGACCACCCAATTGGCGCCATAGGTTCCGATCTTGCGAAAAATGTCGCCGGGCTGGACGGTGTCGGCGCGCAGGCCGCGAGAAAACAGGCTCATGCGCCACGCGCCGCCATCGACAGTATCAACGCACCGAACATGCGGAAGTCTCCGAAATCCCCAACACCCCACCCCGGCCCAGGGTGTACACGCAAGCGACCGAAAAAGTCGAGAACGAATAGAGCGGCGCCCGCCCGGCGCTTGAGGGACACATATTATGTCAATACCATCGACGAGCGTCAGCTCGGAGTTGCGGGCAAGGCCCGGCGCCGCTCATGCGGCGAAAGCCAAGGGCGCGGGACGCGCCCGCTCGGAGACTGAGGGACATATTATCTCAATGCCCCTCGCCGCCGGCGGCGCTGGGGTGGCGGACCTTCTGGAGCAACGGCAGCAGCAGCACGCCGCAGGCGAACACCGTCGCCACCCCCATCAGCACATCGGCGAAGGCCATGGTGGTGGCCTCGCGCCGGGTGATCTGCCACAGCACCTTGAGCGCCGCCTGCTCGGCCCCGACGCCCATGATCGGCTCGAACTTGGCGGTCAGCCCGTCCAGTGTCGCCACCACGATCCCGCGCGAGGCGGTGAGGGATTCCGACAGCCGCAGCATGTGCAGGTCGAGACGGTGGCTCAGCGCGGTGTTGATGGTCGCCAGCCCGATGGCGCCGCCCAGGTTGCGCATCAGGTTGTACAGGCCCGAGGCGTTCTGGACCTTCTGGGGCGGCAGGTGCCCCAGGGCCACCGCGTTGATGGGCACGAAGCAGAACATCAGCGACAGGCCGCGCACCGCCTGGGGCAGGAACATTTCCCAATAGCCCCATTGCGAGGTCAGCGCCGAATTCAGCCACAGCCCGCCGCCGAACAGGGCCAGCCCGATGCCCAGCATGTACCGCAGGTCCATATGCTTGGCCAGATTGCCGGCCAAGGGCGCCGACACGAGCTGGAACAGGCCGGTCACCATCATGGTGATGCCGATTTCCAGCGAGGAATAGCCCCGTACCCGCCCGAGATAGAGCGGGATGATGTAGACCGAACCGTACAGGCCGATGCCGATGATGAAGCTGTACAGACAGCCCACCATGAAGTTCCGGTCGGAAAAGGCCCGAAGATCCACCACCGGATGCTCGGCGGTCAGCTCGCGCCAGATGAAGACCACCCCGGCCACCGCCGAGATCAGCGACCCGACGAGGATACGGCGGTCGTCGAACCAGTCGTCGGTGGGGCCTTCCTCCAGCACGTATTGCAACGCTCCCAGGAAGAGCGCCACCAGGGCGATCCCGGCCATGTCGAAGCCCTTGAGCATCTCCAGCTTGGGCTTGTCCTTGCGGCCGCAGGTGATGACCACCGACGCGACGATCACGCCGGGCACCACGTTGATCAGGAACAGCCAGTGCCAGCTCCATGCCTCGGTCAGCCAGCCGCCCAGGGTCGGCCCCAGGGTGGGGGCCATGGTGGCGACCAGACCGATCACCACCGACAGGGTGGCCTGCTGACGCGGCGGGAAGATCATGTAGGTGGTGGCGAAGACGGTGGGAATCATGGCGCCGCCGAGGAAGCCCTGGATCGCCCGGAAGACGATCATGGACTCGATGCTCCACGAGAAGGCGCAGGCGGCGCTGGCCACCGTGAAGGTGACGCAGGAGGCGAAGAACAGGTAACGGGTCGAAACCACCCGGGCCAGCCAGCCCGACAGCGGGATCATCACCACCTCGGCGACCAGATACGCGGTCTGGACCCAGCTGATCTCATCGGCCGAGGCCGAGATGCCGGCCTGGATCTGGGCAATGGAACTGGCGACGATCTGGATGTCCAGAATCGCCATGAACATGCCCAGCACCATGGCGAGAAAGCCGACCCAGTCGCGCGGCGTGACGACCCGGTCTTCGGGGCGGGTCATTTTGCCGTGTCCTTGGTATCGATCCGCACCACCACCGAAAGCCCCGGACGCAATTGCCCCGCCAGGGCGTTGCCGGCAACCGGCCGGATGCGCACCGGAATCCGCTGCACCACCTTGGTGAAGTTGCCGGTGGCGTTCTCGGGCGGCAGCAGGCTGAACTTGGCGCCCGAGGCCGGGGCGAAGCTGTCCAGCCGGCCCTCGATCACCTGGTCGGGGTAGGCGTCCACCTTGATCTCGACCCTCTGCCCCGGCTTCATGCGTTCCAACTGGGTTTCCTTGAAGTTGGCGTCGACCCACACCCGCCCCAGCGGCACCACCGCCATCAGCATCTGGCCCGGCCGGATATACTGGCCGTCGCGCACGCCGCGATTGCCGACGACGCCGTCGACCGGGGCGGTGATCACGGTGGCTTCCAGGTCGATCTCGGCCAAGGCCAGCATGGCCTTGTTCTGCTCCAACTGCGCCAGGGCCATGGCCCGTTCCGAGGCCAGGACCGCCAATTGCCGCCGCGCCGCCTGAAGACCGGCGCCCGACCCGGTCAGACCAGCCTCGGCCTTGGCGGCGTCGGCGGCGGTGACGTCGTATTGCTGGCGGCTGACGAAGTCGTCGCGAACCAGACGCTGGCTGCGCTGGAAATCGGCCTTGGCGCGGATGACGTCGGCCCGTGCCGCGCTGATGGAAGCGCCCGACTGGGTGATGAGCGATTCCTGGACCGCTACCCGGTCCTCGATCTGGGCCAACTGCGCCACCCGTCCCGCCAACTGGGCGCGGGCGTCGTCCACCTTGGCGCGATAGTCGCGGTCGTCCATGCGCAAAAGCACGTCGCCCTTGGCCACCGGCCGATTGTCCTCGGCCTTCACCTCCACCACATAGCCGGCCACCTTGGGGACGATGGCGGTGATGTCGCCGTCCACATAGGCGTCGTCGGTGGACTCGATCCAGCGCCATTCGGTGGTCCAGCGGATGCCGGCCCACAGAGCGGTTCCGGCGAGAGCGACGGCGACGAATGCGAGAATCGGCTTCTTCATGACGGCGGGCACCAAACTAGACTGAACGGTTCAGTTTATATCGTGAGCCAGAGGCGGGAGTCAACGTTTCCCAGGCTGCAACGGTATTGTACCTGAATGCCTGATTATCCCGCGGCGCGATACGGCCTATGTTGATCCTCATGGTTCGCCAGCATCAATCGAGGTCCGTCATGAGCATCGTTCTTCGTCCCTCCCAGGCCCGGTTCCACGGCCAGCACGGTTGGCTGGACTCGTATCACACCTTTTCCTTCGCCGACTTCTTCGACCCGGCCCATATGGGCTTTCGGGCGTTGCGGGTGATCAACGACGACTGGATCGCGGCGGGAAGCGGCTTCGACACCCATCCCCACCGCGACATGGAGATCCTGACCTATGTCTTCGAGGGCGCGGTGGAGCACAAGGACAGCACCGGTGGCCACGGCGTCACCGCCCGCGGCGACGTCCAGCGCATGACCGCCGGCACCGGGGTGCGCCACAGCGAGTTCAACGCCTCGGCCACCGAGGATCTGCGGTTGCTCCAGATCTGGATCCTGCCCGAGGCCAAGGGGCTGGAGCCCGGCTACCAGCAGACCCGCTTCGACGACGATTCCAAGCGTGACCGGTTACGGCTGATCGCGTCGCGCGATGGCGGCGACGGCTCGCTGACCATCCACCAGGACGTGGCGGTCTACGCCGCGCTGCTGTCCAAAGCGCCAGCGTCACCCATGAGCTGGCGCCGGGTCGGGGCGTGTGGATCCAGGTGGTGCGGGGGGAGATCGCCCTCGACGGCCAGTGTCTGGCCAGCGGCGACGGCGCCGCCGTGGAGGAGGTCGACGAGATCACCCTCATGGCACGGCACGAGACCGAGTTCCTGCTGTTCGATCTGGGGTGACTACCGCAGCGGCGTCTCCAGGAACTCCTTCACCGCCTGGTAGAGCTGGCGGCGGTTGGCCTCGAACAGGGCGGCGTGAGTGGTCTCGCCCACCATGACATAGCGCTTGTACGGGGTGTGGGTCAGCTTGTTGAACACCATCATCCCCATGGCGGGTGGCGCTTCCGAATCCCACTCGCCCTGGATCACCAGGGTCGGCATCGAAACCCGCTCGGGGTTCCAACGCGGCTTGCCCGAGGCCCAGAACCGCATCGTGTCCAGCACCACCCCGTTGGGCGCCCGCACCGTTCCGGGCGTGCCCGGCTCGGGGTCGCTGGCCAGGGTGGCGTTCATCCAGGCGGTGAAGGTGGCCTTGGGCAGGACGGTGTCGCGCTTGGCCTCGGGCACCCCCTTCAGCCAGATGTCGCGGGCATAGCGGGGATCGACGGCGCGCCAGGCGGGGACACGGGCCATGTCGGCGTCCGACGGCGGCGCCACCTCGCGCAGCCATTGCGGCGCGTACAGCACCAGCCGCTCGACCCGGTCGGGGGTGGCGGTGGCGAAGCTGCCGGCGATGGTGGCGCCCCACGACCAGCCGATCAGCACCACCTTCTGGGAGTTGCGCCGCGACACGATGAAGTCCACCGCCGAGGTGACGTCCTCCACCGCCGCGGCGGTGTCGACCACCGGCGGATTGGCCTCCGGGGTCTGCCTCAGCTCGGGCGGCCGGCCGGATTTGCCGTAGCCGCGAATATCCAGGGAATAGACGTCGTAGCCCTTGCTCGCCAGCCAATCCATCCAGCTTTGGCCGTCGATGGCGAAGTCGAACGAGGAATGGGCCGGATAGGAGGCGCCGTGAATGAACAGCACCGTCTTCTCGGGCTTGACGTCGTACAGGTCCTCGGGGTGCTTGTTGCGCAGATAGAGGTCCACATAGGACTGCTTGGAGCCGATCACGAACTCCTCGGTCACCACCGCCGCCGCCCGGGCCGGACCGCAAAGTCCGATCAGCGTCGCAACCGCCCAAACCAGCAGCATCAACCCGTTACGCATCCTGTCTCCCTTCCTTACAACGCCGGCGAATCGGCGGTCCCGGTGGGCAGGCGCACCGTGACGGTGGTGCCAACCCCCGGCGCCGAGGCCACCTCGACCCGGCCGCCGTGAAGATCGACGAAACGCTCCACCAAAGCCAGCCCCAATCCCGCCGCCGGCCCGCTGCCGGCCGGCACCACCTCGGAGCGACGGCGATAGGCGGCACCGCCGAAGGCACGGGCCTGCTCGTCCTCGCTCATGCCCGGACCGGAATCGCCGATGGTGAAGGCGATTTCACCGGGGCGACGCTCGGCGCTCACCACCACCCGGCCGCCGGGCGGCGAATCCTTCAGCGCGTTGCCGATCAGGTTGAACAGCACCTGACGCAGCCGGCGCTGATCGGCGACGATCCAGCCGATCTCCAGCGGACAGTCGAAGTCCAGCGTCAGCTTCTTCTCGCGCACCCGTTCGCGCACCAGCCCCAGCACCGCCGACAGCATGGGATGGACGTCCACCGTGTCCAGTTCCAGGGTCATCTGGCCGGCGTCGATGGCGGCGAGGTCGAGGATGTCGGAGATCAGCGCCTGCAACCCCTGCCCGGCCTCGGTGATGCTGCGGGCATAGTCGTGCTGGCGCTTGTTGAGCTTGCCGAAATACTCGGCCGACAGCATCTCGGAAAAGCCGATGACGGTGGTGAGCGGCGTCCTGACCTCGGCCGAGACATTGGCGATGAACTCGCTTTTCAGCATGTCGGCCGCCGCCAGCGCCTCGTTGCGCTCGCGCAGGGCCTTCTCCACCCGCGCCGAATCGGTGACGTCCAGCCAGGTGGCCAGCATGGCCCCGTCGGGCAGCGGCACCGAGGTGAAATCGACGATGCTGTCGTCGATGCGCTCGAACCGGCCCTCGCGCGGGACCCGGTCATGGAACAGGGCGATCAGCCGCTCGCGCACCTGCGGCCAGTCCGAGGCGCGGTCGGGGCGGCCCTCGAAGAACGGCCGGTGGGCCTCGATCAACTCGCTGAGATGGGGCTCGCCCGCCAGGTCGGCCTCGGACAGCGACCAGATGCGGGCGAAGGCCGGGTTGTAGAGCCGCAGCCTGCCGTCGCCGTTGAACACCGCCACCCCTTCATGCAGGTGGTCGAGGGTTTCGCGCTGCACCGCCAGCACGGTGTTGAACGACCGCTCCAGCGCCAGGGTGTCGGTGACGTCCTCATAGGTGAAGATCAGGCCGCCATAGGGATGGGCCGAGATCATGCGGCGGAGCGTGCGGCCGTCGGGCAGGTGCAGCAGGGTCTCGGCGGCGTCGATCAGCGAGATGAACCGCTTCAGCTCGCCCTCCTTGTAGGCGCGGTAATCGGCCACCTCGGGCAGCAGGCGGCGGTCGCGCAGCGCGTCCAGCACCGCGCCATAGGTGGGCTGCGCCGCCAGCCAGTCGCTTTCCAGCCGCCACAGCCGGGTGAAGGCGGTGTTGAAGAAGGTCAGCCGCGTATCGGTGGAGAAGATGGCGATGGCGGTGGCGAGATGCTCCAGCACCTCGGCATGAGCGCTGGCATGGCGCGATAGCTCGGTCTGAAGCTCCTCGATGCGGGTGATGTCCATGGCGAAGCCGGCGGTCAACCGCGCGCCGTCGCCGGTCTCGAACGGCTCCTCGGTGATCTCGGTGAAACGGCGATGGCCGCCCAGCACGAGGTGAAAAGCCTCCGTCCGGGATTCCCCCGCCGCCCGGGCACGCGCCGCCAGGGCGCGGGCCTCACGCACCGAACCGTCCGAGGCCAGTTCGATCTGGCCCGCCACCGCCGCCTGGGGCGAGACGGCGTCCACCGCGCGGGCATAGGCGCGGTTGACATGGACCAGCGACAGGTCGTCGTCGCGCACCCAGACCGGCACCGGCAGAACCCCCAGCAAACCGTCCAGGCGCTCGCGCTCGGCCGCCAGATCGTCGATGCGCACGGCCAGTTCCTCCTCGACCGCGGCGCCCTCGGTGACGTCGCGCATCCACACCAGCTCGGCCAGGGCGGCGCCGTCGGCGTTGGAGGCCCGCACCCCGTCGGCCCGCACCCGCCGGCCGCCGTCACGCATGGCCAGCTCCAGCTCGAAGCCCTGGCCGTCCCGGCGCAGCCGCCGGACGGCGGCGTCGAGGTCGGCGGCGTCGGCGGCGGCGAAGGCTTCCAGCACATCGGAGAAGCCGGACTGGGTGCCGCCATAAAGCCCCAGCAGCACCGCCAGCCGGCGGGAACAGGTCTCGCGTCCGCCGATCCAGGAGAAGAACCCGTCGGGAGCGGCTTGCAGGCTTTCCAGCAGGCGGTCGGCCTCGGCGGCGGCCCGTAAGGCTTCGCGCTCCCACCCCACCATGCGCCAGCGCAGCAAAGCCAGCGCCGCCACCGCTGGCACCAGCACCAGCAGAGCGCCGACACCGGCCGACATCGGCTCGAACCAACCGGGCTGGGCCAGCATCGCCGCCTCCTGGGCAACGGCCGGACCGGCCGCCGCGATCAACCCCACTCCCGCCGCGAACCCCGCGCGCATGGCATCACTCTCCCGCTTGCCGGCCCAAGGTGCCGCAACGGGGAAGGGGACGCAAGGGGGCTGGCCGGAGGAGGGGGGATGGGGGTGGGATGGGAGGGAGCCTGGGGGGGATTGTCTGTGTCGTGGGATGAGAATGGAATGATAACTAGGAATTATGGATAATCAGGCAGCCGCAAATGAACTTTGGTGGGTGGGAACGCGGCTGGCAGACTTGTATGGATCTGCTCATCGCTTCGCCGGAGCGATCGTAGCCTCGGGCGGGAATATTTCCGCTGAATTACAAGTCGTTTGCATGGAGGAGTTAACCGGTAAACGCCTCAATCACAATAATAAGCAAAACACCGAGGCTCTTAGTGAGTTCTTTGTCTGCTCGATTGAGCAGGTGGCGGCCCTGCATCCAAAGGCAAGGTTCGTCTTCTATGGTCGTCCTGAGCCGGCGGCGTTCTCCGCCATGCCACATCGTCTACCCTATAATATCTCTCCAGCACTGTTCGACACCTGTAATGACAAGGAGCGATTCCGGCGGATCGTCAGGGAAAACGGCCTGTCGACCTTGCCGGACAAAATCCTTCCCGGTGATGCGCTCCCGATGATGGTGGCTTCGGCCTGCTTTTCTGGCGCCCGGCAATTGGTTGCCCAAGACCGGGTGGGATTCGGCGGACACCAGACCTTCCTATTGCCGCGCGGCGCCCATCAGCTCGACCCCCAAGCCCATTACCTCGTTTCGCCATTTCTGGAGCAGAGCGTTCCGGTGAACATTCATATTTCGGTGTTCGCGAAGGGAGACGCGCTGGTCTTTCCTGGATCTGTGCAGCTGGTGGAAGAGGTCGATGGCAGATTGCTATATATGGGGGGGGATTATGGCCTCTATCAGGGACTGACAGCAGCAGAGCGTGAAGGTTGCCGCCAGATGGCGCTTCGTTGCGGCGCGATTCTCCAGAATCTTGGCTATCGGGGGGTTGCCGGCATTGATCTGCTTTTGAATGCCGGTGGCGATCCGATTTTTCTGGAACTCAATCCACGCTTTCAATCCTCGACGGCGGCTCTGAATCATGCCCTTGCCCGGTCCGGCCGGCCAATGGTGCTGGATGCCCATCTGGAAGCATTCCGTACCGACCGGTGCCAATTTTCCAGCGATGTTCCGCCCGTCAACGAAAGCTTCTTCGCGCCATTGTTGTTTGGAGATGAGGCTGTGCTCGATTTGCCGGACGGCGACATGAGCTATGACGTGGATGATGCCCGCAGCAGCGCTTTTTCGCCGTGTGGCATGGCGGCACATGTCTTTGGCCCGACGGCCTACCCTCTGACGGAGCGAGAAAGCGGCAGTACGCTTGCGCGCATCCATTTCCCCGACTCAATCGCTGCTATCGACACCGGGCGGCGTGTCCGAGTGCAGCCGGCCATACAGGGGTTCGGTCGCCACAAAACGGAATTCGCCAATTTGCGGCGCGACCAAGTGTCATAGGTGGCCTGGCTGAAATTCAAGCTCTTAGGTCTCGGAATGCGGCTAAGCCGGGCAGCCAGGAACCACATTCTCGAGACAGCCGGACGGCTGACCATTCGTGACGGAATCGCTGGTGGCCTAGAAATCCGCCTGTTTGAAGATATCTACGTCAATGTCCCGGTCAAGGAAGGCTTTGTCGCTTTCAGTCCCTTTGAATTGGATGTCACCGACCACAGCACATTCATCCTTCACGAGAACGGCATTGCCGTCACCGAGGTCGCATTGCCGTCGCAACACCTCTTTTGGGGGCGCAAATTCGGTAGCGTCGAAGGGCTTAACACCATAGGACACGTCAACACGGACCGCCTCGGGCTCTATCCGTTCCGGAGCTGCAAATACACCCATAAGAATGGAACCGCCTGCCGTTTCTGCGAGATTGGCTACATGCCGTCCTATGCCAAGGTGCCCGTGTCAGACGCTGTTGATCTTGTGAAGCGATGCCAGAATGAACTTCCGCAGGTCCGTCACATCCTGATAAGTGGCGGCGCGCCGCCCGATTTAAACTGGGACTATTACCTGGAGTTTGCCGCGGGCATCAGGGCGGCAACCGACATGCCGATCTACATGATGATGGAGCCCCCCCCGGAGGTTACGTGGATTGATCGCGTCCATGAGACGGGGATCGATGAAATCGGTATCAACATGGAAGTGTACGATCCCGTCCTGGCGATGGAAATGATGCCCGGCAAAGGGGCCATTCCCCGCAGCAAGTACTTTGAGACGCTAGAGCGAGCGGTTTCGCGGTGGGGAGCAAAGGGGGCGGTTCGCAGCATCATGCTGGTGGGGCTGGAGCCACAGGAAAACACCCTGGCGGGGATTGAGGCGCTAGCTTCGCGCCAAGTCATGCCGATCTTGTCGCCATTCCGACCTGTTCCCGGCACCGGCCTGTCCGGCATTCCGGTGCCGTCCCCAGAGGACATGCGCCGCGTCTGGGAAGAGGGGCAAGAAATCTGCGAACGCTATGGTATGACACTTGGGCCCCTGTGCACCGCCTGCCAGAATAACACGATCTCATTGCCGGTGAACGGCAGCTACAGGCATTACTGAGCCTAGCTGTCCGTCAGCGCCGACACCTTTTCGGGTCTGATTGCTTCGAGGTTCAGCCAACCAAGACCGTCTTTGGCTTCCAGCACCAGCGTTCCGTTGTGGTATGCGCGGACCTCGATCGTCTCGGCATAGCGGGACGTCCGCTCTCCGAAGTTTTCAACGGCCTTCTTGACAGGCTGAGACGTAAGCGCCGTCTGACGACTACAGAATCTCAGGCTTGACGGATGTCAGGCAGCAGCGCGTTTGGCCTCGGCCATGGCGATGTTCCAGGGCAGCAGTTCGGCGACGCGGTTGACCGGGTGGTCGGCAATCCGCGCCAAAAC
>NZ_CAINTR010000173.1 GCF_903853455.1 uncultured Magnetospirillum sp.
CAAATCCCGATGAGCCGGACTCATCGGGATTTGGTTAGGCCCAAAGGGCCGCGCGCCTTATGGCGCGGGAGGCAAGGGCGCACAGCGCCCGCCCGCCGCATGAGGGCGGTCCCGGTAATCGGTTGCGATTACCGGGACATGGTATCAGTACTCCTTCTTGTTCTCCCACATGGTTTCCTTGAAGCGCACCACGCGGTTACGGCCGCCGTCCTTGGCCTGATAAAGGGCCACGTCGGCGAACTTCACCGCCTGCCAGAAGGTGTCGCTGTCGGTGGGGAAGTCGGACAAGCCGATGGAGATGGTCTTGCGGATCACCACCGCGCCGGCCTGAACCGTCATCGCCTCGACGGCGGCGCGGATCTTCTCGGCCACCATGTCGGCGTCGGAGGACGGGGTATCGACCAAAATGATCAAGAACTCCTCGCCGCCGAAACGGATCACCATGTCGGACGTCCGCACCGACTGGCGCAGAACCTTGGACAGCGCCTTCAGCACGGTGTCGCCGGCGTCGTGGCCATAGGTGTCGTTGACCATCTTGAAGTGGTCGAGGTCGAGCATCATCACGGTCAGGCCCGACTTGCGCCGCTGGACATTGGCCACCAGGGTGTCCACGTACTCTTCCAGGAAGCGCCGGTTGTTGAGGCCGGTCATGGGATCGCTCAGGCTGGATTCGCGCAACGTCTCCATCAGCCGCTTGGTTTCCAGCACCGGGGCGGCCTCGCGCAGATAGACGTTCACGAACGGGATCTGGCTCAACAGGCGGTCCTGGTTGGCCGTGCTCGTCACCAGTTGCAGCACGTTGCCGACCGAGCCCGACTGGATGATCGGCAGGCAGATGTATTTGGAATCCGTGTCGCCGTCCGGCGGCTGGAAGGCGTAGCAGATGCCCGCATTGGTGATGCCGTCGACCCGATGGCCGGTCCGCCGCGCGCGGCAGGCTTCGCTGCGCACCAGGATCTGCGGATCGCACCAGCGGCACGACGTGTCCGCCACGCCGTCCACGAACAGCGGAACCATCTGGTTCTTGTTGGCGACGATCTCGTAGAGCGAGAAGGTCTTGACCGCGAACTCCTCCTCCAGCATGCGCGCCAACCGCTGGTGGATCTCGGCCTTGGTCTCGTCTTCCTCGATGGCCTGCTTGAAGCGGGCGGCGCGCGACAGCCCGTCCACCATGTCGATGGTGGCGTTGAGCAGGTTCTCATCGACGCTGGGCGTGCGGTTGGTCAGGCGGGCGACACTCTCGCCGATGCGGTTCAGCCCGCTGTCCAGGAAGGCCAGCAAGCGGTTCATGTCGGCGGCGATCTGGCCGACCTCGTCCTCGGTCCGCTGCTCCACCTGCCCCTTGAAGTCGCCCCGCAGCGCCCGCTGTACCGCGAATTCCACGTTGAGAGCGGTCGACGACACCGGCTGGATGACCCGGCGGATCAGCAGGAAGGTGATGGCGGAGAACAGCGCCACCGTGCCGACGATACCGGCCACGGTGAGCAGCGCCTTGGTCTTCAGGTCCTCGATGGACATGGACATGGTCACCGCGCCCAGCACCGCGCCTTCCTGAACCTGATGGCATTGCAGACAGTTGGGCGATCCCCGCGTCGAGGCGATGAAGGGAATGGTGCCGCGAAACAGGGTGCCTTTGTCGCTTTCCTCGACCCGGTATTGCGGCTTGCCGTCGCGCAGGACCTGCTGCTCGATCTCGTCGCTGGGCGATTCGCGGCCCAGCCCCTTGCCGAACTGCTCCACCACCAGCGGCGAGCGCACCACCTGCGCCCCGGCCAGTCCCTGGACTTCCATCAACCGCTGCAGGAAGCTTTCGCGCTTGTCGATCACCCCGTTGATCATCGACTCGGTCAAGTGCACCCGCACGATCTCGGCCGCGGTCCGGATATGCTCGGACGACGAGGCGATGGAGAACGAGCGAAAGGCGTACAAGTTTATCGCCACCAGCATGATGATCAAGCTGACGGCCATGGCGACGAAGAACATCGTCACCTTCGAATTCAGACTCATTATCGACCACTTCCCCACTGCGCGGCGCACCAGACGCCAACGACCCCCCAACCGTCGCCCCGACCCACCGCCATGATATTGTGCATGGCAAATGAACCTTTAGAGAACAGTGACAGTATACTAGCCGTCACTTGACGCCGAGGCAATCAGCAGAGCTGCATAGGAGGAAAGCCGAGTTCGCGGCTATGGCGCGGTCGATGCCGAAGCGGCGAATTGGTCGTACGCCTCCAACGCCAGGGCGCCGTACATCAGCGACGGCCCGCCACCCATGTAGACCGACATGGCGATGGTCTCCATCACCTCCTCGCGGGTGCCGCCCAGTTCGACCACCGCCTTGGCATGGAAGGCGAGACAGCCGTCGCAGCGGGCGGCGATGCCCAATGACAGCGCGATCAGTTCCTTGGTCTTGGCGTCCAGCGCTCCAGCGGCGGTGGCTGCCTTGGCCAAGGCGGAAAAGCCCTTCATCACCTCGGGCACGCCGCCCCGCACCTGTCCCACCATCTTGGACAGGCCGTTGGCCAACTCGTTCCAATCCTTGAGCATGTCTCTCTCCGTAACATCAGAACCACTACATTCTAATATTAGAATGTAGTGGTTCCTCGAAGAGGTCAAGGCAAGTCGGCGCATGGGGGGATGCAACGAGAAGGGCGGAGGCCCAGCCTCCGCCCTTCGTCGCCGACATTGGTGAATGGCGGCGCGTTCGCCGCCTAAAGACTGACTTCGTGCTCGAAATAGTCCTTGTTGCGGATGTCGGCGCCCGACTTGGTGCGGTCGATATAGACCACCCGCCAGTTCGGCTGCTCCTCCTTGATCCGCCGCGCCACGTTCATGGCCCGGGTGGAATAGAGATTCACGTCGTCGGGCAACACCGTCTCGACGTGGTCGAGGGAGTGCATCCACGCCACGATCTCGGCCTTCAGGCTGGAGCTGAGCGCCAGCCGCGCCACGTCGGCCTTGGCGTCGTCGCTGTTCCAGACCCCGTCGGTGCCGAAATAGCACATCAGGCGGACCCAGATGTTGCGGTCGCCGGATCGGGTCTGGGCCGGTGCGCCCAGCACGGTCATGGCGCGCAGGCGTCCGTTTTCGGCCCGCAGCGTCTCGATCTCCGCCGCGCCCTCGCGCAGGACGCCGTACAGGCAATTGGCGTCGTGCTGCCCGGTTTCGACGGCTTGGTCCCCGCAGCGGCAGGCCGGCGCGGGAAAGGAGTGCAAGCGTGAGAGAATGTCGGTGTCAGCCATGGCCCCATACCTTCTTCCAGAATTACGGACCTGCGTTTCGTCGCGCAGAATAGTCGTTCCCGCTGCCGCCCAGCACCCGCCATCTCCGCCGGACCGCCATGCGCGGAGCGGCCTTGCCGTTACCCTCGGGGTTGCGACAGCCAGCGGCAGGTCCAGGCCAGCGCGTCCTCCAGATTGGCGGTGGCGCCGCCGCTGAGGGGGCTGCCGAGCTCGAACGCTTCGCCGGCGATGGCCAGCAGATGGCAGGGCGGCGGCGGCTTGGCCCGCACCTCTTCATAGACGTGCAGGACTCCCTGCGGCGACAGGGCGTGGGTGGTGAAGCTGGAATCGCGGGCCGGCGCCACCGCGCTGACGCCATAGGGGGCGTCCGCCGTCGCGGCGGAGGCGTCCACGAACAGCACCCGCTCCCGCCCGTCCAGGTCGAGGGCATGCTCCACCTGAAGCTGGAAATCGGTCAGCAGGTCCACCGCCCCCCATTCGGGATGGTCGGGCAGCAGCGCCTCGACCCGGTCCAGCAGCAGCGGCCCCAGGGCGTCGTCGCCGCGCGAGGGGTTGCCCCAGCCGAAGATCAGGGTGGGAGCGACGGTCACGACCGGATCTCGCCATCCTCGCCCTTGGTCAGCCGGTGGATCACGGTTCCCCCGGCATCCACCAGCGACACTTCCAGCGGCATCTTGCCCAGCGCGTGGGTGGCGCAGGACAGGCAGGGGTCGAAGCAGCGGATCGCCACCTCGATGTGATTGAGCAGGCCCTCGGTCAATTCGCGGCCGCTCAGATACTTCTTGGCCACCTCGCGCACCGCCACGTTCATGGCGGTGTTGTTGTTGGTGGTCGAGACGATCAGGTTGGCGTAGGTGACCAGATCGTCGTCGTCGACGCGGTAGTGATGGAACAAGGTGCCGCGCGGCGCCTCGATGACGCCGATGCCTTCCGAACGGCGGGGACCGCTGGCGACGAGGTCGCGGCCCAGCATGTCGTCGTCCACCAGCAGCGACTTGATGGTCTCGGCGGCGCACAGCATCTCGATCATGCGCGCCCAGTGGAAGGCCAGCGAGGCATGCTGGGGCTTGCCGTTGCCGTAGGCCTCGAACTCCTTGCGCTCCTCCTCGGCCAGCGGCGTCGGGATGCTGTCGCAATTCTGGATGCGCGCCAGCGGCCCGACCTTGTACCAGCCGTTTTCATCGCCCAGGGCGGTGATATAGGGGAACTTCATATAGCTCCACGACTTGACGCCCTCGGTCAGAAGGGTGTTGTAGCCCTGATAGCTGACCTGATCGAAGATGGCCTCGCCATCCTTGTCCTTGGCCCTGAGCGCGCCGTGGTAGAAGTCCAGCTCGCCGCCGGGGCCGACCAGGCTCATCATGGTGGAGGGCACCAGGCCGAAGCTGTCGTACAGCGCCGCGTTCTGACGGTGCAGCTGCTTGATGATGCGAACCGCGTCGCGGCTCCAGGCGACCATCTGGTCGGCATCCTTCAGCAGGTAGTCGCGCTCCTCCGGCGTCAGCGCCTTGTTGACGCCGCCCGGCACCGAGCCGGTGCCGTGGACGCGCTTGCCCGAGGTGACGCGGATCACCTCCTGGCCGAATTTGCGCAGCAGCACGCCCTTCTTGGCCACGTCCGGGTTGGCGGCGGCGACGCCGACGATGTTGCGCTTGGCCACGTCGGAGTCGAAACCGAACAGCAGGTCGGGCGAGGACAGGTGGAAGAAATGCAGGGCATGGGATTGCAGCATCTGGCCGTAATGCATCAACCGGCGGATCTTCTCGGCGGTCGGCGTCAACTGGGCGCCGCCGACGATCATGTCCATGGCCTTGGAGGCGGCGAGATGGTGCGACACCGGGCAGATGCCGCACAGCCGCTGCACCAGCACCGGCACTTCCCAATAGGGCCGGCCCTCGATGAATTTCTCGAAGCCGCGGAATTCGACGATGTGCAGGCGCACCTGATGCACCTTGTTGTCGTCGTCCAGCAGGATGGTGACCTTGCCGTGGCCTTCCACCCGCGACACCGGCTCGATCACGATGCGGCGCAGAGTGTCGGGGCTCTTGGCGGTCTCAAGTTCGAATTGATACATGACGTGCGACCCCTTGCGTTCAGTCGTAGTGGATCAGGCCATGGCCCAAGGTGGGCGTGCGGCCGGCCAGGAGGTCGGTGAGGAACTTCCAGATGGCGTCGCCCGAAGGCGGGCAGCCGGGCAGGAAGTAGTCGATCTTGACCACTTCATGCAACGGATGCACCTCATTCAGCAGCAGCGGGATCTCGGGATCGTTGGGAACGTGGACGCCGCGCCCGGGCTGGGCGTAGACCGCCGCCAGGATGTCGCGGATGTCCAGGCTGTTGCGCTGGGCCGGCAGGCCGCCGTTGATGGCGCAGGCGCCCATGGCGATCAGGATCTTGCAGTTTTTCCTGAACTCGTGGAGCACATGCACGTTCTCGGCGTTGCAGACCCCGCCCTCGATGATGCCGATGTCGCAATCGGGGCTGCAATGCTTGATGTCGGTCAGCGGCGAGCGGTCGAATTCGATCAGCTCGATGAGGTCGAGGATGCGCTCGTCGATGTCGAGAAACGACATGTGACAGCCGAAGCAACCGGCCAGCGAGGTGGTGGCGACCTTGAGCTTGCGCTTGACGGGAGGCGATGCGGTTGCGTTCATCAGACCTGCTCCTTCACCGGCGCGTATTGAACGGGATTGTCGCTGATCGGCGCGGTGTCGAAGCGGCGCTGGCCATAGGGCACCTCGAAGCCGTGCCGCTTGTGCAGGATCACCCCCACCGGGCAGACATTGGCGGCCTTGTCGGTGGCGGCGAGGTTGGTATCGCCGAGCAGGCCGCTTTCGCTGTTGCAGATCAGGTGCTTGGTGACGCCGCGGCCCGACAGCGAGAAGACGTTCTTCTTGTCGACCTCGGCGCTGGCCCGCACGCACAGCTCGCACAGGATGCAGCGGTTGAAGTCCAGCAGCACGTCGGGATGCGACGCGTCCACCTCACGCTTGGAGAAATACTGCGGGAAGTGCGGGTCCATGACGCCCAGGTCATAGGCCAGCCCCTGGAGCATGCACTTGCCGCTCTTTTCACAGGAGGGACAGAAGTGGTTGCCCTCGACCAGCAGCATCTGCACCAGGGTGCGACGCAAATCCAGCAGCTCGGGGGTGTTGCTTTCCACATGCTGGTCCGCCTGCGCCGGGGTGGTGCAGGAGGCCGCCGCGCGGCCGGGGATCTTGACGGTCTGGCCGTCCTCGGTGGTGATGGTGCGGGAATCGATACGCACGGTGCACAGCTTGCACGATCCGTGCGGCTTGAATTCCGGGTGGTAGCAGAGATGGGGGATGTACTTTCCCGCCGTCAGCGCCGCCTGGATGATGGTCTGTCCCTCCTCGAACGGAATCTCGTCCTCGTCCAGGAAGAAGCTCTTGGTGTCCTGCCCGTTGCTCATACCGGGTCCCCCGCCTTTGTGCCGATGCCGGACTTCGACTTACGGTGTGCGATATGGAAGTGTGCGCCGGGATCGTCGCGGCCGGTGACCTCGCGCATCTTGGACAGCGCCTTGTCCAGATCGAAGGCCGGCTCGAAATCACGGACGTTCAGCCGCAGCTCGTAGGAGGGGCGGAACTTCTGCAAGGTATCGGAGACGCAATTGCCGGCGGTCTGGCCCAGGCCACAATGGCTGGCGACCTTCAGCGTGCGGATGATGCGCCAGATGTCGTTGATGTCGTACTCGCCGCCATGGCCTTCATGGATCTTATCCATGGCGTTGGCCAGCAAGGTGGTGCCCACCCGGCACGGCGTACAGAAGCCGCAGCTTTCATCGACGAAGAAGTGGGCGAAGTTGCGCGCCACCTCGAAGATGTCGCGGCTGTTGTCGAAGATCATGAACGAGCCGCCGGTGGGGATGTCCTCGAAGGCGATGCGGCGGCCGAACTCGCTGGGGGCGATGCACAGGCCCGAGGCGCCGGCGATCTGGCAGGCCTGGGTGTCCCGCGCGCCGCAATCGGCCAGGACCTGCGCCACCGTCACCCCGTAGGGATATTCGTAGATGCCGGGCCGGGCGCAATCGCCGGAGATGGACAGAACCTTGGTTCCGGCCGATTTGGCGGTGCCCAGCCCCTTGTACCAGGCGGCGCCCTTGGCGGCGATCAGCGCCGCCGAGGCCAGGGTTTCCACGTTGTTGACCGCGGTGGGCTGGCCGAGATAGCCGCTGGTCACCGGGAAGGGCGGGCGCTTGCGCGGCACGCCGCGTTTGCCTTCCAGCGATTCCAGCAAAGCCGTCTCCTCGCCGCAGATATAGGCGCCGGCCCCCATGTGGATTTCCACGTCAAAATCGAAGCCGATCTGGCCGAGGATGCTCTTGCCCAGCAGGTTGGCGGCGCGGCGACGCTCCAGCACCGCGTTGAGCGGCTCCAGCAGGTAGCGGTACTCGCCACGCAGATAGACCAGCCCCGTCTTGGCGCCGATGACGTAGCCGGCGATGGTCATGCCCTCGAACACCAGATCGGCGTACGAGGACAACAGCACCCGGTCCTTGAAGGTGCCCGGCTCGCCCTCGTCGGCGTTGCAGACCACGTAATGGGCCGGATTGGCGCCGCTGCCGATGGCGTTGCGGCAGAAATCCCATTTCTGGCCGGTGGAGAAACCGGCGCCGCCGCGACCGCGCAGGCCGGAGGCCTTGACCGCGTCGAGCACCTCTTGCGGGCTTTTCAAGGCGCGCAGCGCGTCGCCGGGGGCCAGGTCGTGGCTGAGCAGGGCATCCTTGCGGCGGATGTTGTCCTCCACCGCGAAGTATTCCGCCGGCCACTGGTCCAGCGGCGTCTTATGGCGGATGAGATCGACGATCGTGTCGACCCGGTCCGCCGTCAAGCGGGTGACAGGGCGGTAGTTGACCAGGATCGCCGGTCCCTGGTCGCACATGCCGGTGCACGACGTGGTATCGACGCTGACCAGCCCGTCCTCGGACACGTCGCCCGGCTTCAGCCACAGCTTCTTGCACATGCGGGCCATCAGATCGACGCTGCCCAGCATGCGGTCGGTGATGTTGTCGCTCCACAGCACGCGGTAGGCGCCCAGCGCTTCGGTGTGGAAGAAGTGGTAGAAGCCCGCCACCCCCTCGACCCGCGCCCGCGGCAGCTTGGTGCCCTCGGCGATGGCGGTCAGAACGGAGGGAGACAACCAGCCCAGGTCGTCCTGGACCTCACGCAGGATTTGCATCAAGCGTGCGGCATCGTGGCCGTGACGCGAGAGGACGGCCTCGATGGCGCCTTTTTCACCGGCATCACCGCCGCTGGAATTCGCAGTCCGCATCCGAATACTCCCCACCTACTCTGCGTTGGTCAGGAATGGGACGCCCGGCTCTGCCGCGCGCCCGAAGGACTGGCGGAAAAATCGGCCATGAGCCCGTCGGAGGGCTCCCTTGTCGGACACCACTTGGATGGTGGCCGGCGTTTCCGTCCCAGGCATCACATCCCCTCTAGCGTTTTATCGGGGCGACGAAAAAAGCCTACACCCGATGCGGCTATTCGCCAACCCGCTATCCAGGCCCGGCCTTGCGACATTCTTGTGTCAATCCCGGCCTTGTAACGTTTTTGTAGAATTAACGTTGTCATCACACGTTGCCTGCACTAAAACGGTCTGACCAGCGGGAGAGATACGCTAGATGGCAAATTCCCAGCTTCGGCAATCAGAACGAAAATGTAGTGTCCGCCTCGCCAAGGCGTCGGACATTCCACAAGTGATTGCCATCGATGCTGAAAACACGGGCCTTTCCAAAGCCGAGTATTGGGAAGATCTATTCGATCGTTACAACAATCGCTCACCCGATATCGACGACGACACTCAGCCGAAATCAGTAAAACGGTACCGATTTTTCTTGGTGGCCTGCGACGGCGACTCGGTTCTCGGCTTCATCATCGGCGAAGTCCGCGCCTGGGAGTTCGGATCACCTCCCTGCGGCTGGGTTTTCGCCATCGGCGTCCGCAACGAGATTCGCCAGGGCGGCGTCGGCAACACCTTGTTCGAGGCGCTGAACGAGCGCTTCCGCAAATCCGGCGCCAACAAGGTCCGCACCATGCTGGCGCGCGACCACACGCTGATCATGAGCTTTTTCCGCAGCCAGGGAATGATGGCCGGTCCGTTCATCGAGCTCGAGAAGGACCTCTGATGAAACTGCAAAAAGCCACCCGTTGCGCCCTGTTCGCCATCATGGAATTGGCGGCGGGTCCTGATCGCCAGCTGTCGGCCAACGAGATCGCCGAAAAATACGGCATCTCCACCAACCATCTGGCCAAGGTGCTGCGCTCGCTGGGCCGCGTCGGCCTGGTCGAGGCGGTGCGCGGCGCCGGTGGCGGCTATCGCTTTTCCGGCAACCGGCGGCGCACCACCCTGCTGGACATCATCCAGCTGTTCGAGACCATCGACCCCATCCGCCACGGCGAACGCGAGGACGGCGACGACACCAGCGAGGGCAAGGCCCTGTGCCAGGTGCTGATGGAGATCGAGGACACCGCGCGCGCCACCTTCGCCTCCATCACGCTGGACACCATGATCAAGCTGGTTGACCGAGGCCGGTAGAGTCTACAAGCCCCTCAATCGCCGGGCGCCGCCTCCGGCGGCTTGGTTTTCTCCGCACGAGCGGCGCCGGCCCTTGGCCGCAAGTTCGCGCCCTATTGCGGCTTCTTGACCGGCGGCTTGGCCGTGCCCGGCTTGGGAGCGGCGGCGGGAGCGCCCGGCTTGGGCGGAACCACCACCGGCTCTTCCACCCACCGCATGGGGCATTGGGCGACCTCGCGGCTGTGCCAATCCTTGAGCAGCACGCCGCGCAGCTCCTCGCTCAGGCGCCCCTTGGCATCGTGCGTCACCCGGCGCAGATAGAGGGTGACCGACGGCATGTGATTGCTGTCGAAGCGAAAGCCGCCGCGCACCGAGGCGAACTCGGCACGGCGCAGCCCGTGGCGCATGGCGTCGCGGTCGCCGGTCCGGCCCGCCGTGCTTTTCATGGTGGATTCCAGCAGCAGGGCGGCGTCGTAGCCATGGGCGACCCATGATGTGGCGGGACGGCCATATTCCAGCTCGAAATCGAAGATCATCCGCTTGTTGAGCGGGGTGTCGAGATCGGGGCTCCATGGCGCCACGTTGAGGATGTCGAGCCCCTGGTCGGCCATGGCGGTGAGGGAGGGGCGCTCGAAACCGGTCCACGCCCCGATCAGCGGGAGATCGGGCTTGAGGCCCGAGGCGGCGTAGTCCCGCACGAAGGCCAGCCCCATGCCGCCGGTCAGCACGGTATAGACCGCATCGGGGGCCAGATCGCGCAGTTGGGCGATCTCCGTCTCGTAGGACACCGCCCCGTGGCGCGGCCGCAACACGGCGACGACCTCGCCGGTCCAGGTGCGCTTGAGCGCCGCCACCGCCGCGGTGGTGGCGGGGGAATCGGGACCGACCACCGCCACCCGGCGGAATTTTTCCGTGGCGAAGTAGGCCCCGGCGGCCTCGCCGATCGCGTCGGGCGGCGTGCCCATCTCGAACAGCCACGGGCTGCAATCCGGCCCGGCCAGGGCCGGCGGAACCGCGTCGAGATTGATTACGAAGATATGGGCGTCGAGCAGCGGCCGGATGATCGCCGCCATGGCCGCCTGCGACACGGCGGTCAGGACGAAGTCCACCTTCTCGCGCTCCAGCAGCCGCCGGGTCACCTGCACGGCGGTATCGGGCGAGCCGTGATCGTCCACCACCAGAACCCGCACCTCCTGGTTGGCGAAGCGCCCGCCCATCTGGCGCAGGGCGGTGGTGAAGCCATCGACCGAATCCTGGCCGGCCATGGCGCCGGGACCGCTGAGCGTGGCGATGATCGCCACCACGATGGTGGGATTGCCCGCCGCCGTGGTGGTGGCCGGCAAAGCCGACGCCCCCCGCAGCGGCAGGGCCAGAAGCACGATCATCAGAACAACGCGCACCATGGTCGCCATCATACGGTCTCGCCCCCTCTCCCTTGAGGGAGAGGGTCGGGGTGAGGGGGAAGGCGTCCACGAAACAACCGACGCCGGGGCCGACACCTTACCCGCTCGCCCCGGCTTCGGCCACCCTCGAAGACGCATGACGAATCGACCGAGAGGCCCTCACCCTCCCACCGCTGCGCGGTGGGCCCCTACTTCTTCTTGGCCTTGGCGAAGGCGGCGGCGAAGGCGTTGTCGCCGGCATCGGAAGGGGCGGCGCTCATGCGCGGCGGGTCGCGGCGGGAATTCTGCTCCCGACGCGGTTCGTCCTTACGGGCGGGGGCCGGCGCTTCGTCCAGGCGCATGGACAAGCCGATGCGCTTGCGCTTGATGTCCACCTCCAGCACCTTGACCTTGACTAGGTCGCCGGGCTTGACCACCTCGTGCGGGTCCTTGACGAAGCGGTTGGCCAGCAGCGAGATATGGACCAGCCCGTCCTGATGCACTCCGATATCGACGAAGGCGCCGAAATTGGTGACGTTGGTGACCACGCCCTCCAGCACCATGCCGGGCTCCAGGTCGTTCATGGTCTCGACCCCCTCCTTGAAGGTGGCGGTCTTGAACTCGGGGCGGGGATCGCGGCCGGGCTTTTCCAGTTCCTTGAGGATGTCGCGCACGGTGGGCTCGCCGAAGCGGTCGTCGACGAAATCGGCGGGGTCGAGGGCGCGGATGAACAGGGAATCGCCGATCAGCGACGCCACCGGCTTGCCGGTGGCCTTGACGATGCGCTCCACCACCGGATAGGCCTCGGGATGGACCGAGGAGGCGTCGAGGGGATTGACGCCGCCCACCACCCTTAAGAATCCGGCGGCCTGCTCGAATGCCTTCGGCCCCAGCCGCTCCACCTGCTTCAACGCGTCGCGGCTGGCGAAGGGGCCGTTGCGGTCGCGGAATTCGACCACGTTGCGGGCCACCGCCGGGCTCAAGCCCGCGACGCGGGCCAGCAGCGGCGCCGAGGCGGTGTTGACCTCGACCCCCACGGCGTTGACGCAGTCCTCCACCACCGCGTCCAGCGAGCGGCCCAGGCGGGTCTGGTCGACGTCGTGCTGGTACTGGCCGACGCCGATGGCCTTGGGGTCGATCTTGACCAGCTCGGCCAGCGGGTCCTGCAAGCGCCGGGCGATGGAGACGGCGCCGCGCAAGCTGACGTCAAGATCGGGGAATTCGTGCGCCGCCAGTTCCGAGGCGGAATAGACCGAGGCGCCGGCCTCGCTGACCACCAGCTTTTCCAGCCCCAGTTCGGGATGACGCTTCATCACGTCCATCACCAGCCGGTCGGTCTCGCGCGACGCGGTGCCGTTGCCGATGGCGACCAGCTTGGTGGCGTGTTTGCGGGCCAGATGGGCGATGGCCGCCAGCGAGCCCTGCCAGTCGTTGCGCGGCTGGTGGGGATAGATGGTGGCGGTCTCCACCACCTTGCCGGTGGCATCGGTCACCGCCACCTTGACGCCGGTGCGGATGCCGGGATCAAGACCGATGCAGGCGCGCTGGCCGGCCGGGGCCGACAGCAGCAGGGCGCGCAGGTTGCGGGCGAACACCGAGATCGCCTCCAGTTCGGCGGCCTCGCGCAGGCGGCCCATCAGCTCCAACTCCAGATGCAGATGAATCTTGATGCGCCAGGCCCAACGAACCGTCTCGGCCAGCCAGGCGTCGCCCGCCCGCTTGGCATCGCGGATGCCGAACCGCCGGGCGATGCGGGCCTCGCACTCGCCGGGGGCGGTGGAAACGCTGCCTTCCGGCCGCGCCGCCTCGTCGGGGGTAAGAAGTTTCAGGGTCAGAACGTTTTCGTTGCGCCCCCGGAACAGCGCCAGGGCGCGATGGGACGGAATCGCCTTGATGGCCTCGCGATAATCGAAATAGTCGGAGAACTTGGCCCCCGCCTCCGCCTTGCCCTCGGCCACGGACGAGACCAGCACGCCGCCGTCCCACAGCAGGGTGCGCAGACCACCCAGCAGTTCGGCGTCCTCGGCGAAACGCTCCATCAGGATCTGCCGCGCGCCGTCCAGGGCGGCCTTGACGTCGGCGACGCCCTTGTCGGCGTCCACGTAAGGAGCGGCGGCCTGTTCCGGCACCAGCGCCGGATCGGCCAGCAGCGCGTCGGCCAGCGGCTCCAGCCCGGCTTCGCGGGCGATCTGGGCCTTGGTGCGGCGCTTCTGCTTGTAGGGGAGATAGAGGTCCTCCAGACGGGCCTTGCTGTCGGCGCTCGCGACCAGCGCGGCCAGTTCGGGGGTCAGCTTGCCCTGCTCGTCGATGGATTTGACGATGGCGACGCGGCGATCCTCCAACTCGCGCAGATAGCCCAGCCGCTCCTCCAGATTGCGCAGCTGGGTGTCGTCGAGGCCGTCGGTGGCCTCCTTGCGATAGCGCGCGATGAAGGGAACGGTGCTGCCCTCGTCCAGCATCTGAACCGCGGCTCCGACCTGGGAGTCGCGAACATTCAGTTCCTGGGCGATGCGGCGGGTGATGGCGGCGACGGTCGAGGCGGGAAGAGAGGAGGACATGCGCTCACGGGGGCTGCTGCGGGGAAGGGCCGGTTTACTCCAAGCACGACGCGGGCGCCAGTGTCAGGGCATCCCCGCCCCGCCAATTTCGCGGCCCCAGCCCCCATGGACACAGGGCGGCGGCTGGGCTAATGTTCCTGCCTATCTCAAAGGGATTAGAACGGCGTCCGCCGCACTTTAGAACACTCCCCCCTTCACCTTTCATACGGGCATCGCACCTTCATGCGTCTCTCCGGCTTCGTGGTCCTGCTTTTGATCGTTCTGGGCAATCTCGGCTTTTGGGCGGCGATGAACCGACCGCAAACGGCGTTGCCGTGGACGGGAACCATCAACAGCGTGTCGTTCAGCCCCAGCCGCGCCGACGACGACCCCACCCTGGTCCGCAAGTTCCCCTTCCTCGACGAGGAGAAGCTGGCCACCCGCGACGAGATGGACGAGGACCTGGGGCTGCTGGCCGACAAGGTGCTGCAGGTGCGAACCTATTCGACCCTGGAAGGGCTCGACCAGGTGCCGGAACTGGCGGCTCGCCATGGGCTGAAGGCGCTGCCCGGCGCCTGGGTCGACGAGCGGCTGGGCCGCAACGAAGTGGAGATCGCCAACATCATCCGCATCGCGCGGGACAATCCCAACGTGGACCGGGTGATCATCGGCAATGAAAACCTGACGCTGCACCGCCTGACCCCCGACCAGATGATCCGCTATCTGCGCCGCGTCCGCGCCGCCCTGCCCGACCGGGTCAAGGTCAGCACCGCCGAGGCCTGGGCCATCTGGCTAGACTATCCCGAACTGGCGCGCGAGGTGGATTTCATCACCATCCACACCCTGCCCTTCTGGGAACGGATCGACATCAGCAAGGCGATGGACTTCACCAAGCGCATGGTGCACGAGGTCAAGAACGCCTATCCCGACAAGCCGCTGTTCATCGGCGAAGTGGGCTGGCCCTCGGCCGGACGGGCCTATGGCGACGCGGTTCCCTCCCTGGTCAACCAGGCCCTGTTCCTGCGCCATTTCGTCAACTGGGCGCATGAGGAAAACCTCGACTACAACATCGTCGAAGCCTTCGACCAGCCGTGGAAGGTCAACCTCGACAACAACGCCAGTGAAAAGCACTGGGGCATCTGGACCATCGACCGCCAGCCCAAGTTCAACTGGATCGGCCCGGTGATCGAGTTCGAGGAATGGCCGTTCCAGGCCGCCGCCGCCGCCCTGATCGCCCTGCTGCCGGTGATCCTGTTCCTGTTCAAGTGGCGCACGCTCCGCCTGCCGGGCAAGATCTTCTTCGGGGTGCTGGTCCAGTTCGCCGCCACCCTGCTGATCTGGACCATGTCGACGCCGGTGATCCAGGACGTGGCGCCCGGCACCGGCCTGATGCTGGGACTGCTGCTGCCGGCGCAGCTGTTGCTGCTGTGCGTGGTGCTGATCGCCGGCATCGAGGTCACCGAACTGACCTGGGCCAGCCGTTTCAAGCGCAAGTTCCACGCCCTGCCGCCGGAAGACTGCAAGACCTTCCCCAAGGTGTCGCTGCACCTGCCCTGCTACAACGAGCCGCCCGAGATGGTGAAGCTCACCATCAACAGCCTGCTGGGGCTGGACTATCCCAATTTGGAAGTCATCGTGCTGGATAACAACACCAAGGACCCCCTGGTGTGGGGCGCGGTGAAGGATTACTGCGAATCGCTGAATGATCCGCGCATCCGCTTCTACCATCTGGCCCCCTGGCCGGGCGCCAAGGCCGGCGCGCTGAATTTCGGCCTGTCGGTCACCGCCGAGGACGCCGAGATCATCGGCGTGGTGGATTCCGACTACATCGTCGACAAGAACTGGCTGAAGGGGCTGGTGCCCTATTTCGAGAACCCCAAGGTCGGCCATGTCCAGGCCCCCCAGGATCACCGTGAATGGGAAAACGACCTGTTCAAGGAGATGATCAACTGGGAGTATGCCGGCTTCTTCGACATCGGCATGGTCTACCGCAACGAGGCCAACGCCATCATCCAGCACGGCACCATGACCCTGATCCGCAAGAAGACGCTGGAAGAGGCCGGCCGCTGGGGCGAGTGGTGCATCGTCGAGGACGCCGAACTGGGCCTGCGCTTCATGAAGGAAGGCTACGAGTCGGTCTACGTCCCCGACCGCCTGGGCCACGGGCTGGTCCCCGACAGCTTCATGGCCTACAAGAAGCAGCGCTTCCGCTGGGCCTACGGCGCGGTGCAGATCCTGAAAGCGCACTGGCGCTCGCTGGCGCCCTTCGCCAAAAGCGGCCTGACCGCCGGCCAGAAATACCACTTCATCTCCGGCTGGCTGCCCTGGATCGTCGATGGCCTCTACCTGCTGTTCGTGGCCGCCTCGGTGCTGTGGTCGTTGGGCATGGTGGTGGCGCCACGCTATTTCAGCACGCCGCTGGCCGTCTTCACCCTGCCGACGGTGGGCGTGTTCGTGGCCAAGATCTTCCACCACTTCTTCCTCTACGGCACCAGGGTGAAGTGCAGCCTGCGCCAGCGCACCCTGGCCGCCATCGCCGGCATGGGCCTGACCTATTCCATCGCCTGGGCCATGTGGCAGGGTATCTTCACCAAGTCGACGCCGTTCATGCGCACCCCCAAGATGGCCAACAAGGCGGCCTTCACCCAGGGCTTCATGATGGCGTCGGAAGAATCCGCCCTGATGCTGGTGCAATACATCGCCGCCTTCGCGGTCCTGCTGCCCAAGAACAACTTCTACGACCCGGATGTGCGGCTGTGGTCGCTGGTCCTGGTGGTGCAGGCCATGCCGTTCCTGGCTGCCCTGATCACCTCGCTGATCAGCGTCATGCCGGCCAAGAGTCCGGAACATCCGGCGGCGGCCCCGGCCGCGGCGGAGTAATCTCCGAAATTCGAAACACAAAGCCCGCCTCTTCCTGGAGGCGGGCTTCATGCGTCATGCGAATACTGAATGTTACGTATTCTAACAATATGTTCTATGACTTATTTGTTGCGGCGCACCACCATGGTATTCTCTAGGCTCAACACCGAGCGGGAGCGTGGGAAATGACTATTCCAGGGAGCAAGATCTTCGGCGGCATGGGCCGGGTGGGGATGGTTCCGAAGATCATGGCCTTGGCGGTTTTCGGCGTGCTGCTCCTGGGAATCTGCGTCACCCTGCTGACCCGGACCCTGCTTTACGCCGGTGCCGCCGACGCGGCACGCGAGCGGGTCGACACCAATATCAAGGTGGCGTGGGACGCGCTGAAGGCCAAGGGCACGGTGTTCAGCATCGTCGATGGCAAGCTGCTGGCCGGCGACCACGTCCTCAACGGCAATTTCGAGGTGGTGGACAAGATCAAGGTGCTGGTGGGCGGCACCGCCACCGTCTTCATGGGCGACACCCGCGTCTCCACCAATGTGATGAAGCCGGACGGCACCCGGGCGGTAGGCACCCAACTGGCCAAGACCGCCGCCTATCAGGCGGTGTTCGACCGCAAGACCGGCTTCCGGGGCGAGGTCGAAATCCTGGGCGAGCCCTACATGACCGCCTACGACCCCATCCTCGACAGCGGCGGCAACGTCGTCGGCGTCCTCTACGTGGGCATGAAGAAGGCCGAATTCCTCAAATCCGCCAACGACACCCTGTTTTCGGTCATCGTCGCGACGATCTTGATCTGTCTGACCACCATCGCCATCAGTTGGACCATCGCCCGGCGCAGTCTGGCCTTGCCGCTCAAGGCCAGCATCGCCACCATGCGCGATCTGGCCGACGGCAACCTTGATGTCGCCATCTCCGAGATCGAGCGCGGCGACGAGATCGGCGAGATGATCCGGGCGCTACGCGTGTTCAAGACCAACGGCATCGAGCGTCGCCGCCTGGAGACGCAGCAGCAGGCCGAGCAGGTGGCCCGCAACCGCCGCCAGGAAGCCATCGAACGCCTGACCTCCGATTTCAACGCCAGTGTCCTCGGCGTGCTTCACAGCGTCACCGCCTCGGCCCACCATCTGCGCGACTCGGCCCAATCCATGACCTCCATCGCCGAGGACACGTCGCGGCAATCCACCGTGGTGGCCGCCGCCGCCGAGCAGGCCTCGGTCAACGTAGAGACCGTGGCCGCCGCCGCCGAGGAACTGGCCGCCTCGGAATCCGAGATTTCCCGCCAGATCAGCAACTCCACCGAGATCGCCCACCGTGCCGCCGAGGAAGCGGAACGGGTCAACACCATCGTCGCCACCCTGTCCGACGCCACCGGGAAAATCGGCGAAGTGGTGACCCTGATCAACGACATCGCCGCCCAGACCAATCTGCTGGCGCTCAACGCCACCATCGAGGCGGCAAGAGCGGGTGACGCCGGAAAAGGCTTCGCGGTGGTCGCTAACGAGGTCAAGAACCTCGCCACCCAGACCGCCAGGGCCACCGACGACATCGTCATCCAGATCAACTCGGTGCAGTCGGTCACCCGCGACGCCGTCGGCGCCATCAAGGGTATCGGCAAGACCATTTCGGCCATCACCGAGAACGCTTCGGCCATCGCCGCGGCGGTGGAGGAGCAGACCGCCGCCACCGGCGAGATCGCCCGCAACGTTCAGCAGGCGTCCAGCGGCACCCGCGAGGTGACGTCGAGCATCAGCCTGGTCAACGACGGCGCCACCACCACCGGCACCGCCGCCCACGAGGTGCTGACCACCGCCGACGAGTTGTCGAAGCAGTCCGACAGCCTCGCCACCGAGGTCGCCGACTTCCTGAGCGCCATCAAGACCGCCGGCGACCGCCGCCACAGCCAGCGCCGCAAGGTCCAACTGCCGGTGATGGTCAAGGTCGGCGTGAGCCAGATCAGCACCACCCTGGTGGACGTTTCCAGCGATGGCGGCCGGATTTCCACGGCGCTGCCGCAGCCGGTCGGAAGCGTGCTGGAGATCACCATCGACACCCTGCCGGTGCGCGCCCGCATCGTCGCGGTGGAGAACGACTGCACCCGCCTGCAATTCGCCCTCGACACCGCCACCCATGACCGCCTGGAAGTCACCCTGACCAAGCTGGCGGCGTAGTCCGCCCCTTGCACCCGCGCCCGCCTCGCGCCTAAGGTGGGGTCGTCATTTTCCTGGCGACGAGGCCCATGGCGCAAGAGTTCACCGTTCTTTGGCTACAGGCCGGGTCATGCGGCGGCTGCACCATGTCGGCGCTGGCGGCCGATGACCTGGGGCTGGCCAAGGCCCTGGGCCGGTTCGGCATCCGCCTGCTGTGGCATCCGTCGCTGTCGGAGGAAAGCGGGCACGAGGCCGTCGCCATCCTGGACGACGTCGCCGCCGGTCGGGTAACGCTGGACTGTCTTTGCGTCGAGGGCTCGGTGCTGAACGGCCCCAACGGCACCGGCCGGTTCCAGATGCTGTCGGGCACCGGCCGCGCCATGCAGGACTGGGTCGCCACGCTGGCGGCCAAGGCGCGCCACGTGGTCGCCATCGGCAGCTGCGCCAGCTTCGGCGGCTTTCCTGCCGCCGGCGGCAATCCCACCGGAGCGCGCGGCCTGCAATATTCCGGCGGGGACATGGGCGGCGCCCTGGGCAAGGGATTTCGCTCCGCCTCGGGCCTGCCGGTGGTCAACATCTCCGGCTGCGCCCCCCATCCCGGCTGGGTGGTGGAAACCCTGGCGGCCCTGGCGCTGGACGCGTTCGGCCCCGAGCGGCTGGACACCCTGGGCCGGCCGCGCGCCATCGCCGACCATCTCGCCCATCACGGCTGCTCGCGCAACGAGTTCTACGAGTTCAAGGCCAGCGCCGCGCGGCCGTCGGATCGCGGTTGCCTGATGGAAAATCTCGGCTGCCGCGCCACCCAGGCGCCGGGCGACTGCAACATTCGGCGCTGGAACGGCTCGGGCTCGTGCACCGACGCCGGCTATACCTGCATCAACTGCACCAGCCCCGGCTTCGAATCGCCGCACGGCCCCTTCCAGGAGACCGCCAAACTGGCCGGCATCCCGGTCGGGCTGCCGCTGGACATGCCCAAGGCATGGTTCGTGGCGCTGGCGGCGCTGTCCAAGTCGGCGACGCCGCAGCGGGTGCGCACCAACGCCCATGCCGACCATGTGCTGATTCCTCCCGCCCGCCGCCCGGCCAAACTACCATGAGCGCCTCCACTCGCCTGATCGTCGGTCCCTTCAACCGGGTCGAGGGCGACCTTGAAGTGACGCTGGACATCCGGGACGGCGCCGTCGCCGAGGCCCGCGTCACCGCCCCGCTCTATCGCGGCTTCGAACAGATCCTGCTGGGGCGTCCGGCCGGCGACGCCCTGGTGATCGCGCCGCGCATCTGCGGCATCTGTTCGGTGTCGCAGTCGGTGGCCGCCGCCCGCGCCCTGGCCCAGGTCAGCGGCGCCGACATGCCGGCCAACGGCCGTCTGGCCGGCGACCTCATCCTCGCCTGCGAGAACGCCGCCGACCACCTGACTCATTTCATCCTGTTTTTCAGCCCCGACCTCGCGCGGGCCTGCTACGCCGAGCGGCCGTGGTTTGCCGCGGCGCGGCGGCGCTTCGCCGCCAACGAAGGCGAATGCACCCGTGCCCTGCTGCCGGCACGGGCCCGCTTCCTGCACCTGCTGGGCTTGCTGGCGGGCAAGTGGCCTCACTCGCTGGCCTTGCAGCCCGGCGGCGTCACCAAGGCGGTAGACCCGGCCGAGCGGGTGCGGCTGCTGGCGATCCTGGCCGAGTTCCGCGAAGCGCTGGAGACCATCGTCTTCGCCGACCGGCTGGAAGCCATCGCCGCGCTGGACACGGTGGCTGCCCTGGAGGCCTGGACCGACGCCGCCGCCCCCGATCAGGGTGATTTCCGCCTGTTCCTCCACATCGCCCGCGACCTTGAACTGGACCGCCTGGGCCGGGGGCCTTCGGTCATGGCCTCGTCGGGCAGCTTCGGCCTGTTCCAGTCGGGAGTCTGGGATGGAAGCGGCCGCGTCACGCCGTTCGAGCCGGCCGCCATCACCGAGGACGTCGCCAGCGCCTGGATGGCGGGAAGCGCCGCCGCTCCCTTCGCCGGCCTCACCCTGCCCGCCCCGGACAAGCCCGACGCCTATAGCTGGTGCAAAGCCCCACGCCTGGATGGGCGGGTGGTCGAGGTCGGCGCCCTGGCGCGCCAGGTGGTGGATGGCCACCCGCTGGCCCGCGCCATGATTGCCGCCGACGGCGGCGGCTCGGTACGGTCCCGGGTGGTGGCGCGTCTGCTGGAACTGGCCCGGCTGATCCCGGCCATGGAAGACTGGGCACGGAGCTTGCGGCCGGGCGAGCCGTTCTGCCTCGCCCCCGGCGAGCCGGTGGCCGAAGGCGCCGCCCTCGGTCTGGTGGAAGCGGCCCGGGGCACCTTGGGGCACTGGCTGACCGCCCGGGACGGCCGGATCGACGGCTACCAGATCATCGCCCCCACCACCTGGAACTTCTCTCCCCGCGATGGGACGGGAACGCCCGGCGCCCTCGAACAGGCCCTGGTCGGCACGCCGGTGCGACCGGACGAGACCACGCCGGTAGCGGTCCAACAGGTGGTCCGCTCCTTCGACCCTTGCATGGTCTGTACTGTTCACTAGTACATTGTTTTACAATGATATCATTGATATAAAATGTTTCGCAAAACTCTGCCCGGTGCGAAGTGAATCAGTTCTCCGGCAGGGCGAACCAGTCGTTCAGCCGCAGGGCGATACCCTCGGGAGGGGCGGTTTCACTGACGGCGCCAGCAGCGATGGCGGCAGAGGGCATCCCGGCGACGATGCAACTGGCCGGGCTCTGCGCCAGCACCGGATAACTGCGGGCTTTCAGGGCCTTGGCACCTTCGCAGCCGTCAGTCCCCATGCCGGTTAGAATCACCCCCACCACCGGGCAGTCCAGGTCGGCCATGCTGGACAGCAGAATGTCCCCGTTGGGATGGAAGTTGGAGGTCCCGCCCCGTACCCGGCGCAGGGACAATCCATGGATGGTGTCCACCAGACCATGATCGACGCCGCCCGGCAGGAGGATGATGCCACGGGGGGGGAGCGGCCCAGCCTCTCCCACGATAACGGTGTGCCCCGATACTACGGTAAGGTGATGGGCTAGGCTGGCGGCGTGCTCCTCGGGACTGTGTAAGGCGATGACGATGGGGCACACCGGCGGATCAAGCGCCTTAAGCAACACCTGAAGGGTCTCCGGCCCACCGGTGGAAACCGCAACGCCGACCAAAGCCGGGCGCCGCGCCCGCCTGGACCGGGCGGGTGGAGTGTCCGCCACCGAGGCTTTCACCGCAGTCGTGACAACGGGATGCGCCATGGCCAGGGCCAGCCGCTCCCCCAGGGCGGCGGGGTCCAATTTGGCCCCCGGATGCCCCGCCGGAACCAAGGTCACATCGCCCGGCGTTACGCCTGCGGGAACGGTGACGATTTCCCCTTCCCCGACCAGGATGATCTGCCCCCGGTGATGGCCGAGGATCGCGGCAAGGCCCCTGCCTTCACCCTCGCACAGGCTGCGTTCGATAATCAGACAACCGACATCGGGCAAAGCCCCAGCCGCACCGAGATCGGCGACCTCGGCGATGATCTCGGCCCCGACCTGACGGCGCAGCAACTGCCGCAGCACAAGGCGCAGGAACTCGGTCTGAACCACCAGGGCGATACGGAGGGCCATCACGGCACCTCTGGCAAAGGCCAGTGGAAAATCTGCGGGTGGGAGGCGGTCATGGGCACGAACACATCGGTGTAACGCAGCCGTTCGGCCGGCCCCAGCAGCAGGACGGTGCCCGGCCGGGACGCCGCCACCAGCATGGCCTCCACCTGACGCAGGCTGTCCTCGCTGAAATAGATCAGGGTGTTGCGGCACGAGATCAGATCGACCGTCTCCCCCGACTGAAAGCGGGTCATCAGATTGTGGACCTTGAAATCCACCGCTTGGCGGATTCCGGCGGCCACCGCCCAACTGTCGGGATCAGTGGGATGGGCATCGAAATGGCGCCAGGCCTCGTCGGGCAGGGCGCGAAAACTGTTGAGGCCGGGCTTGCGGCGGTAAAGACCGGCCCTGGCGGTGGCGACGGAGGTCGCGCTGAGATCGGTGGCGGTGATGCGTCCGGGGCAGGCTGCCTCCCGCATCAGGAAGGCCAGGGTATAGGCCTCCTCGCCGGTGGCGCATCCGGCGCACCACACCGTGATCGGGGCTGTCCGGCGCTGACGCAGCACCGGCAGAACCTCGCGGCGGACCACGTTGAGCTGTTCCATATGGCGATAGAAGAAGGTCTCGTGGACCAGCATGGCCTCGATGAGGTCCTGCCACACCGGATCGGCCTCGGGCGCCAGCGCCAGATGGTCGGCCAGTTGCAGTTGATCCTGGGCGGAGCGCCTGCCGAGAAACCCCAGCAGGCGGTCACGCTGCAAGGGCAGGCTCAGCCCGTATCGCGCCTCGATCAAGCGCGCGATACGGAGTGAGGGTTCCTGCCAGCCGTCCAACTTTAGCTGGTCTTGAACTGATCGACCTGCTGGCGCTGCTCGGCGGCAAGCTGGGACAGCTGGATCATGGTGGCGGTGATTTCCTCGGCGGCGACGGCGTTGCCCGAGGCGATACCCCGGATATCCACCAGATTGTTTTCGATCTGGGTGACCGTCGCCTGCTGCTCTTCCATGGCGGCGGCGATGGACTGGATCATCTGGCTGGTCTGGGAAACCTCGCCCGCGATGGAATCCATGGTCTTCTTGACCTCCAGCGAGGCGGTGCGCCCCGCCGCCGCGTCGGCGGTGGCCTGCTCGACGATATCGGTGATCTGCTGGGCGTTCTGGGCGGCGCTTTCGGCCAGCTTGCCCACCTCCTGCGACACCACCACGAAGCCCTTGCCGTGTTCACCGGCGCGGGCCGCCTCGATGGCGGCGTTCAGCGACAGGATATGGGTGCGGTTGGCGATACCGGCGATGACCTGGGTGATCTGGCTGATCTTGCGGCTGTTCTGGGCGATCTTTTCCACGATCCCGAACAGTTCCTCGGCCGAAAGCTGGCCGCGCTCCACCAGTTGAGCCGCCATGATGCCCTTGTCATTGGCGGTATTGGCGCTGCTGGAGACAGTGCGGATAGCCAGGGCCGATTCGGCCAGGGCCTGACTGACCTGCCCCACGGCGGCGTTCTGGGAGCGCACGCCGCTGGAGACCTGCCCCACGGCGGCGCTGGCCTCGATCACCGCATCGGCGACCTGACGGGTCTTCTGGCCGATATCCTTCAAGGTGGCGTTGGAGCGCTCCAGCAACTGGTTGATGGCGACGCCGATATTGCGCAGGAAGCCGGTCTTGTCGCCCAGTTCCACCCGCACGGTCAGATCGTTCTGCGCCGCCTTGGTGATGACCTCGCCGATCTCGATGGTGACCGCCTCGGCGCCCATGGCCACCTTGATCTTCTCGGCATTGGCACGGAAGACCAGCAGGGCCTTGCCCATGGAACCCAGTTCGTCGCCACGCTCTGCCTCGGGCAGTTCGAAATTGCCGTCACCGGAAGACAGCTGGATGATCTTCTTGGTCAACTGGTTCAACGGATTGACCACGCCGCGCAGGATGATGGCCAGGGTCAGGACGCTGATCAGGGTGATGGAGATCACCAGGGCGATGACAAGGGTCCGAATCTTGTCGTTGGTGGCCGCCACCTGAGCCGCCACCGCGTCATTGGCGGCCTGGGCCAAGTGGTCGGCGGTCTCGTTCATGGCATTCAAAGCGGGCAGCAGAGCCGAGCGGGCATTGGCCGCCCAGTATGCCGTGGCGCCGTCAAAGTCACGGGCATATTTCAGTTCCAAGGTCGGCTTCAAAGCCCCTGACATGGCGTTCAGCGACACCGTCGTCTTGCCGATGGCGGCTTCGGCGTCGGGCGCCAGCTTGGAAAGCTCGTCCCGGCGGGCGGCGATCACATCGAACACCGCCTGCAACTTGTCACCACTCGCCTTGATATCGGCGGGCTCGCGTTGCAGCAGCATCAGATTGGCCAGTCGCCCGGCCTCGGACAATTGGGCGGTGACGTCCTTGGAGAGGAACCGGGCCTTCAGCTTGGTCTTGATCAGCGACTCGAAGGCGGCATTGGTCTGGGTCAGCTCCTCGACCAGAACATAGGACGATCCGATGGTGACAAGGATCAAGAGCACAATCGGGAATAGCAGCTTATCCCTGATCTTCATGGACCCAAACATGCTTCGCTCCTTCAGTCATCGAACCGAGTTATCGGTCATGGGGCAGTATGCGTGAATGCAACTTGTCGGCAAGTGATATGTCCCGCGATCAGAACCTGTCATCGCGGGTCATGGTTGGTGCTTTACTTCTCGTGATGGGTCCAGACGCCATCCCATGCTTCCGGCGGATTGGCCTGGAGGATACGGCAGCGCTCCATCACCAGGGCGGCGGCCTTGTCATCGGGGCGCAGCGCCTTGGCGCGCTCCAGATGGCCCAGCGCGGCGCCCCAATCCCCGCCGGTATAGGCCTCGAAGCCCTGGGAATAGGCCTGCAACCAGACCGGGTCGAGGGCCGCGTCCGGCCGGAACACCTGATACAGCACCACGGCGGCGGTCTGGCCCTTGACCCGGACCAGATCGACCTTGCGGGCCAGGACCGGCTCGGACAGGGCCGCCATGGTCTCGCCGCAGATCAGCAGCTCGGCGCCGTATTGCTTGGTCAGGGATTCGATCCGGGACGCCAGATTAACCGTGTCGCCGATCACCGTGTAGTTCATGCGGGTGGGCGAGCCGATATTACCGGCGATGACCTCGCCGGTGCTGATGCCGACACCGATGGCGATGGCCTTCTGTCCGCGCGCTCCCCGGTCCTTGTTCAAGACCTCCAGCGCGGCGAGCATGTCCAGAGCGGCCTTGACCGCCCGGTCCGCATCCTTGCCCAGCTTGGCCGGGACACCGAACAGGGCCATGATGGCGTCGCCGATATACTTATCGATGACGCCGCCATTGCCCTTCAGGATGTCTTCCATGAACGAGAAGTACTCGTTCAACATATCGACGACACCCGCCGCCCCCAACTCCTCGGACAGGTTGGTGAAGCTGCGGATATCGGAGAACAGGATGGAGGCCTTCTCCATCACCCCGCCCAGGCTGAGCTTGCCTCCCGACAGCAGCTTGGCCGCCACATCGTCGGACAGGGTGCGGGACAGGATCTTCTTGACCTCCTGCTCGCGGCTCATATCGTCGATCAGGACCAGGACGCCATGGCCGCCACCGGCCTGGGGCAAGGGCATGGCGGCAAGGCGGATCGGCTGCCAGCTTCCGTCCGGCAGACCATAATCGGTCACATTCGGCGCCAAAGCCTGACCGGTCGCCAGCACCTCGCGGATATCGGCGCCCAGGCCTTCGTTGTAATCGTCGAACACCTGATCCAGGGTCAAACCACCACCGCCCAGGCCGGGATTGCCCAAAAGCTTGCCTGCGGCTTCGTTGGCGGTCACCAGCCGTCCGGCGGCATCGAACATCAGCACGCCGGAGGCCAAGGCGCTCAGCAGGGTATCCTGGAACGCGTTGGCGGCCCCGACGGCTGCCGGGGCCGTGGTCGCCTCGGACGCAGTCGGGCCGCTGACTTCATAGGTGACGCCCGCCAGCAGCGGCATGCCCAGGGTATTGCGGATGGTGCGCAGAATCTCGGAGCCCTTGCGGGCCTCCAGGTCCAGGCTGATGGAGCCCGACGGCTTGCCCAAGACCGCCGCCGCGCCCAGGCGTAGGGCCTCGGCGGTTTCGGGCGTCCCCTCCTGACCCAGCGAAGACAGGATCACCACCTTGGTCTTGCTGCGCAGGCCCAGTCTGCGCAAGGTCTCCAGACCCGACATTTCGGGCATCTCGATATCCAGCAACACCAGATCAGGCTTGCACTCGCGCACCTTCTGCAAGGCGATGCGGCCATCCTCGGCGGTATCGACCACCTCCATATCCGGGTCGCTGGAGACCAGATCGCTGACCAGCTTGCGCATGATGAAGCTGTCATCGACGACCAGAATGCGCTTCTTGGGTTCCGTGGTCATGGCAGTCCTCTATTCCCCAATTTGAGCGGGCGGGATAACACCGATCACCGCCCGGCAGAAACCGCGTCGGCTAATGGATGTGTCGAGTGCGGGCTGAATATCTTGGCGCAACCTTAGCAGAAACCCACCATCGGCATCATAGACCAGCCGGTCGAACAGCCGGTCAAAGGCGACGGGCACACGCGGCAGCGGCAGGAATTCGGCGTCATAGCCGCCGCGCAGGCCCTCGACCCCATCGACCACCAGGGCGACATTGACCGCGAAACACATCGAACTCCAATGGATCATAACGCGCGGCTCCACCGGCCCCGCCGCATCGATCCCCAGCAGGGTTCGGCCGTCGATGATCAGGGAACAGCTCTGAAGCCGGGCGAGGTGAAGCGATAATTGCCGTGGCCCCAACTCGGGCAGCGGATCAATGCTGGAGACGTTGTCACCGGGAATCAGAATGCGGTAGGGACCACAGCGGACATGAAGGTAGCCGAACTCCATCTTCGGCTACTCCGCCGCTCGCGGCACGGCCCGCATTCCCGGCACGATCGCCCCACGGGCCAGATCGGTCAGGCCGTCCTGATCCACCACCAGCACGATGCGGTCGGTGCCCAGGGTCGAGACGCCACCGATACCCGGCAATTGGGCGATGCGTGGATGAGTTTCCCGAATCAGCATCTCGTGACGCCGCAAGATGCGTTCGACCTCGACGCCATAGCGGAAGCGCTTGGAGGTCACGACGACAATCGCCAGATCCTCTCCTGCCTGTTCGCTTGGACCCTCCGGCAGATGCAGCAGATCGGCCAGCCGGAACAGCGGCAGGAAACGGTCATGCATCAGGATGGCCCGCTGGCCGTTGACGAATTGGACTGCGCTCTTGGGTACCGTTGCCGCCTCGACCACCATGCGCTCGGGGAAGGCCACGGTCTGGACCCGGGTTTCCGCCAGCAGCACCGTCTGCATGGCCGCCGACAGCGGCATATCCAGCCGGAACGTGGTGCCCTGGCCGGGAATGGTCTGGATATCGATGCGCCCACCCAGGCGCGAGACATTGATCAGCGCCACATCCATGCCGACGCCACGCCCCGAGGTCTCGGTGACCTGATCGGCGGTGGAGAACCCGGCCGCGAAGATGAAGCGATAGATCTGATCCTTGGACAGCTTCTGGCTTTCCGCCTCGGTGATCAGACCCTGGCTGACCGCCCGGCGTCGGACCCGCTCGGCATCGACGCCACGGCCGTCATCGGCGATCTCGACGGTGATGCGATTGCCGTTCTGGATGGCGCTGAGGCGGATGCTGGCCACCTTGGGCTTGTTCAAGGCCATCCGCTCGTCCGGCGATTCGATGCCGTGGTCTATGGCGTTGCGCAGCATATGCATCAAGGGGTCGGCCAGCAGCTCGGTCATGCCCTTGTCGACCTTGATGCCCTCGGCCCGTGCCTCGAACCGGATGATCTTGCCCTGCGCCTTGGAAATCTCGCGGATCATGCGGGGGAAGCGGTTGAACACCACGTCGAGCGGAATGACCCGCAGGCCCAGGGTCGCCTCGTGAACCAGACTGACCAGTCGGTGAACTTCGGCCTCGATCTGGGACAGGTCGCTTTGCTGCCGCTGTAAAAGTTCGATACTGGGCAGAAGCTCGGGCGCCGTCGATGCCAGATGATCGGCGAGACGATGCAGGACCATCGGAACCTGCGAGTCGACCATCAGGACGTTGAGCGCGCTGCTGATGCCAAAGAACTCGCCGATGCGGCCGAACAGCCGGTCCAGGATTTCCACCGGAACCCGGACCTGATTGTCCGCAATCCCGCCGCTGCCCGCCGCCGCGCTGCGGACCGGAGCCCAGGGATGCTCGAAGGCCTGACCGTCGAACTCGTGCACATCCACGAAAACCGCATCGGTATAGGCGCCCAGAATGTCCGACTTCAGCCCCGCCGTACTCCGGGAGGTCACCATCAACAGCACCACCGCCTCGATCCCGGTGGGGGCCGAGGCCTGGGCCAGGGCGGGCTGGAACAGGCGGCCGAGCCGACGCAGTAGGCCGGGGCGGTCGTTTTTCGGCGGCAGCGACAGGGTTACGGCAACCAGCTTGCGTTGCCCCCCCTCCAGGATGGTCGCCAACTGCACCAGGGAGGCGGTATCGGGCTCGCCCAACAGCTCCACATCGATGCCGCGATCCTCCAGCACTTTGCGCAGCGGCGCCGAAAAGGTCCGCCCGACCAACAGGACATCGCGCAGATGCTCGGCCGCCATACTCAACAGGTCGGGAGCCCCCACGCCATCGCTGGCGAAATTGGCGGCCAGCAGGCGGAGCGCCGCCACGGCAGGCTCCTGCACAGCCACGTTGCCCAGAGACTGCAAGGCGAGGACGGCAATACCACCATCCTCCAGTCCGACGGCGGCCAGCCCCACCAGCCGCTCGGCCAGAGCCACCGCCGCCACCGGATCGGACGCAATCCCATCGGCCAGGGCACCGGCGGCCTCTGACATAGCGCGCCGCAAGGGAACCGCCGCCTCCGCCAGGGCCGCATCGGCGCCCACATCAAGCCCGGTCAAGCGCCCAAACCGCCGGGCATCGGCCAGAACCGCCGCCAACCGATGGATGCGCGCCGGACCGGAGGCCTCGCCTAGCCTCGCCAATCGATCATGCAGGCCGTTCAGCTGAAGCCGTTCCGCCGCGACCATCAGCACGTCAAGATCATCCGCCGCCTGTTCGGCATCGCCCTCGCCACCGGCCAGAACCGCCAGATTGGGCAGGCATTCCACCAGCATTTCGGCGAAATAGACCAAGGTGTCGTGATCGTCATGCAAAGCCGCTTCGGCCCCGGCGGCGGGCGCGGCGGCGAACGCAACGGCTGGGCCACCGGCGCTTCCCCGGGTCGCCGCGTCGAGGGCGGCGATCAGTTCCTGGGGAGGCTGGGAGTCGATGCCGTTGACGATGCCCTGTTCGCGCAGGAGGCGGATGCCGTCCAGAGCCTCCAGCAACAGCGCCAGCACCTTGCTATCCAGGGCCTGGCGCTCGGCGCGGACCTCGCCCAGAAGACTTTCGGCATGATTGGCCAGGGTCTCCAGGCCTCGCAACTCGATCAGCCGCGACAGCCCCTTGATGGAGTGAAACGCCCGGAACAGGGCCGCGATGGCGGGCTTATCCGGGGGCGTCCATTCCGCCTGGAGCAGAATGGGCTCGATGGCGTCCAGATGCTCCTGGGTCTCGATGGCGAATTGTTCGATGAGTTCGCTGCTGGCGGTGCTCATGGCGAGATCACCCGCGTCAAGGTTGCCACCAGGGCCTCGCCGACGCCCTCGATCAGATCCAACGGCAATTGTCCGGCGCCCTTGGCCACCACGGCCCGAGCCCCCGCGCCGAGCAGCGCGTCGCAGCCCTTGCCCCCCGGCGCCGCCCGAGACGACAGCGCCACCACCGGCGCGGCACCGACCAGAGCCAGCTTGGAGACCAGGGCGGCAGGGTCGGTCTTCCACAAATCGGTATCGAGCAGCACCACATCCGCCGGGGTGGAACGGACCACCAACAGCGCGTCATCGGCGCTGCTGGCCCGGCCGACGATCTCGAACGCCTCCCCCAGCCGCTCGGCCAGCAGGTCATGGAGCACGGGCTCGCAACCGATCAGAACAAGCCTTGGGGACAAGGTGACGTTCTCCAATCTCAAAGCGGCGGCAGCAGGCGGTCGAGCGAGACCACCGACATCAGACGATCCTGCAGGTGCAGCACATGGGTCACCGGAAGATTCGGCGTATCTTCGGCCAGGCTGATCTGGCTTTCCGGCACGGTCTCGATGCGCAGAACCTGATTGACGATGATGCCGGCCACCCCGCCTTCGATCATGGCCAGCAGACAGGGCGGCGGCGCGTCGCTGCCAGGAGCCTCGGCGTCACCGGCCAGAATCCGGCGCAGATCGATCACCGGCACGATGGCGTCGCCCACATCGGCCAGACCGTCGAAGCCCAGCCCCTGGTCGGGAATGGGCGTCATCTGCACCGCCGCCTGAAGCCGCTGGATGCGGTCGAGGGGAATGGCCAGAAACTCGCGGCCCACCCGCAAGGTCAGGAACTGATGGAACTCCATGGGCCGCGCCGTCGGGGCGGCATGGTCCTCGGCATTGACGGAGGGAACCCAGTCCCGCAGATCCTCGTCAACCGGACGCAGCATGGACGCGGGATCGATGATGGCCACGATGCTGTCATCGGCCCGGACCAGATAGCTGGAAATCCCGGCCATGGGTTCACGCAGGGGGTGGATCTGCTCGGCGGCGAACCGCTCGATGCCACGGCTATACTCGGCCACCAGGGCGACCGCTCCCGCCGGATGCGCCACCATAAGACCAAGTTTTCCCGCCTCGCCCCGAGGGCGATTGAGCAAGGCCGCCAGGGACAGACCCAAGATCGGCTCGCCCCGCAAATCGATCATGCCCTCGATCCAGTCCGGCGCCTGCGGCACCGAGCGCAGTGTCGATAGTTCCAACAGTTCGATCAGGTGATCGACCTTCACCGCATAGGGTTCGCCGCTGACCTCGATTATCAGATAGGGCTCGGCCTGATGGTCGGCGGTCTCGTCATCGTCGACGGCTCCCGCCGCCGCCTCGGTCGCCAGCATGACCGAGCCGCTTGCCGCCACCGTCATGGTCATGGTGTCGCTGGTCAGATGATCCAGGCTCAAGACGCCGCAAGACGCCGCCTCGTCCCCAAAACGGCCCACGATCAGCGGCTGGACATCGCGCTCCTCGGGCGAGGCCAGGGCGATCTGCTCCCACTCCACCTGAACCATGGCATGGACGTGATCGACCCGCAGGCCGACACTGCCGCCCCGATCGGAAATCAGAACCACCACGCCGCCATCGCTGGGCGGCAATCCGAACAAGGCGGCCAGACTGATCTGCGGCACCACCTGGCCCATGGCCAGCACCAGCCCCTCGAAGGGCGGCGGGCTGAAGGGCAAGGGTGTGATCTTGGAGCTTTCGACGACGCCGATGACCCGATCCAGCGGGATGGCGAATTGTTGTTTATGCACCGCGACGGGGAGGTAGCGGACAAACGCCGGGGCGCCCCCCGATTCGTCGGGGACAGTGGTGGACGCACCGCTCGTCACTGCCATCGCTAATGGGTCCACTTCTGTGAGGCCGGGCAACAGAGGTTGGACTATGCGGTAAGTTCTAAGGAACGGCAAGGCCGTCAAAGGCTGAGACAGGCCCAAACGCCTTCGATCAATCCGGCCAATCACAGCAGGTTACGACGAATTCAAGAACCTGACGAACGGAGCGTGGCAGGCTTGCTACGCAGCCCTTCGGGGCACCACGGAGCAGATCGGCTGCCTTCGACGCCCGCGTCCAAAACCATCCGCTAACCATTTGATTCTATTGACACGAAAACTGTCGTTTCCCGACGTTTCCGGCACCTCCATAGGCCCGGCTACTACATTGAAATAACACAAAAATCATCACATCCTCCGCGCGTCCATGGTCTGTACGGTGCATTGATCTTGAACGGTATTTTTTGGCCGCCCAAAATTCACCGCGTCGGGAAGGTCAATTTCGCCTGTCCTGGCTGAGGAGGGTTCCGAACAGACGCGGAAGATCGTCGGTGTCCTCGAGAAACTGCACCAACTGGCCGTATTCGGCGCGCAGCGACTGCCGCGAAGAGGGGCTGCATCCGACGCCAAGGGTACCCCCAGCGCTCCCTTTCCGGCCATGGCCACCGCGGTCACCCGCCATGTGGACGGCGGAGCGCCGCTGGCGGTCGCGGAGGGCATCCTGCTGGAGACGGCCTTGCGCTGCTATTCCGGCGCCGGCGCTCTGTGTTCCCGGGAGGAGGCCCATAAGGGGAGCATCGCCGCCAGCATGCTCGCCGACCTGGCGATCCTCGACCGGAACCCCCTGACACTCCCCCCCGATCAGATCGCCGCGTGTCGGGTGGTGACCACACTGCTGGACGGCGAGGTGGCATGGCAGGGCTGAGCCCCGCGACACAAGGCGACAAGCCGACGCATGCGCCCGTCCGCGCATGCCATGCGTAAGAACATCAAAATAACGTCAGAACTGGGAGGCCTATCATGATTGTGAAGTCCATTCTCGACAGCAAGACGAGGGACATCAGCCACCTCGTCATTTCACCCGACGAGTTCGCAACCACGGTCGCGCGCCTGATCGCAACGTCGAACATCGGCGCGGTCGTCGCCGTCGATCCAAGCGGCCGCATCGCCGGCATCATCAGCGAGCGCGACATCGTTCGCAGCCTGGCACAGCAGGGGCAGGCCATTTCCTGCCTGCGCGTGGCCGAGGTGATGACGTCCGAAGTCCTGGTCTGCCACGAAACCGACGACGTCCACCGCGTCATCAAATCCATGACGGAGCGGAAAATCCGCCACATCCCGGTGGTCGACGAGAACCACCGGATGATCGGCCTTGTCACCATCGGCGACATCTTGAAGTCGGTCCTGTTCGACGCCCTCCCTCCCCACATCCAGGCGCTTTGCGAATACAGGGCGCACAACCTTAATTAAAAACCTGCCTCCGGCGTCCGGGGGACGGAGCGGGCGCCACGAGGCGGACCGAGTGACAAGCGTGGCTGATTCCGGGGCAGCCTCAATGTCGCCACAATGGCGGCCTATACGCCCTCATCCAGACAGAGAGGCTCAAAATGCAGAATGCCCACGCTTCTGAAGACAGCCGGTGGCTCCGAGAACCCCCGCTGGAAGAGCTGCTCAGCGATCCAATCCTGCGGACCTTGGCCGCGCGTGACGGAACCTCCGTCGAGCGCGTCCGGATCCTTGCCGCCGAGATGGGCTTGCGCCTCATCCAAAACCATTCGCGAACCGTTTGCCGTCGTTGAGGCGGAGTCCGCATCCATGGTCCGCTCGGGTTTATCCGGCGTCGGGCTGTTCGACGGGCACGGCGCGGCGGAAGGCATCGAGTTCGCCACAGGCCCGATCAACGGCAACAATATTGGGATAGGGCGCGAGGTCGACCTTGAAGCGGCGGGCGCTCTCGACCTGAGGCACCAGATAGACGTCGGCGAGGCCCGGCGCGCCGCCGAAGCAGAACGCGCCGCGCCTTGTGTCGGCGGCCAGCAACCGTTCCAGCGCCTCGAAACCGGCTCCGATCCAGGTGGCGCACCAACTCAGCACCGCCGCCTCGTCGCAGCCCAGCGTCTGGCGCAGGTATTCCAGGACACGGCGGTTGTTGAGCGGGTGGATGTCGCAGCCGATGATCGCCGCCAACGCCCGGACCCGTGCCCGGTCATCCGGGTCGGCGGGCAGCAGGGCCGGCTGGGGATAGCGCTCCTCCAGCCATTCGATGATCGCCGGCGACTGGGTCAAGACCAGGTCGCCATCCACCAGGGCCGGAACGAAGCCCTGGGGATTGAGGGCCTTGAAGGCGGCGTCGAGATGCTTGCCGGTCCGCAGGTCCACCGCGACATAGTCGTAGTCCAGCCCCTTCAGGTTCAGGGCGATGCGCAGGCGATGCGAGGCGCCGCTGCGGAAGAAATTGTAGATCTGCATCTTCGGCTCCTGGTTCAGGGGGTGGTCAGGCAGGTGTCGGCGGTCCACCCGTACAGCCACGCCATGGCGTCATAGAAGCGCTCGGGCGTGCGGCCCTGCCACAGGTCGTTGCGGACCAGACGCTCGACGCCCTTGGCGTGGTAGATACGCCCCATCTCACGCGCCGACAAGACGACGCGAGCGGTGCGGACGATCCGCGACCGCTGATAGAGCTCGAAGGCCTTGACGACGTCGTTGTCGCTGGCGCGCAGGGCTTCGCCCAGGGTGACCGCGTCCTCCAGCGCCATGCAGGCGCCTTGCGCCAGATATTGCAGCATGGGATGGGCGGCGTCGCCCAGCAGGGTGGCCCGGCCGAACGACCACTGGCCGATGGGGTCGCGGTCGGCGGTGGCCCACCGTTTCCAGCTCTTCGGCAGTTCGATCAGCCGGCGGGCGCGCGGGCAGGTGTCGGTGAAGTAGGACCGCACCTCCGCCTGACTGCCCTCGGTGACGCCCCACTCCTCCTTGTCGCGGCTGTGGAAGGTCACCACCACGTTGTACTGCTCGCCGCCGCGCAGGGGGTAGTGGACCAGATGATAATTGGGGCCGACCCAGATGCTGGCCGCGTTCCATTGCAGGTCGACCGGGAAATCCTTCTTGTCGACCACGGCGCGATAGACCACATGGCCGGAGACGCGCGGCGGGTCGCCGACCAGTTGCTGACGGATCACCGAGCGGACCCCGTCGGCGGCGATCACCGCGACGCCGCGATGGCCCTTGCCATGCTGGTCGAAGACGGTGACGCCATCGTCATCTTGCTCGACCCGCTCGACCCGGGTCGAGGTGAGGAACCTGACCCGCCCGGTTTTCTGGGCGCCCTCCAGCAGCGACAGATGCACGTCGGCGCGGTGGATCACCGCATAAGGATTGGCGAAGCGCCGGCGGAAGGCTTCGCCGGTGGGGACGCGGGCGACCAGCGTCTCATCAAGGGCATCATGCATCACCATCTCGTCGGTGAAGACCGAGCGGCTGCGAGCGGTCTCGCCCACTCCCAGGGCGTCGAAGGCGTGGAAGGCGTTGGGGCCGAGTTGGATGCCGGCCCCGATTTCACCGACCTCGGCCGCCTGCTCCAGCACGTCGACCGAGAATCCCTGGCGGACCAGGGCCAAGGCGGCCGCCAGCCCGCCGATGCCGCCGCCGGCGACGATTACGGAGCCTTGCTCTGTCATGTCTTGTTTCCTCCCCGGAGTGGCGCGCGGATTTATTCCGGCTGCCCGATGTCCAACGAAACCGCACCGACGCCGTCGATGGTCCCGGTGATCCGGTCGCCGGGCTTGACCGCGCCGACCCCTTCCGGGGTGCCGGTGTAGATCAGGTCGCCCGGTTGCAGATGGTAGAATTGGGACAGGTCGGCGATCAGTTCGGGAATGCTCCAGATCAGCTGCGCCAGATCGGCCGACTGGCGGGGCTGGCCGTTGACCGCCAGGGTGATCGCCCCCTTGGCCAGCACGCCGAGATCGCCGGTCGGGACGATGTCGGCGCAGATGGCCGAGCGTTCGAAATCCTTGCCCAGATCCCAGGGCCGCCCCTGCTCGCGGGCCACCAGTTGCAGGTCGCGCCGGGTCATGTCGAGACCGGCGGCGTAGCCGAGGATCAGGCCGCCGGCCTCGGCTTCGGAGACGCGGAAACCGGGGGCGCCGATGGCCACCACCAGTTCCATCTCGTAGTGATAATTGGCGGTGCCGCAAGGATAGGGCACCGTCGCGCCGGACTCCACCAGCGCCGACGCCGACTTGGTGAAGTAGAACGGCCGAGCGGTGGCCTTGTCCACCGGCACCCCCATTTCGACGGCATGGGCGTGGTAGTTGCGGCCGACGCAGAAGATGCGGCCGACCGGATAGCGGGTGTCGCCGCCCCGAACCGGCAGCGACGGGACCGGCGGCGGCGTCCAGAGGTAATGAGGATGGGCCATGGCTGTTGTTCTTTCCGTTAGGGGCGGACTTCGTAGATGCCCAGCTTCTTGTGCAGCGGCGTCTCGTCGGCCAGGAACACGAAAGCGGGCAGAGTGGCGGAGCGGTTGGCCAAGGTCACCGGCACATAGCCGGGGGCGCAGCAGGTGTCGGCGGGCGCCAGCAGGAAGCGCTGGTCCTCCACCCGGATTTCGCTGTCGCCCTCGATCTGATGCATCACCATGGCCGGCGAACGGGCCGGCAAGGTCAGGGTCTCGCCGGGGCGCAGCATCAGGGCCGAAAATCCGAGGATGTTCAGGCAGTCGCCGCCGGTCTCCGGGTTGACATAGGCGACCTGCACCGCCTCGATCCCAGGCTGGTCGGCGGCCAGCGTCAGCAGGGCGGCGCGCACCTCGGACCAGGGGTAGCGCAGCATGGGATAGGACTTGTCGGCGCGGACGAAGACCGGCGAAGGGACGACGCCTCCGCGCTGATAGGCGCGCTCGCCGGCGTCGCGGGTGACCGCCTGGGCCTTGCCCTCGGTGACGTAGGACGCCTCCAGGTAATAGACCAGCGGCAGGTCGAGGACGTCGAGCCAGACCACCGGCTGGTCGCCGTCATGACCGTGTTCATGCCACAGGCCGGTCGGCGTCAGGATCAGGTCGCCACGGCTCATCAGGCACTTCTCGCCATCCACCGTGGTGTAGGCGCCCTCGCCCTCGACGATCATGCGGACGGCGTTGGGCGTGTGGCGGTGCGACGGGGCCCATTCTCCCGGCAACAGCAACTGCATCCCCAGATAGATGGAGGAACTGGCCTGCATTTTCTCCAGGCCGTGGCCGGGATTGGCCAGGACCAGCACCCGGCGCTCGGCCTTTTCGATGGGCGTCAGTTCGCCGGCCCGCATCAGCAGCGGACGCAACGCGGCATAGGGCCAGCAGATCGGACGGGTGCGCCGAACGGGAGTGCCGGGGGGCAGGACGCTGCGCAGGCTAGGCCACAGCGGCACCAAATTCTGCGCGGCAAGGTCCGCCCGGTAGCTCTCCGGCAGGTCGGCAAGTTGACCGAGTTCTTGCATCTGTTCCTCACTGGGGCTGGCCGGTTGCTTGTGGTGACGGCCCGACTGTGCCCCCGCATGACTATTTCCACCACGCATTTTATAATATATATAAAATTCGAAATTCGAATAGTGTGGCGGTCATGACCATCACGGACACACGCCTGCTGAGCGTCTTCGACGAAATCCACAAGACCCGCAGCGTCAGCCGCGCCGCCGAGGCGCTGGGCTTGGGCCAGCCGGCGGTGAGCGTCGCGCTAGCCAAGCTGCGCCGGCATTTCGGCGACCCGCTGTTCGTCCGCACCAGCGCCGGAATGGAGCCCACCCCGCTCGGCGAGGAACTGCTGGGGCCGATCCGGACAGCGCTCGACGCCGTCGGCGAGGCGCTGGGGCGGCGCAGCCTCTTCGAGCCGACCCTGTCCGAGCGCCGCTTTCGCATCTGCATGACCGACATCAGCCAGTTGGTGATCCTGCCGAAGCTGTGGAGCCAGTTGCGCGCCACCGCGCCCGGCGTCCGCATCGAGGTACTGCCGCTGGCCAGCGCCGGCAACACCGCCCAATTGCTGGAAACCGGCGCCGCCGACCTGGCCATCGGCTTCATGCCGCAACTGGATGCCGGCTTCTACCAGCAGGTGCTGTTTCGCCAACACTACGTCGTCCTGGCCAGCGCCGACCATAGCCGCATCCGCGCCGGCCTCGATCTCGAGCAGTTCCAGACCGAGGACCACGTGGTCTTCACCACCGCCGGCACCGGCCACCAGATCATCGACCAGGAGCTGGCCCGCCAGGGCATCCGCCGGCGGATCGCGCTGACCATCCCCAACTTCCTCGGCGCCGCCTTCGCCATCGAGCGCACCAACCTGCTGATGATCATCCCTCGGCGACTGGGAGAATTGCTGCGCGGACGCGGCGAGTTCAGCATCTTCCCGCTGCCGTTTCCCATGCCCGATTATGCCGTCAAGCAGCACTGGCACGAACGCTATCACCACGATCACGGCAATCGCTGGCTGCGGATCATGATTTCGGAACTGGTGTCGGAGGACATGGGGACTCTACCAAATATTTAGGGTTGAATTCTCACAGCCAGGGCCGGCCGAGAAGGTTGCCATCATACAATGCCCGCCAACCGGCGCCCCCCCCTCCACTCCCCCGCCGTCATTGATACGGATTGTTGTCCGGTCGTTATTTTATCGTTCTCTTTTGAACGGCACGTTATTCACTGTCGATGCCGTATAAAACTAACGACATAGTCCGATGGACGATGGCGGCGCATCCCGACGCGCCAGTGGTTTTATAGGGTACGGCCTGAATGAGTTTATCCCCGCGCGGACGCTTCATCCTCAAAGCGACATTCGGCTATGCCGGATTGGCCTCGGCATGGGTGCTGCTCTCCGACCAGATGCTGGCCGGTCTCATCGACACCGCCACCGTCACCATGCTGGCCTCCGGCAAGGGGCTGGCCTTCGTAGCGGTCACATCGGTCCTGCTGGCGGTGGCCTTGCATGTCGTCCCGCCGGCCGAGGCCGCTCCTCCGCCGGTCGAGCCTCGCGATCGCTCCCGGCTGCTGGCGGCCCTTGCGCTCTCGGTTGTAAGCATCGGAGCCATCGGGACACTGGCGTTTCAAATTCAGTCCCAGGCGGTGCGGGAGGAACAGTGGAGTCAACTTCAGGCCGTGGCCCGGCTGGAAGTGGAGACCATCTCGCGCTGGCTGGACGACCGGCTGCGCATTGCCCGGGCGGTCTCGGCCAATCCAACCGTCTTGGCCGCGTTCGAGCGATGGAAGAAGACCGGGAACACCACCGATTTCCAGCGGCTGCATGCCAACCTCCTCAATTTGGTCGATAAATTCGGATTTCTCCGGGTCGAGATCCGAGATATATCCGGCGGCCTGCTGATAGACACTGGAACCGCCTTGACAGAAGGCGGCGACATCCAGGGCGCCATCGACAAGTCGATACGGACGCACCAAGCCGGGTTCTTCGATCTGCACCGCGACACCGAGAATGGCCCCATTTACCTGGGGATCGTGGCCCCGCTGATCGGGGATGGCTCCGCGGAGGAGCCACTCGGAGTGCTGGTGTTGACCATGAGTCCCGAGGACTTCCTCTATCCCTATCTGCGCACCTGGCCGCGACCCAGCGCCACCGGCGAGACAGCGCTGGTCCGCCCTGAAGGGAACGACATCCTCTTCATCGGCCCACTGCGCCACCGACCGGATGCGGCACTGTCCTTGCGGCTGCCCTTGGCCTCGCCCGACCTGCCGGCCGCCATTTCCGTGCGAGCGGGTGGACCGATCACCGTCGAGGGACGGGATTACCGCGATGTCCCGGTTCTGGCGACGGCACTGCCGGTTTCCGGCACCCCCTGGACCTTGGTGGCCAAGGTCGATGAGGCCGAGGCCTTGGCGGGAATCCGGCGGCTGGCCGGGTTGACCGCCGCCCTCGCCCTTGGGGCGCTGGCCCTGGCCGGTGCCGCCATCGGCTTCCTGTGGCAACGCCAGCAACTGGCTGCCGCCCTGCGGGATGCCGATCATGGCCGTGCCCTGGAGGCCAGCGAGGCCAAGTTCCGCTCTTATGTGGAGGGCTGCCCGGTGGCCCTGTTCGTGGCCGATGCCGAGGGCCGCTACGTGGATTGCAACCCGGCCGCCCTCGATCTTGTCGGCTATGACGCCGCCACTTTGAAGGAAATGCGGATTCCCATGCTGCATCCCGAGGAGGATCGGGAAGAGGTCTTTCGCGATTTCGCCATGTTCGTCCGTGACGGGCATATCCATCACGACTACCGGCTCCAGCGGCGGGACGGCAGTCTGGTCTGGGTGCAATTGCGCACGGTCCCCCTGGCCGACGGGCATGTCATGGGCTTCTGCATGGACATCACCGAGCAAAAGCTGGCCGCCGCCGCCCTGCGCGACAGCGAAGCCCGCTTTTCCACCGTCTTCCACGCCAGCCCCATCGCCATCGGCCTTGGCCTGATGAACGGCGAGTTGCTGGACGTCAACCAAGCCTGGCTCGACCTTGTCGGCTATGACCGTGACGAGGTGATCGGCCGCACCACCGCGGAACTCGGCATTTACGAGCGGCCGGAGGACCGGCGGGAGGTCATCGAAACGCTCAACTCCCGCGGCAAGGTCTCCAATCTGGAGCTCCCGTACCGGCGCAAGAACGGCGAGCGGATCGTGGCGCAATACTCGGCGGAAGTCGTCGAGATTTCGGGAAAACCCCACCTGATGGTGATGGCTTCCGACATCACCCGGCGCAAGGCGGAGGCCATCGCGCTCCGGCGCTATGGCGAAATCGTCGAGCGTCTGGCCGATCCGGTGGTGTTCTTCGATTGCGCCGAACGTTACGTGACGGTGAACCACGCCTATTCCAATCTGATCGGCAAGGACGCGGCCGACATGTTGGGCCAGAGGATGGAAGACGTCATCGCGCCGGAGGCCTATTCGGTCGCCGAAAGCCACATGAAGGCGGCGGTGGCCGGCGAGTGCCAGAATTACGTCCTGGATCGCTTCTTCCCCGATGGCCGGCGCCATGTCTTCGACATCAGGCTGGCGCCCTTCCTGGTCGGCGACGAGGTCCAGGGGGTGGTCGCCAACATGCACGAGATCACCGAACTGCGCCAAGCCCAGGATACCCTGGAAGCCGCGCAGGCCATGGCCCGCATGGGCAGTTGGAGCATGGACGTCGCCACCGGCACCTACACGACCTCTCCCACCAGCCGCCAGCATCTGGGATGGCTGGGGCGCGACATCAGCGAAGCGAATCTGCTGCCCTTCATTCATCCCGAGGATATGGCCTTGCGCCAAGCGGCCTGGCAGGCGGCAATGGCCGGGGCACCCTATGACATCGAACACCGCATGGTGATCCACGGCCGAACCATCTGGGTCCATGTCAAGGCTCGGGTCGAATTCGATGCCGACGGCCGCCCGGTCAAGGCCACCGGCATGACCCAGGATATCACCGCCAAGCGGGAAGCCCAGCAGGCATTGGAGGCTTACAAGGACCACCTGGAGGATCTGGTCGCCGCCCGCACCATGGAGATGGAAGCGGCCGAGGCGAAGATGCGGCTGATCCTTGAATCCAGCGGCGACGGCCTGTTCGGCGTCGATACAAGCGGTCGCGTCACCTTCGTCAACCGTGCCGCCTGCGCCCTGCTCGGCTACACCGCCGAACAGATCCTGGGGACCAATTGCCACCAGATGTTCCATTTCGCCTACCCCGACGGCAGCCCCTATCCCGAGGAGGATTGCCCGATCAGGGTGACGTTGCGCGGCGGCAAGGGAGCCCGGTGCGAGGACGACGTGTTCTGGCATGCCGACGGCAGGGCCTTGCCGGTCAGCTATTCCACCCATCCCATGAGCCAGGACGGGCGCATCGTCGGGGCGGTGGTCAGCTTCGTCGATATCAGCGAGCGGCGGCGAAGCGACGATGCGCGGGAAGCCGCCCTGGCCGAGGCCGAGCGCCTAGCCCAGGTGCGCCGTGAATTCCTCGCCAATATGAGCCACGAGATCCGCACTCCCTTGACCGCGGTGCTGGGCCTGGCCCAGGTCGGCCGGCTCGATAGCGACGGACGCAAGACGGCCCAGACGTTCGGCAAGATCCTCGACGCCGGCCAGACGCTGCTGGGAGTGGTCGACGACATTCTCGACTTCTCCAAGATCGAAGCCGGCAAGTTCAAACTGGAACGCCAGCCGCTGTCGCTGGCCGAGGTCGTAGACCGGGCGGTCGGCCTGGTGGCGGTGAGGGCCTATGCCAAGGGGTTGGACATGCGGGTCGCGGAGGCCTTCGACCTGCCGGCCGCCTGCCTGGGCGACGCCCTGCGTCTGGCCCAGATGCTGGGCAATCTGCTGTCCAACGCCGTCAAGTTCACCAATCCGAACGGCGCCGTGGCGCTGACGGTCGGGCGGGATGGCGGCTGGCTGGTGTTCCAGGTCATAGACAGTGGAATCGGCATGACGCCCGACCAGATGGCACGGCTGTTCCAACCCTTCGAGCAGGCCGACAGTTCCACCACCCGGCATTTCGGCGGCACCGGGCTGGGGCTGGCCATCACCAAGGAAATGGTCGAACTGATGGGCGGCACCATCGCGGCGACCAGCAGCCTCGGCGAGGGCAGCACGTTCACCCTGCGGCTGCCGTTGTTGGAGGTGGTCGCCGAGGAACCGCCGCCGCTGTCGGTTCCGGACTCCGTCGTGCTGGCCGGCCTGAGCGAGGCGGAGGCCTCGCCGCTGCTCGCCACCCTGCGGCGGCATGGCGCCGAAGTGACGCTGCTGCCCTCCGGCAAGGCGGTTCCCGCCTCGGCCGGGCTGGTGGTCACCACCGCCGAGGTGGCCGCCGAGTGGTCGGGTCTGGTGGTGGTGGAATCCGCCTTGGTGCGCGGCCTGCGGGTGGTGGTGGCGACCACGCCGGGTGGCGTGGGGATCGCCGCCGACCTAGCTGAACGGGTGGCGGTGGTTGAACGTCCGTTGCGAGCCCGCCACCTGCTCGCCGTTCCGTCGACCGTGCCGTTGGTGTCGGTGCCGGGACGGCCGCGACTGGAGGGATACCGCGTCCTGGTGGCCGAGGACAACGAGGTCAACCGGCTGGTACTCGCCGAATTGCTGACACTGGAGGGAGCCGACCTCGATTGCGTCGAGAACGGTCGCCTCGCCATGGAGCGTCTCGGCCAACGGGGATCCGACGCCTACGACATCGTCATCAGCGACATCCAGATGCCGGACATGGACGGCTACGAAGTGGCGCGCCGCATCGCCGCTCTCGACCCCTCCCTGCCGGTGATCGGCCTGACCGCCCATGCCATGCCGGAGGAGCGGGAACGCTGTATCGCCGCCGGCATGCTCGAGCATCTGGCCAAACCCGTCACCATGGACCGTCTGGTGCCGATCATCCTCCGCCATGCCCGGCAGGCTCCCCATGACCGCCGCCAGCCCCTGATCGACCGGAATCGCCTGAAAGACCGCTACGGCGACCGGGCCGCCTTCATCGCCAAATTGCTGGCGACGGTGCGGACCACGCATGCCGGAACCGCGGCGGAGCTGCGGGCGGCGGCCCGCGACGGCGACCTCCTCCGGCTGTCGGTCATGGCCCACACCATCAAGGGAAGTGCCGGCAATCTGGCAGCCTCGGCATTGCTGGACCTTGCCCAACAGACCGAGGACGCGGCTCGGGCCGGCCGGGGCGAGACGGCGGTGACGCTAGCCATCGAACTGGCCGCGACCATCGAGGCGCTGCTGGTGGAACTGGCGGAGGAGACGCCGTGATGGAGCCGCGCGCCCGTATTCTCATCGCCGACGACCAGCCCGACAACCTGCTGGTGCTGGAAGACCTGCTGGGCGCGTTGTACGTCGTGGATGCGGTGGGGGGCGGGCAGGACGTGCTGACCGCCATGGCCGGACCGGTCCTTCCCGATCTGGTGCTACTCGACGTCGTGATGCCGGAACCCAACGGCTTCGAGGTGTGCCGCCGCATCAAGGAACAGGCGCGCAGCCGCGATATTCCCATCATCTTCCTCACCGGTCTCGACAGTGTTCGCGACGAGGAGCGGGGCCTGGCCCTCGGCGCCGACGACTTCATCCGCAAGCCGTTCGTGCCGCTGGTGGTGCTGGCCCGGGTCAGGAACCTCCTCGGCCGGCGCGAGGCCATGCGCCGCCAGAGCCAGCTGGCCGTCATCGAGGCCCGTCTGGCCGAACAGCAGAAGGTGGCCGAAACGCTGCAGGCCATGGTCGACAAGCTGACGGTGATGAACACCGAGCTGGAGCGCTTCGCGTTCGTCGCCGCCCACGACCTGCGGGAGCCGTTGCGCTCGGTGATCAGCTACAGCCAGATGCTCGACCGCCAATGCGGCGACCGGCTGGGGCCGGACGAGCGCGGGTCGCTGCGCTACATCGTCGATGGCGCCAAGCGCATGTACGACCTGATCGGCGGCCTGTTGGCCTATTCCCACATCCCCGCCAACATGGGGAATCCGCAGCGGGGCGACGCCGCCACCGCCTGTGCCCTGGCCGTGGAGAATCTGGCCGCCATCATCGCGGAGAACCACGCCACGGTCGCCATCGGCGAAGGCATGACCGAGGTCGAGGCCGACGAGTTGCAACTGGTCCAGGTGTTCCAGAACCTGGTCGGCAACGCCGTCAAGTTCCACCACCCCGAACGCCCCGCCTGCATCATGGTCTCGGCCCGCCGGATCGGCGCTGTGGTGGAGTTCAGGGTCGCCGACGACGGCATGGGCTTCGATCCCGAGGAGCAGGACGTCTTCGAACTGTTTCGCCAGTTGCACCGCCTGGGCGGTTCAGGCGTCGGCTTGGCTATCTGCAAGCGCATCGTTCAGGGCCTGGGCGGCAAGATCTGGGCCGAATCGACGCCGGGGCAAGGCAGCACCTTCTTCTTCACCATTCCCAACACCGTCAAACCGGACACCGCCCAAGTTGGTTAGCCGGCTTGGGCGAATCGTCACGGTCCTCCCAGCACGTCATTCTTCCCCCTCCCCCGGCTCCGCCGGGGGAGGGCCGGGGTGGGGGCAAGCCCCAAATCACATGGGCGTCAGGCCCAGCCGGCCGAACAGGCTCTTGTCCTGCCCCGGCTTGGCGTTCTTGGCGGTCAGCAGCTTCTGGCCGCAGAAGATGGAATTGGCGCCGGCCAGGAAGCACAGCGCCTGCATCTCCTCGCTCATGCCTTCGCGGCCGGCCGACAGGCGGACGAAGCTCTTCGGCATGATGATGCGGGCCACCGCGATGGTGCGGATGAAGTCGAAGGAATCGGGACGCTCGGCATCGGCCAGCGGCGTTCCGGCGATGGGAATCAGCAGATTGATCGGCACGCTGTCGGGATGCTTGGGCATGTTGGCGAGCGTCATCAGCATCTTGGCGCGGTCGGCGCGGCCCTCGCCCAGGCCGACGATGCCGCCGGAACACACATGCAGGCCGGCATCGCGCACCACGTCCAATGTGTCCAGCCGATCCTGGAAGGTGCGGGTGGTGATGACCTCGGAATAGTGTTCCGGGCTGGTGTCGATGTTGTGGTTGTAATAGTCGAGGCCGGCCTCCTTCAGGCGGCTCGCCTGCCACTTGTCCAGCAGGCCGAAGGTGGCGCAGGTCTCCATGCCCAGCGACTTGACGCCCTCGATCATGGCCACCGCCACCTCGAAATCCTCGCCCTTGGGACCGCGCCAGGCGGCGCCCATGCAGAAGCGGCTTGCCCCCTCCTCCTTGGCCTGACGGGCGGCTTCCACCACCTCTTCCACCGCCAGCAGCTTTTCCTTTTCCAGGCCGGTGGCGTAATGGGCGCTCTGCGGACAGTAGGAGCAATCCTCGGGACAGGCGCCGGTCTTGATGGAAATCAGCCGCGACACCTGGACCCGGTTGGGATCGAAATGGGCGCGATGAACGGTCTGGGCCTGAAACATCAGATCGTTGAAGGGCTGGGCGAACAGCGCCTCGACCTCGTCCGCCGTCCAGTCGTGGCGGACGCCGTCGCCGTTTACCGCCGTTACCGTCTTCGCTGCCTGTGTGGTCACCGGAATGTCCCTTTTGATCCATTCGAGGGGCCGCAATGTAGTGCCGCGCATCCCCCCTTTGCAACAGGAGCGAAAACCCTCTATGACGGCTTGACGATGCGCGGACTGAACGACAGCGTTAACCGGTTTCTCGCCGGCCTGGATCAGGCCGGGCGCAAACGCGCGCTTCGCCCGGTGGAGCCCATGCCCGGCGGGCGGGTGCGGGTCGGTGGCCGCGAGTTGATCAACTTCTCCTCCAACGACTATCTGGGGCTGACCCGCCATCCGGTGGTGGTCGAGCGGGCCAGCCGCTGGGCGCGGGAATTCGGCGCCGGCGCCGGCGCGTCGCAGTTGGTCACCGGCCATCTCGCCGCCCTGACCGCCATCGAGGCCAAGATCGCGCGGGCCAAGCAGAGCGAGGCGGCGCTGGTCTTCGCCAGCGGCTGGCAGTGCAACGCCTCGGTGCTGCCGGCGCTGCTGGACAAGGCGCTGTGGGGGGCCGAGCCTCTGGTGCTGGCCGACCGCCTGATCCACGCCAGCATGCATGCCGGCCTTGCCCAAGGCCACGGCCGCTGCCTGCGCTACCGCCACGACGATCTCGGCCATCTGGAAGACCTGCTGCGAACCCATGCCAACCGGCCGGGACCGCGCTTTATCGTCAGCGAGACGGTGTTCAGCATGGACGGCGATGCCTGCGACGTGGGCGCGCTGAAGGCGCTGGCCGAGAGCTGGGACGCCTTCCTCTATCTCGACGAGGCCCATGCCACCGGCGTGCTGGGCGAGACCGGCTTCGGCCTTACTCCCGGTCATGGCGTCGACCTGACCATGGGCACCTTCTCCAAGGGGATGGGCGGATTCGGCGCCTATGTGGCCTGTTCCGCCGCTCTGCGCGACTATCTGGTCAACCGCGCCTCCGGCCTGATCTACGCCACCGCCCTGCCGCCCGCCGTGCTGGGGGCGATCGACGCGGCGCTGGATCTGGTGCCCGGCATGGTGGCCGAACGCACCCATCTGCGCATGATGGCCCAGCGGCTGCGCGGCGCGTTGCAGGCCGCCGGCCTGGATACCGGCGCCTCTTCCACCCAGATCGTGCCGGTGATCCTGGGCGACGAGCATCGCACCCTGGCGGTGGCCCGTGCCCTGGAGGATCGCGGCGTGCTGGGCATCGCCATCCGGCCCCCCACCGTGCCCAAGGGAACCAGCCGCATCCGCTTCGCCCTGTCGTCGGTCCATTCCGAAGCCGATATCGACCACCTGATCGCGGCGGTGCTGGACGCGGTGAAGGAGGTTCCGTGACCACTCTCCTCTGCGTCCACGGCTGGGGCTTCGGCGCCGGCTTCTGGGATAGCCTGCTGGAGCGCCTGCCCGACCTGGAGGCCGAGCGGATCGACCTGGGCTTTTACGGCGCGCCCCGGCAGCCGACGGTCGGCCGGCCGTTGGTGGTCGCCCATTCCATGGGGCTGGCCTGGGCGCTGGCCAACATCCCGCGCCCCTGGGCCGGGGTGCTGGCCGTCAACGCCTTCGCCCGCTTCACCCGCGCCCAGCACTTCATCGAAGGGGTGCCGCCCCGCATGGTCGAGCGCATGCAGAACCGCTTCGCCACCGAGCCCCAGGCGGTGACCGCCGAATTCCTTAGCCGCTGCGGCGTCGACCGCCCCGACACCAGCGCCATCGACCCCGAACCGCTGGGCAAGGCGCTGGCCTGGCTGGGCAAGTGCGACGAGCGCACCAGCCTGCGCATGCTGTCCTGCCCTCGGCTGGCCCTGGCCGGGCTGAACGATCCCATCGTGCCGCCGGCCATGAGTACCGCCAGCTTTCCCGCCGAGGACCTGATCCTAGCCGAGGGCGGCGGCCATCTGCTGCCGCTGACCCATCCCGACTGGGTGGCGGCCAATCTGCGGCTGCTGCTGGCGAGAACGGCATGAAGGAGCGCAAGCAGCGGATCGCCGCCGCCTTTTCCGCCGCCGCCGCCAGCTACGATTCCCATGCCGAGGCGCAGATCCGCACCGCCGGGCTGCTGGCCGAGCGGCTGCCGCCGCTGCCCGCCGCGCCGCGCGTGCTGGAACTGGGCTGCGGCACCGGCATCCTGACCCGCCGCCTGCTGGACCGGCTCGGTCCCGACGCCGACCTGCTGGCCACCGATCTCAGCCCCGCCATGATCGCCCGCAGCCGGGACACCCTCCACGATCCGCGCCTGCGCTTCGCCGTGATGGATGCCGAGGCCCCCACCGTGGCGCCGGCCGCGTTCGACCTGGTCGTCTCGTCGCTGGCGGCGCAGTGGTTCGCCGACCTGCCCGCCGCCCTGGACCGACTGGTCGGTCTATTGAAGCCGGGCGGGCATCTGCTGATCGCCACCCTGGGCGCCGGCACCTTCGCCGAGTGGCGGGCCGCCCATGCCGAGATGGGGCTGGAGGCCGGCATCGCCGACTATCCCGACGCCGCCGAACTGGCGGCCATGGCGAAGGGAGCCCGGGTGGACTCGGTCCCCTTCACCCTCACCCATGACCATGCGCGAGCCTTTCTCTCGACCCTGTCCAGTCTCGGCGCGACCACGCCCAAGCCCGGCCACCGGCCCTTGCCCGCCGGTGCCCTGCGGCGCATCATGGCCCGCCTGGGGGGGCCTTTCGCCATCACCTGGGATATCCTGATCCTGAGCGTGACGAAGGGATTGAAGTGAGATCAGACCGACCGAAGGGAGTTGCTGGCCCGCCGGCTTCGCCGGCAGACACGTCCGATGCGCGCCGGCGCGCGCAGGGCCGGCGCGCCTCATGGCGCGAAAACCAAGGGCGCGGGACGCGCCCGCCCGGCGCCTGAGGGACAAAAGCAATGAAAGGCGTGTTCGTCACCGGCACCGATACCGGAATCGGCAAGACCCTGGTTTCGGCCTGGCTGGCCCGCAACTGGGGCGCCGACTACTGGAAGCCGATCCAGACCGGCGCGGCGGAGGATTCCGATTCCGCCACGGTGGAACGGCTGGCCCCCGAGGTGACCATCCATCCGCCGTCGGTGGTGCTGCAAGCGCCGCTGTCACCGTACGACGCCGCCAAGCGCGAGCGTCTGCGCATCGATCTGTCCGCCCTGCAGCCCCCCGCCACCGCGCGGCCGCTGGTGGTCGAGGGCGCCGGGGGCGTGATGGTTCCCATCAACGAACTGGCCCTGATGGTCGATCTGATGGCCCGCCTCCAACTGCCGGTGGTGGTGGTGGCGCGCTCCGGCCTGGGAACCATCAACCACACCCTGATGACCCTGGAGATGCTGCGCCGCCGCCATGTGCCGGTGCTGGGGGTGGTGATGAACGGCCAACGCAATCCCGGCAACCGCCAGGCCATCGAGCATTTCGGCGGCACCCCCGTGTTGGCCGAGATCCAGCCGCTGCTGGCGGTGACCGCATCGGTGCTGGCCAGCCTGCCGCCCCCCGCTTTCTCCTGTCCCGGTTGACGCGCCCACCGTACCGGGTTCCAATGTAACGCGTTTCTCAGCGATGGAGGATTGCATGGCTCTCGCGGCGGAACGGATGAAGGCGATGAAGCTTTATTCCCCTCGCCCGCTTGCGGGAGAGGGTGCCGAGCGCCAGCGAGGTGGGTGAGGGCGCGCGCGTCTGCGCGCCATCCGACTCATTCGCTACCGCGAGGCCCGCGCATCCGCGCGAGCCGCCCTCACCCCGCCCCTCTCCCGCAAGCGGGAGAGGGAGAGGGAGAGAAAGGCCATAACCGGAATCGGTGCCGACGAATGATGAAAGCAGTTTCCGCATGACCAAAGCCCCCTCGACCCTGTCCTACGACGAGTTGCGCGCCCTCGACGCCCGCCATGTCTGGCATCCCTTCACCCAGGCCGGCACCGCGCCGCCGGCCATCCTGGCACTGGGCGCCAAGGGAGCGACCATCTATGCCGCCGACGGCCGCGAATACCTGGACCTGGTGTCGTCGTGGTGGGTCAACCTGCACGGCCATGGCAACCCGGCCATCGCCCAGGCCATCGCCGACCAGGCGCTACGGCTGGAGCAGGTGATCTTCGCCGACTTCACCCACGAGCCGGCGGCGCGGCTGGCGGCGCGGGTGACGCGGCTGCTGCCGGGCGACCTCGACCGGGTATTCTATTCCGACAACGGCTCCACCGCCGTGGAAGTGGCGTTGAAACTGGCCCACCAGTACTGGCGCAACCGGGGGCAACAGCGCAGCGTCTATGTCGCCTTCGAGGGCGGCTATCACGGCGACACCGCCGGAGCCATGTCGGCGGGTCATTCCTCGGGCTATTTCGAGCAGTGGAAGGAAATGCTGTTCCCGGTCCAGACGGTGCCCTTCCCCGCCACCTGGGACGACGACCCGGAGGTGGAGGCCAAGGAGCAGGCGGCGCTGGACGCGCTGGACCTGATCTTCGCCACCCATCCCGACCACGTGGCGGCGGTGATCGTCGAGCCGCTGATCCAGGGCGCCGCCGGCATGCGCATGTGCCGGCCACAATTCCTGCGGGCCTTGGAACAGCGAGTCCGCGACGCCGATTCCCTGCTGATCTTCGACGAGGTGATGACCGGGTTCGGCCGCACCGGCGCCCTGTTCGCCTGCGTCAAGGCGGGGGTGACGCCCGATCTGGTGTGCCTGTCCAAGGGCCTGACCGGCGGCTTCCTGCCCATGTCCCTCACCGTGGCGCGCGAAGCCATCTTCCAGGAATTCCTCGGCCAGGACCTGACGCGGGCCTTCCTGCACGGCCATTCCTACACCGCCAATCCGCTGGGCTGCGCCGCCGGGCTGGCCTCGCTCGACCTGTTGCAGGCGTCCGACTGCCAGGAGCGGATCAAGGCCATCGAAGCCATCCACCGCGCGCGGCTCGACGGGTTGAGGACACGGCCGAACGTGGCTCGGACCCGGATCTGTGGTACAATCGCAGCCATGGACGTGATTGGGGACGGCGAAGGCTACGCCGCCGGAATCGGGCCTCGGCTGAAGGCGGCGTTCCTGGAGCGTGGTCTGCTGCTGCGGCCACTGGGCAATGTTTTGTACCTGCTGCCGCCCTACTGTATCGGCGAAGCCGATCTTCACCGGGCCTGGGACGTGATCGGCGAGGTCCTGGAGACACTGTGATGCTGCGAATCGAGGAAATCGTCGGCAATGTGGACGACGACTTCCGCGACCATCTCCTGGAGATGGGCGACGAGCGCCTGCGCGCCCTGCTCGACGATTCCCATGCGCTGCGCCATCTGCTGCCGCTGGGAGTGTCCTACCGGGAAGCGGTGACGGCGATCACCGCCATCCTCGAATACCGCGCCAACCCGCCGGAGGAACCGGCGCCGCCTCCCCCCAAGAAGAAGCGCCCCGCCCGCAAGAAGAAGGTGGCGACCACCGAGCCCGACCCGGAGCCGGAACCGGAGCCCGTGCCGGTCGAAGCCCCTGATGGCCCCCCCCCATCCTCACCCGCGGGAAGACTCGAGGATTCACACATATCTTCGGATGATATCGGCGCGCCGAACCATCCCGCCGTCATGGCCGGGCCCGGTCCCGACCATCCACGCCGCGCCGCCCCCCCCGAATTCGAGGGCCGGATAGGCGTGGATACGCGGGACAAGCCCGCGCATGACGATATTAAAGCCATTCAACCGGACGCGATCTGTGCCCCTCCTCTCCCTGAGGGAGAGGGTCGGGGTGAGAGGGATTTGCCAGCCGAGGAGCATCTCGCCCTGCCGCCGTTGCGTCCGCGCCGCCGCGACCATGTCATCCTGTTGTTGCCGATCCTCTTGGCGGCGGCGCTGGTCATCCTGCTGCTGCTCCGGTAAATTCCCGGACCATGTCCCACCGCCTGCTGTCCCGTCTGCCGCTGCTGTTGATCCTTGTCGCCCTGGCCGCCGGCGGCGGCTGGCTGTGGCAGCGCAGCCGCGTGATCGAGGTGATGGCGGCGGCGCCGCACCGGGGACCGGCGGTGGAGGCCATCTACGCCACCGGTACGGTGGAGGCCGAGAAATGGGCCCGCATCGCCTCGGTGGTGCCGGGGCGCATCGCCGAAATCCTGGCCTTCGAGGGCGACACGGTGCGCGCGGGCCAGCCGCTGGCCCGGCTCGACGACCGCGAGGCCCATGCCCGGGTCGCGGAGTTGGAGGCCAAGGCGGCCTATTGGCGGGAAGAGATGGCCCGCTCCGACCTGCTGGCGGCCCGCGGCATCCGGCCGCAGGAAAACGCGCAGAAGGCCCGCAGCGAGTATAACCAGGTGATCGCCGCCATCACCGCCGCCCGCCAGCGCCGCACCGACCTGTTGGTGACCTCGCCCATGGACGGGGTGGTGCTGCGCCGCGACGGCGAGGTCGGCGAACTGGCCGAATTGAAGGACTCGCTGTTCTGGGTCGGCGCGCCGCGCCCCTTGCGCATCACCGCCGAGGTGGACGAGGAGGACATCGCCCGCGTCCGAACCGGCCAGAAGGTGCTGATCAAGGCTGACGCCTTCACCGACCGGGTGCTGGAAGCCCGCGTCGACCGCATCACCCCCAAGGGCGACCCCGTCAACAAGACCTTCCGGGTCCGGGCGCTGCTGCCCGACGACACGCCCTTGATGGTGGGGATGACCACCGAGATCAACATCATCACCCAGGAACACCCCGACGCCCTGCTGATCCCCGCCACCGCCGTGGTCGACGGTAAGGTGCTGGTGGTCGAGGACGGCGTCGCCCGCCCGGCGCCGGTGGTGCTCGGCATTCGCGGCCGAACCGTGGTGGAGGTGCTGGGCGGACTATCGACCGACCGCTCGGTCATAGTATCGCCACCCCCCGGCCTCAAGGACGGCGACCGCGTGCGGGTGAAGTAGCCATGGCGCTGCCGCTCGGTCTCCACATCGCGCTTCAGCACCTGCTGCACCGACGCCGCCAGACCCTGGTGTCACTGCTGGGCGTGGCGCTGGGGGTGGCGTTCTTCATCGCCATCTCGGCCATGATGCAGGGCTTCCAGCGCGACTTCGTCGCCCGCATCATCGACGTGCAGCCCCACATCATCATCAAGGACGAGGTCCGCGAGGCGCCCATGCAGCCGGTGGAGCGCGCCTATCCCGGCGGCGCCGTGTCCCTGCGCGGCCTGAAGCCCATGGAAGAGGTGCGCGGCATTCGCGGCGCCCGCAACATCCTGGCGACGCTGGAAGACCTGCCGGGGGTCCATGTGGCCCCGGCGCTGTCGGGCAACCTGCTGCTGCGCTTCGGCGGCAAGGACCTGTCGGTCAACGTCACCGGCATCGACCCCGCCCGCGAGCGCAAGGTGACCCACATCGAGAAGGACCTGCTGTCGGGCTCGCTCGACGCGCTCTATACCACCTCCAACGCCATCATCCTGGGCGAGGGCGTCGCCAAGAAGGGCGGCATCCGTTCGGGCGACCTGATCTCGGCGGTGTCGCCGGTGGGCGTGGTGCTGAAGATGAAGGTGGTGGGAATCTTCAGCAGCGGCATCACCCTGATGGACAATTTCGACACCTATGTCCTGCTGAAGAAGGCCCAGGTGCTGCAAAACCGCACCAATGTGGTCAACCGGGTCAACCTGCGCCTGGACGACGTGGAGTTGGCGGCGCCGCTGGCCGCCCAGGTCGAGCGGCAGTTCGGCTATCGCTCGGAGCCATGGCAGGAACAGTCGCGCAACGTTCTCGGCATCTTCGTCATCCAGAACGCCATCATGTATTCGACGGTCGGCGCCATCCTGATCGTCGCCTGCTTCGGCATCTTCAACGTCATTTCCACCGTGGTGTTCGAAAAGACCAAGGATATCGGCATCCTCAAATCCATCGGCTTCCGCGACCGCGACATCCGCCGCATCTTCGTGACGGAAGGGCTGATCGTCGGCGTGATCGGCACCGTGATCGGCTGGGGCCTGGGCTGGGGCCTGATCGAGTTCATGGCCTCGCTGCACTTCGAGATGGAGGGCTTCGTCCGCGCCCAGGGCTTCATCCTCTACCGCACGCCGGTTCACTACATGGTCAGCGCCGCCATGGCCATCGCCTCGGCCACCCTGGCGGCCTGGGTGCCGGCGCGGCGCGCGTCCCGCCTCAATCCGGTCGACATCGTGCGGGGAAGCTGAGCATGGCGGCCATCGAAGCCAGCGGCTTGGGACGCGACCTGCCCGGCGAGGTGCCGGTGACCCTGGTGCGTGACATCGATCTGGCCGTCGAGGCCGGCGAGTTCGTGGCCATCACCGGGCCCTCCGGCTCGGGCAAGTCGTCGCTGCTCTATCTGCTGGGACTGCTGGACCTGCCCACCGCCGGCCGCGTGCGCATCGAAGGCGCCGACACTACCGGCCTCTCCCCGGATCAACTGGCGGCGATCCGGCTGGCCCGCATCGGCTTCGTGTTCCAGTTCCACTTCCTGCTGCCGGAATTCACCTGTATGGCCAATGTGGAGATTCCCATCCGCCGGCTGGGCGCCTTAAGCGACGCCCAGGCCCGCGACCGGGCGGCCATGCTGCTGGACTCGCTGGAACTGGCCGACCACCGCCGCAAATATCCCGACCAGTTGTCGGGCGGCCAGCGCCAGCGCGTCGCCATCGCGCGGGCCTTGGCCAACGACCCGGCCATGATCCTGGCCGACGAGCCCACCGGCAACCTGGACACCCGCACCGCCCATCTGGTGTTCGACCTGTTCCGGGCCCTGGCCCGCGACCAGGGCCGCAGCGTGGTGGTGGTGACCCACGACGCCGACCTGGCCCGCATGGCCGACCGCCGCATCCATCTGGTGGACGGAAGAATCGTCGATTAGGGGGGGCCTCGGCCCAGCGCTTAACGTTGCATCGACGAGCCGCAGGCTCGGAGTTGCGGCCAAAGGCCGGCGCCGCTCGTGCGGCGAAAGCCAAGGCGAACGGAGTTCGCCGCCCGGCGATTGAGGGGCAACCGAAAGCCTCCTACCCCCCGACGCCGCAGACGAATTTCAGCGTCTTCAGGCGCTTGAAGGCCCAGCGCAGGCGGGTGCGGGTACGCTTGTCGTAGCGCTTGGGATCGATGCGGGCCGAGGGCGGAATGTCCATGGCGAGGTCGGCCAGCTGCTGTTCCAGCATGACCCGCAGCACCACTTCGCGCACCTCGATGAAATCGCGCAGGTCATCCTCGTGCAACGCGCCGGATTCCTGTAGGGCGGCAAAGCGCTCGTCGGTGCTGGTTGCCGGGACACGGGCGCGGATGGCGCGCAGACGCGCCGCGCTCACCAGCGGCAGCAGACCGAATTTCTTGGCGTTCAGGCGGCCGTGCTTGGTGACGAAATTGCCGAACAGGCCGAGCGAGCCGTCCATGCCGGCGACGTTCTGGGCCAGATAGCGCATGAAGAAGGCCGATTGCGACGCCTTGTCCATGGCCATGGTCCGCAACTCCTCGGCCAGGGCGCGGTCGCCCCACACCGGCTGGAAGTCGAAGAAGATGTCGCAGTACATCACGGTCTGGTTCTCGACCGAATAGACCCACCGATGCACCTCGTCGCGCCACTCGTCCAGGCTCTTGCGCCATTTGGGCTCGCGCGCCATCACGCCCCCCAGGCAGAACGGAATGCCGGCCGCCTGGAGAATGTCGTTGAGACGCTTGCCCAATTCGGCGAACCACACGTCGTCGGCGGGCTTGCCGTCATGGACGATGGCGTTGTCCTGGTCGAAGGCCAGCAGGCTTTCGCCGCGACCGCCGGAACCAAGGATCAGCACGGCATAGCGGGCGGGAGCGCCGCCCCAACCGTCGTCCAGCAGCGACAGTTCCGCCAGTTCGGCGGCCCGCGCCGTCATGTCGCGCAGCACCAGCGAAATCACCGAAGCGATGTTGCGGGCGGTGACGCCTTCGTCCAGCAAGCCGCGCGCCAGCGTGGGCAGCTTGTCCAGGATTCCGTGCATGTCGTGGCCGTCGCGGGCATTCTCGACCGAATCGCCCAGCACCAGCGCCTCGGTGGCGCGGACCTTCAGCAGCGCCCGGCCGGTGATCATGCCCAGCGGCCGCTTGTCGTCATCGACCACCACCAGATGACGCAGGCCCATGCGGGTCATGCGGGCCAGCGCCACATAGACGAAGGCGTCGGCCGGAACGGTGGCCACCGGCTTGGTCATGGCCTCGGCCAGCGTCACCTCGAGCCCGGACGGCCCGTCATTGGACAGAACACGCAGCAGATCCCGCTCGGTGAAGATGCCGGCGGTCCGGCCGCCGTCGTCGATGCCGACGATGGAAGAAACGCGGGCCTCGTACATCTTGCGCACCGCCTCGGCAAGCGTAAGCGTGTCCGGCGCGGTCAAGACAGGAGTGCTCATCACCTCGCGAAGGCGATGGCGATAAGGAAAGCTGTCAATCTTAGCAAGTGCGGCAATGTCGTTCATGGCGCGATCACGATAGTGGCCAATTGGAATTTTTCAACGGATTTCTGTCGGATAATGAATGTTTGCGAGTACGACGCCATATGCCGCGAAATGCTCTACGAGAACACCATAGGGTGTTTACTGGATACCAGCCACTCAGTGACGAATGCATCCAGCGATAAGCACAAGTGTCACTTTCGGGGGACTAAGCAAAAACTATGACAAGCACGGGCCTTGTCTTTAGTAAATCGACATCACCTCAAAGGTGAATACCTACTTTCTCATTAGAATAACCTGTTCATTAAATGGGATGCATTCGTACGGAGTTGACGCCAAAGAGCACGGATGTTAATGAGAGACATAGCCTCAGGCAAGCTGTGGGCGTATGTCGGGCACGCATAGGTGCTCCCACGCGCTCGCACGCTCTGGAACATTCAAACCGGCACCAAGACCGGAAATGGAAAACATCATTCGTCAGCCCCCTAGCGGGGTGCGCGGCGGTGACAAAGTGGAGGGTCAAAGTGAAATCACCTGCACAAACAGCTCAGCATCTTGCGAGCGTGGACCACATTCGGAACAATCCGAAGTTCGCCGAACTCGTCCGCAAGCGGACGACGTTCGCCTGGACGCTGTCCATCATCATCCTGGTCATCTATTATGGCTTCATTGCCGTCATCGCCTTCGACAAGGCATGGCTGGGCACTCCGTTGGGTGCCGGCATTGTCACCACCATCGGCTTCCCGATCGGCGTGGGCGTGATCCTCGCCGCCATCATCCTGACCGGCGTCTACGTCTATCGCGCCAATGGCGAGTTCGACGAGATCAATCGCCAGATCATCGAGGAATCCCGCTGATGAAGACGATCAAGACCGCATTCGCGTCCATGCTCGCCACCGGCGGCGTGGCGCTCATGAGCACCGCCGCCCTGGCGGCCGGTGCCGATCTCGGCGGCGCCGAGAAGCAGCCCACCAACTGGCATGCCATCGTCATGTTCGTCATCTTCGTGGGCATGACGCTCGGCATCACCTATTGGGCGGCCAAGCGCACCAAGACGGCGGCCGACTTCTATGCCGCCGGCGGCGGCATCACCGGCTTCCAGAACGGTCTGGCCATCGCCGGCGACTACATGTCGGCGGCGTCGTTCCTGGGTATTTCCGCCCTGGTCTACGGGTCCGGCTATGACGGCCTGATCTTCTCGGTGGGTTGGCTGGTCGGCTGGCCGATCATCCTGTTCCTGATCGCCGAGCGTCTGCGCAACCTGGGCAAGTACACCTTCGCCGACGTGGCCAGCTATCGCCTCGCCCGCATGCCGGTCCGCACCTTCGCGGCCACCGGTTCGCTGATCGTGGTGATCTTCTACCTGATCGGCCAGATGGTCGGCGCGGGTCAGTTGATCAAGCTGCTGTTCGGCATGGACTACATCTACGCGGTCATGATCGTCGGCGCGCTGATGATGGTCTACGTCACCTTCGGCGGCATGGTCGCCACCACCTGGGTGCAGATCATCAAGGCCGGTCTGCTGCTGTGCGGCGCGACCTTCATCGCCTTCGGCGTCATGAGCAAGTTCGGCTTCTCGTTCGAGGCGCTGTTCGTCAAGGCGGTCGAGGTTCATCCCAAGCACGGCGCCATCATGGCTCCAGGCGCCCTGGTCAGCAATCCGGTCGACGCCATTTCGCTGGGCATGGCCCTGATGTTCGGCACCGCCGGCCTGCCGCATATCCTGATGCGCTTCTTCACCGTTCCCGATGCCAAGGAAGCCCGCAAGTCGGTGTTCTACGCTACCGGCTTCATCGGCTACTTCTACATCCTGACCTTCATCATCGGCTTTGGCGCCATCACCCTAGTGGCCACCAATCCGGAGTACATCGACGCGGTCAAGGGCGGCATGAACCTGAAGGGCGGCAACAACATGGCCGCGGTGTGGCTGGCCCACGCCATCGGCGGCGACATGTTCCTCGGCTTCATCTCGGCCGTGGCCTTCGCCACCATCCTGGCGGTGGTGTCGGGTCTGACCCTGGCGGGCGCGTCGGCGATTTCGCACGACCTCTATGCCAGCGTCATCATGCATGGTCAGGCCACCGAAGGTAAGGAAGTGACCGTTTCGAAGATCGCCTCCATCTGCCTCGGCGTCATCGCCGTGCTGCTGGGTCTGATCTTCGAGAAGCAGAACGTGGCGTTCATCGTGGCGCTCACCTTCTCGGTCGCGGCTTCGGCCAACTTCCCCGTGCTGGTGCTGTCCATGTTCTGGGGCGGCTTGACCACCCGTGGCGCCGTCATCGGCGGCTCCATCGGCCTGCTCATGTCGGTCATCATGGTGGTGCTCAGCAAGGCGGTTTGGGTGCAGAGCTTCGGTTTCCAGGCCGAAATCTTCCCCTATGCCTATCCGGCCCTGTTCTCGGTGCCGGCCGCGTTCTTCTTCTCGTGGCTGTTCTCGATCCTCGACAACAGCCCGCGTGCCGCTCAGGAGCGTGCCGCGTTCGAGGCTCAGGCGATCCGGTCCGAGACCGGCCTGGGTGCCGAAGGCGCTGCCGCTCACTAAGGAACGGTTCAAAAATCAGGGTAAAAACTGGGCCGCCGGGAAACCGGCGGCCCTTTTCTTTTGGCTGCCCCCCAACCTCACCGGGTCAGGATCAGCACCAGCATCAGGGCACCGAAAACGATGCGGTAATAGGCGAAGGGCGCGAAGCCATGCCGGCCGATGAAGGTGATGAAGGTCTTGACCACCACCAAGGCGGCGAAGAAGGCGGCGACGAAGCCGACCGCGATCAGGGCGGAACCGTCGAGCGACAGGGTCGACCAGTTCTTGTAGAGCGAATAGACGGTGGCGCCGGTCATGGTGGGGATGGCGAGAAAGAACGAGAACTCGGCGGCGGTCTTGCGCTCGACCCCCAGCAGCATGGATCCCATGATGGTGGCGCCGGCGCGCGACACGCCGGGAACCATGGCCAGCACCTGGCAAAAGCCGATGGCGACGGACATGCGCGGCGACAGATCCTCGACCTCGTGGACACGGGCACGCTTGACCATCTTTTCGATGATCAGGATCGCGAAGCCCCCGACCACCAGGGCGGTGGCGGCCACCAGCGGCGATTCCAGCATCTGCTTGATGTATTTGTAGGCGGTGGCGCCGATCACCGCCGCCGGCAGGAAGGCCAGCAGGACGTTGCGCACGAAGGCGAAGGAGCGCGGATTGGTCAGGGTGGTGGCGACGCCCCACAGCTTGTGCCAGTAAACCACGCAGACGGCGAGGATGGCGCCTAGCTGGATGACGATCTCGAAGGTCTTGCCGGGCGGTCCCTCGAATCCCAGCATGTCGCCGATCAACAGCAGGTGGGCGGTGCTGGAAACCGGCAGGAACTCGGTCAGCCCCTCGATGATGCCGAGGAGCAAGGCTTCAAGAAAAAGTTGCATGATTCCCCTGAGGATGGCCGTGGTTGGGGCCGGATGATGCGTGGTCAAACCGTCCGGCGCAATCGGCAAAATGCGACACGAAGCTGTCACTGGCCCGCCCCCGGGCGATCTGGTACCTCGGAGGTCGAACCCAACACGAGGAGCAGCCCTCATGGACTACCAGATTCACTCCACCGGCTCCGACCTGCGGGTGATGCTGCACGGGCGTCTGACCTTCGCCGAGAACGGCCGGTTCCGTTCCATGCTGTCCAAACTGAAGGACAGCACGGCGACCAAGGTGATCCTCGACCTCGGCGACGTGGAATTCATCGATTCCGCCGGCCTCGGCATGCTGCTCTACACCCGCGACGCCATGCACCGGCGCCAGGGCGTGGTGGTCTTGGACGCCGCCACCGGGCAGGTCGACCGCATGCTGGACCTGACCCGCATGCGCGACCTGTTTGGCGCGTAACCACCGGCTTGCGCCTGCCGGGGAAATCGCTACGGTAGGCGCCATGAAGGTATTCGGAATCGCCGGCTGGAGCGGCAGCGGCAAGACCACATTGCTGATGCGCCTGATCCCGGCCTTGACCCGTCTGGGAATCGAGGTCGCCACCATCAAACACACCCATCACAATCCCGCCGTCGGCGACGACGAAAGCCGGGCGCTGGCCGAGGCCGGGGCGAGCGAGATCCTGCTGGCCTCACCGCGGCGCTTCGCCCTCATCCATGAATTGGGAGACCAGCCCGAACCGCCGCTGGAACACTTGATCGCGCACTGTCGCGGCGTCGATCTGCTGTTGATCGAGGGCTTCAAATGGTCGCCCCATCCCAAGCTGGAAGTGTGGGATCCCACCCTGGGCAAGCCCATGCTGGCCCCGACCGAGCCCTCGGTGGTGGCCTTGGCCACCGACCGGCCCGTCCTGGCCTCCGCCCTGCCGCGTTTCGCGCGCGACAACGCCGACGGCATCGCTGTTTTCATCGCCGCCCACTGCCAACTGACCGTCCGCACGCCGGTGGCGTAAGTCCCTCGTTGCCGGATCGGCCAAACCATGCTTAAGTTTTGCGGGTTTCGGGGATTGCCGGGTAAGCTGGCCGCTTGGGCGTGGTCATATTTCACTTGCTCGGAGGGAAGGTAATTCGTGCGTCGGCTGTGCCGCGCGGCGCGCGTGTGGTGTCGCTTGTGTTTCAAGCGAACGCTGATGGTTTGATTTGGGGGCGAGCACGATGAGGGTTCTTCTTGCTGACGATCACGCTCTGTTTCGGGAGGGCGTGCGCATGGTTCTGGAAAGCTTGGCCGACGAGCCGGTCGAGGCCTTCGAGGCCAGTGATTTCACGCAGGCCTTGGCGCATGTGCGGGCCAATCCGGGCATCGACATCGCCCTGATCGACCTCTCCATGCCGGGCATGGACGGTTTTTCCGCCATCGGAGCCATTCGACGGACGGCCCCCGACATCTATCTGGTGGTGGTTTCCGCCCTGGAAGACCCCCAGGCGGTTCGGCGCGCCTTGGATTGTGGCGCCCACGGCTATATCTGCAAGTCGGCCGGCAGCGCGTCCATGATGAAGGGCATCCGCTCGGTGCTGGAAGGCGACACCTTCGTCAGCCCCAACATCGCCGTGCCCGACACCTTGACCCAGACCCAGGGCGAGTTCGACGCCGAACGCCTGCGGAGCCTGCTGACACCCCGCCAGCGCGACGTGCTGGCCATGCTGCGCCAGGGAAAATCCAACAAGGAAATCGCCCGCGACCTCAATCTGGCCGAGATCACGGTGAAGCTGCACGTCACCGCCATCCTGCGCGCCCTCAGCTGCGAGAACCGCACCCAGGCCGCCATCCTCGCCGCCAAGATGGGGCTGTAAAGGGACCTCCCCTCTACAGCACCCTTTGGCGCTCGTGCAGGATCATGGCGATGTCGAGGGTCTTGACCGCGTCGTCGAGGGTCAGGATGCCGCGCGCCTCCAGCGCCTCGATCTGGCGCAGCAGCACCGCCGCCGTCACCATGGAATCACCCAGCGCGGTATGACGCTCGGTGACGACGATACCGTAGCGGTCGCAGATCTCGTCCAGCGAGTGGCCGGCCTCGGCCCCATCCAGGAAGTTGGAGAAGATCATGGTGTCGAGTACCGGCGTGTCGAAACGGATCCCCATCTGACGCTCGCGCATGCGGAGGAACTTCAAGTCGAAGGCGGCGTTGTGCGCCACCAGGACCGAATCGGCGAGATAGGTGCGGAACTGGGGCAGCACCACGTCGAGCGGTGGCTTGTCCTTGACCATGTCGTCGGTGATGCCGTGGAAGCGGATCGACTCGGCGGGAATCGGCCGGCCGGGATTGACGATGCGGTTGAAGCTTTCCCCTGACAGGATGCGGCCGTTGACGATGCGCACGCCGGCGATGGAGACCACCTGATCCCCCTGGGAGGGATGCAGCCCGGTGGTTTCGGTGTCGAACACCACGAAGGTCAGCGACCGCAGCGGCTGCGAGCCCATGGCGCCGGTGTCGCGCGCCTGCTCCAGCAGGGTCAGGTCGTAGAATTCAGGACGGCCGGGCAGAACCTGGCGGTCGTGGCCGTGCTGCTCGACCCCCTTGCGCATGGGCAGCCGCAGGGCGCCACCGCCTTCGCGGCGTTCACGGATGATCTCGACGCCGCCGTGGTGCTGCAAGACATCGCGGACGGTCATGCCGCCCAGCGCCACCAGCGGCTGGGCCAGCCAGCGGTCCAGCAACGCGCGCTCCACCGTGTCGCCGGCCCAGGAGAATTCGACCCAGGCGCCGCCGCCATCGCCGTCGCCGCTGCCGGCCGACAGATCGACCTCGGTCGCTCCGACCCGGTCGGCGGCGCGGCGGATCAGGGATTCCAGCGCCAGGACCAGCGAATGGGAATCGCCGTGCAGCCAGACCGGCAGGCCGGTCACCGTCCCCTTGAGATCCTCGCCCAGCCGGGTGACGATGAAGGACAGGAATTCGGTGGAGTTGATGTCGGCCATGGGCCACCAGCCCGACAGCATCTTCTGGTAGCCTTCGGTCACCTGCTTGATGGCCTTGCCGATGGTGGCGCTTTCGCGGCGGACCACCGCCGCGTCATCGGCCGCCATGAGGATGCGTTTCAGCGGCGCCTCCACTTCCTCGGCGACCTCGCGCAGCAGCGCCTCGCGGCTGACCAGCGCCGCCAATTGCGGTCCGGCATCGACCAGCGTCACCACATAGCCGGTCACCGCCCCGATCTCGTTGCGGATCAGGGTCATGCGCGCCTGCAACAGCGCCCGATCATCGACGCTGCCCACCAGGAACGGCACCCCGCGCCCGCCCATGTCGGGACGGTTGCCCAGAACGTCGAACATGTGGATCACCGGGCCGCGCGCCATGGTCTCGAACAGCGAGCGCCCCAGCCCCAGCTCGGCGGTCTCGCGCAGGATGTCGAAGGCGACCTGGTTGTACAGCACCAGCTGATGGCGCTGGTTGCACACCACCACGCCCTCGTGCAGGTCGTTGAGGATGGCGGCCAGCCGGCTGGAGTTCTCCTCCGACTTGCGGGTCGCCGCCGACAGGCCCTCGGCCAGTTCGAGCCGCGCCTTGACCATGCGGACGCACACCTCGTTCACCGCCTCGGGCAGCGGCGAGACCACGAAATAGCGCTCGGGATCGACGCCGTCGCGGCCGCCGGTGCCGTAGGCGATGGCGCGCACCTCGGAGGCCATGCGGCGGATGCTGCGCATCACCAGAAAGTCGATGGTCTTCCATGAAACCGCGAACATGATGGCGGCGCCGGCCAGCGAGACCATCACCAGGGCCGTCAGTTCCTCGCGTACGCCACCGCCCTGGGACAGGCCGGAGGCGGCCGCGATGGTGACGACCACGTCGACGGCAAAAGCCGCCGCCAGCCAAGGAAAAGGCCCCCGCCATTTGACCGGCACCGTCTCGCCTCCTCGTTCATTCTGGCCCTGCCTTTATCACGCCGTGCGGAGCGGTCCGCGTCAACCCCGGATATGGCCTCGACGCATGATCAAAGCGAAACAGATGCCTCCGACGGGCGAATTTAGGGGCGCCCGGCGACTGAGGGACGAAAAGGGTACTCACACCATGTCCGCGATCCCGTAGCGGGCGGAGATCAGTGACAACGCGGCCCCGACCGTCTGGCCGCCGTAATAGCTTTGCAGCATCAGCTTGGGCTCGATGCCCAGCGAGCGGAGCGACTGCCCCAGTCGGTCCTTCAGGCGGGTGTCCACATCGGCCGCCCACAGAGTATAGCCGCTGTCGAACAGGGGGTAGGACATCTCCTCCTCCATCGGCCGGACCAATCCCGAGCCATGAAGACAGCATGCCCCCCCATCATGACGTCATGACGGCAGGATTAGGGCAATTGAGGCAGGGGAACGTCGTGTTCGGCAAGGCTCCGCGCCGTGCCCACATAGGCGCGCATGGCGTTTCTCGCCTCGGAACCGTTGCCGGCTGCCACCGCCGACACCACCCGGTGTTGCGCCGCCGCGCCCTGAAGGCTCCAGTCGGTCTTGCCCGCGTTCAGCAGGCGCCAATAGGGCAGCAGGCGGGACTCCACGGTCTGCGCCATCTCCGCCAGCACCGGATTACCGGATGCGCGGTGCAAAATGGACAGCAGCGTCTCCTCGGCACCGGCTTCAGCCAGGGCCGCGTTCGGCAAAGCCAGCAGCTTGCCGCGATCATCGTCGGACAACCCCCGCGCCGCCAGGTCGGCGCAGGCGGATTCCAGCTCCATCATGGCATCGAACAGGTCGAGCATGGCCCGGCGCTCCAGCGTCACCACGATGGCGCCGAAACGGGGCCTGAACTGAACCAGCCCGATGGCGTCCAAATGGCGCAACGCTTCGCGTACCGGCGTGCGGGAACATCCCAGCCGGGCCGCCAACTCCTCCTCGACCAGCTTTTTCCCCGGCCTCAGCCGCCCGGCCAGAATTTCGTCGATCAGAACCGCCCTGACCCGCTCGGCCTTGGACATTCTGCCGGTATCTCTCGGCTTGCGTCCGCCCAGGCTCATGAGGCCGCTGTTCGCGCGGGAAACGCGGTCACTCGTTATGATTGTATGCATGTGGCGCCATCATTCTGAGATAAGTGCATTCAGTGAGAATGCATTCTCAGATTGCATACATCAAGACTTTTACATGTCGCGTACCGCGACTTTTGCGCTGGCCTGCCTCAGCATCGTAACAACCTCAGCGATAACCGGCTCCCATCCCGCGTCGAGCCCTTTGCGCAACAGCCGCAGCGACGGATACCAGGCGGTGGTCTCGCCTTGCATCAGCCAGCGGAAGTCGGGAACCGGCGGCAGCAGCAGCCAAACCGGCTTGCCCAAGGCGCCGGCCATGTGGACCACGGCGGTATCGACCGAGATGATCAGGTCCATGGCCCCCACCACCGCCGCGGTATCGGCGAAATCGGCGCAGCGGTCGGCGGCCTCCAGCACCTTGTCGGCGGGGGGGCGTCCCAGCCGCTCGGCGATGGCGCCGCGTTGCAGGCTGTAGAAGGTGACACCCGGCACCGCCAGCAACGGTTCCAGCAACCGGGCCGGGATCGAGCGGTTCCAGTCGTCGCCGTGGGTCGGCCGCCCCGCCCAGGCGATGGCCACCTTGAGCCCGCCCGCGCCGGCCGGCAGGGCGACACCGGCGCCGTCGGGCACCTTCAGATAGGGGATGTCGGCTGGAATCGGGGCGATCCCGGCCTGAAACACCCCGGCCAGCGACATCAGGGTGACGGCCCGGTCGAACGGCGGCAATGGGCCGGTCTCCGACACCACCGCGTCCACGCCGGCGGCGCTGTTCATCAGCCGGATCAGTTCCGGCTGGCAGGCCAGCACCACCCGGGTGACGCCACGCTGCTTGAGCATGGGGGCATAACGGATGAACTGGATGGTGTCGCCGTAGCCTTGCTCCGCCTGAAGCAGCAAGGTTCCGCCAGCCGGCAGGTCGGGCGGCAACGGGCCGCCGTCCCAAGCCTCGTCCTGCAGATAGGAGGGAAGGTTGGGATGCTCGCGCCAGCGCCATTCATACTCGCGCCAACCTTCCGCGAACTTGCCGGCAAGCAGCAGGTTGAGCGCCAGGTTGGTGTGGAACTTGGCCGCGTTCGGCGCCCCCTGGATCGCCCGGCGATAGGCCGCGTCCGCCTCGTCGAGCCGACCCTGGCGATGCAGGGCGTTGCCCAGGTTGCTCCAGGTCTCCATCCCCTTGCCGCCCAGCGCCAACGCCCGCCGGTGGCTCGCCTCGGCGCCGCGCGAATCTCCGGTCGACAGCAACGCGTTGCCCAGATTGTCTTGGATCGCCGGCGCGTCCGGCCGCACCAAGGTCGCCGTGCGCAGCACCGCCACCGCCTCCTCCCGCCGCCCCAGCCGCTCCAGCGCCACCCCAAGGTTGTTGAGCAGGTCGGCGGGATTGGGATCCGCCCAGGCCGAGATGGCCGAGCGATACGCCATGATGGCGTCGTCGTTGCGCCCCAGGCCCATCAACGCCGCGGCCAGGCCGGCCGGCGGCCGGGGATTGCCCGGCGACAGCCGGGCCGCCTTGAGGAAGGCGTCCACCGCCGCCTGTTGGCCACCGGGCCGCGCCGCCTCGATTTCACCCAGCCCCTCCCAGGCCGAGGCCAGATCGGGCATCAGTTTGACGGCAATCTCCAGATGGTGGCGCGCCTCGTCGAGCCGGCGCAGGACCAGCAGAACCCGCCCCAAGACCTCGTGACAGCGACCGTCCTCGGACGCGATCTCCACCGCTTGGCGCGCCGGCTCCCGCGCCGCCTCGGCCCGGCCCAGTTTCAGGCGGACCGCCGCCAGACGCCGGAGGATTTCCGGGCTGTCGGGATGGAGACGCTGGAGTTCCGCCAAAAACTGCTCGTCGGACATGTCGGCCGGATTGGGGGATTTCGATTTCGATTGCGGCATGTTCGGCCCCAGGTTGCTGCGGTAGCGGAGATAGTCGCCCAATCATAACCTATGGTCATATCCCGGACGGCGAGGTAGGTTGAGTGGGGAGCGTCGGCAAGATGTTCACAAGCAAATATTTTCGGTGTATATCAGGCGGGCAGATCGGGGGCTAGCCAAGTGCATATCTGGGGCATCACTCGTCCAAGGACACGCAAGACAAGGTATGTGGCGATGGTTGCGCTTGCCTGCCTGACTCCTGTCATGGCCGGCGCCGCCACGCTGGAAGAGGAAATGCGGGGCCTCATCGAGAACCATCCGCAGATCCAATCCAAAACCAAGGCGGTCAATTCGGCCGAGGAAGGCATCCGCGCCGCCCGCTCCGGCTATCTGCCCACCGTCAAGGCCAGCAGCGACGGGGGTTACGAATATATCGACAGCCCCGACCGCCGCCTGACCTATGGCAAGCCGTACAGCAACAATCGCGACACCGCCAGCCTGACCGTCACCCAGAAGATCTTCGACGGCTTCGCCACCGATTCCGCCGTCGACGCCGCCTCGGTCAGCCACGACATTTCCACCTCGGACCTGCGGGCGACCCGGCAGACCACCCTGCTGGAAGGCGCCTTCGCCTATCTCGACATCCTGCGCTACACCCGGCTGATCGCCCTGGCGCGCGAGAGCCAGCGCAAGGTCACGGACCAGCTGCATATGGAAGATGAGCGCCTGGAAAAGGGCGCCGGCGTCACCTCGGACGTGCTGGCCGCCAAACAGCGCCTTCAGACCGCCAAGGCGCGCCGGGTCGAGTTCGAGGGCGGCTTCCAGACCGCCGTCGCCAAGTACTCCCAGGTCTTCGGCCATGCTCCGGAGGTGGCGGCCCTCAGCGATCCGCCGCTGCCGCTCGACCTGATTCCGGACACCATCGAAGCCTCGCTCGACGCCGCCGAGAAGGACAATCCCTCCTTGCTGTCGGCCACCAAGACCATCGACCTTAGCGACGCGCGACGCCACACCGCCGAGGCCGGCTATTGGCCGACCCTGGATCTGGTCGGCAAGGCCGACTACGAAAACGGCAAGAACGGCGTGGTCGGCCCTCGCCGCGACTGGTCCATGCTGCTGGTCGCCAACTGGGAGCTGTTCTCCGGCTTCAAGACCGACGCCCAGGTCGCCCAGGCCAGTTGGGATCACGCCGCCAGCAAGGACAATCGCCTTTACACCAGCCGCAAGGTTTCCGAGGCGGTGCGGACCTCCTGGCACAAACTGGACACGGCGCGGCAACGCCTCGAGCTGCTGGACACCGCCGCCACCCTGGCCGAGGAAGTCTGGGAAGCCGAGAAGAAGAAGGAAGCCGCCGGCAAGGCCACCGTCCAGCAGGTGCTGGACGAGGAAAACAAGATCAACGACGCCCGCATCGCCTATACCGGCGCCTATTACGACATGTATCAGGCCGCCTACGAGCTGCTGTCGGGCATGGGCCGCCTGGAGGTCGACGGCCTGGTCCGGGCCAAGCCGACCGCCTCGGCTCCGCCCCCGGTGAAGTCGTCCACCGGCCTGCCGCGTCCTCCCATGGCCAAGACCGCCAGCCCCGCTCCGGCGGCGCAGCAGCAGGCCAAGACCGCACCGCCGCCGCCCGCAGCCCCTCCTCCCGCCATCGAGTCGCCTGCCGCCGTCAGCGACGAGCAGGCCGCCCAGTCCATCGCCGCCAACAGCGCCGTGACCGAGCGGGTCCGCAGCCTGATGGCGACCAAGGACGAATTCTGGACGGTCCGGCAGTAGGGACGGCCTCGGCCTTCTCCCCCGACCGTAAGGGCGCGCCTAAAGCGCGCCCCAGATCTCGCGGGCGTATTCGGTGACGGTCCGGTCCGACGAGAACTTTCCCATGCGCGCCACGTTGAGGATGGCCTTGCGGGTCCAATCCACCGGGTCGCGGTAGGTCTGGTCCACCCGCTCCTGCGCCGCCATGTAGAGCGGATAATCGGCGGTCAGCAGATAGTGGTCGCCTCCCACCGTCAGCATGTCGACCAGCGGCTTATAGCGGTCCGGCTGATCCGCCGAGAAGAAGCCCGAGCCGATCATCTCCAGCGCCAGGCTCAGTTCCTTGTCGGCCTTGGCGGCGGCGACGGCGTCGAAACCGTCGATGCGGTAGCGCGCCACCTCCTGGGCGGTCAGGCCGAACAGGAACATGTTCTCCTCGCCGACCTCCTCGCAGATTTCCACATTGGCGCCATCCCAGGTGCCGACGGTCAGCGCCCCGTTCATGGACATCTTCATGTTGCCGGTGCCCGAGGCCTCGGTGCCGGCGGTGGAGATCTGCTCTGACAGGTCGGCGGCCGGCATCACCAGTTCGGCGGTCGAGACATTGTAGTTAGGCACGAACACCAGCTTGAGCTTGCCGCCCACCAGGGGGTCGTTGTTGACCACCTCCGAGATGTCGTTGACCAGCTTGATGATCAGCTTGGCGGTGTGATAGCCCGGCGCCGCCTTGCCGCCGATGATGACGGTGCGCGGCACCGGATTCAGCAGCGGATTGGAGCGGATGCGGGCGTAGCGCGTCACCACGTGCAGCAGGTTGAGCAGTTGGCGCTTGTATTCGTGGATGCGCTTGACCTGGACGTCGAACAGCGAGTTGACGTCCACGTCCACGCCCAGCCGCTGCGACATCATCACCGCCAGGGCTTCCTTGTTGGCGCGCTTGACCGCCGCGAATTCGGCGCAGAAGGCGGGGTCGTCGGCCAAGGGCTCCAGCTTGCGCAGGTGATCGAGATTGGTGATCCAAGCGTCGCCGATGCGCGCGGTGATCAGCTTGGCCAGCCGGGGATTGGCCGCCAGCAGCCATCGCCGGGGGGTGACGCCGTTGGTCTTGTTGGTGATCTTGCCGGGCGACAGGTGTTCGAAGTCGGAGAAGATGGTGCTTTTCATCAGCCCGGTATGGATGGCGGCGACGCCGTTGACCTTGTGGCTGCCGATCACCGCCAGATGGGCCATGCGCACCCGCTGGCCACCCTCCTCGCCGATCAGCGACACCCGGCGCAGCAGCTCGCTGTCGCCGGGATGGCGGTAGCGGACCCCTTGCAGGAATTCGTGGTTGAGTTGGAAGACGATCTCCAGATGGCGGGGCAGCACCCGCTGGAACAGCTCCACCGCCCAGGTTTCCAGCGCCTCGGGCAGCAGGGTGTGGTTGGTGTAGGCGCAACAGCGCTGGGTGATGGACCAGGCGCGGTCCCATTCGATCTGGTGTTCGTCCACCAGCACCCGCATCAGCTCGGCCACCACCATGGCCGGATGGGTGTCGTTCAACTGGATCGCCACCTTGTCCGGCAGCTTGTCCCAGTCCGAATGGCTTTTGCGGAAGCGGCCCAGGATGTCCTGGAGCGAGGCGGCGACGAAGAAGTACTCCTGCTTGAAACGCAGCTCCTTGCCCCGATCCGTCGTGTCGGAGGGATACAGCACCTTGGACAGGGTCTCGGACTCGTTCTTGTCGCGGACCGCCTCGATGTAATTGCCGGCGTTGAAATATTTCAGGTCGAACTCGCGGGTCGACTTGGCCGACCACAGGCGCAGATTGTTGACCACCTTGCCGCCGTAACCGGGGACCGGCACGTCGAAGGCCATGGCCATGACCTCCTCGGCGTCCACCCATTGCGAACGGGTATGGCCGAGTACGTCGCGGAAGTGGATGACCCGGCCGCCGAACCGCACCGGATAGATCACGCCGGGACGCGGGAATTCCCACGGATTGCCGTAGCGCAGCCAGTTCTCCGGGCTTTCCACCTGCCAGCCGTTTTCAACATGCTGGGTGAACATGCCGTAATCGTAGCGGATGCCGTAGCCATAGCCGGCCACGCCGACGGTGGCCATGGAATCCAGCAGGCAGGCGGCAAGCCGCCCCAGGCCGCCATTGCCCAGCGCCGCCTCGACCTCCCAGGCGGCGACCTCGTCGAAGTCGTGGCCCAGTTCGGCGATGGCGTCGCGAACGTTCTGGTAGATGCCGAGATTGATCAGGCTGTTGACCAGGGTTCGCCCGATCAGGAACTCCATGGACAGGTAATAGACCCGCTTGCGGTCGTCCTGATAATAGCGGTTGAGGGTCGGCATCCAGTGTTCGGTGACCCGGTCACGCACCGCATGGGCGGCCGCCATGAACCAGTCGCGCGCCGTGGCGTTGATCGGCTCCTTGCCGACCGTGTAGAGAAGATGGCTGCACAGGGCGTATTTGATGCTTTCCACATCATCGCCCAGCAGCCTCACCACTGGAGGCCCGATCCGCTTCATGAAATTCCTTCCCGCCCATAACGAGCCAATCATCCCACCGCATTCGGCCATGAAACAGCGGGATCGGCAAGAGACGACATGACGACAATCTGTAATCTTCTATGAATTTCGCCGCGTTGATCGGGTCTTCAACCCTTCGGCCAAGGCGAGGATGCGATTGTCTTTCAGTATCACCGCAACCTCGTCATTGAAGCGGCGCCGCCAATTGGGATGCTGAACCGTGGTGCCGGGAAGATTCATCTGGAGATCGAGCCCCATGGCGTCTTCCATCTGCACCATCGCCAGCCGCGCCGCCGACCGGCCGAGATAGGCATGGGCGGCGGCGGCCAGCTCGACCGCCTGGGCATCGGTCAAGACGCCGGAGGACGGGAAACCCCCGCCTTCCTCGCTCCGACCATCCAGCAGCCCTTCGCCGGCCAGGGCGGCGACCATGGCGATGCGGTCCCTGTGGCGGGCGTCGCGCTCCTCGGCGGCCTGATCGGCGCGGGGATAAAGGTCGAGCTTTTCCCGCTGGTCGATGTCCTTGCCCCCCCACCAGCCGCGCGCCGACGGCAGGTCGTGGGTGGCGAAGATGGCCAGCGCCTGGACGTCGAACCGCGACGGCGGGCGTATCCTGCCATCCTCGATCTTCTCGAACACCATCACCCGGTAGGCGAAGATGCCCATGCGATCCATGCGCTCGCGGAAGCCCTCGGGTACGGTTCCCAGGTCCTCGCCGATCACCAGGCAGCGGTTGCGGCGGCTTTCCAGCGCCACCAGCCGGAACAGGTCGTCCACCGGATAGCGCACATAGGCGCCCTGATCCGCCGGCAGTCCCGGCGGCACCCAATAGAGCCGCTGCAACGCCATGGCGTGATCGAGACGCAGGGCGCCGGCATGGCGCATATTGGCGGCCATCACCCCGATGAACGGGGCGTAGGCGTGTTCGCGCAGCGTGATGGGGTTGAACGGCACCAACCCCCAATCCTGCCCCTTGAGGGCCAGCGGATCGGGCGGCGCCCCCACCGAGACGCCCAGCGCCAGGGCGTCCTGCTCGGCCCAGGCCTCGCCGCCGTCGCCGGCGATGCCCACCGCCAGATCGCGGTAGAGCCCCAGGGCGGCGCCGGCCTCGGTGCCGGCCCGATGGGCCGCCGCCAACTGCCGGTCGGCGACGAATTGCAGCCACTGGAAGAACTCGACCCGCTCCATGTTCTGGGTGGCAAACGCCACCACCTCGGGCGAGCCCGGCCGCCGCAGACCTTCCGGCCATTGCCGCCAATAGCCGTCGCCGTCGCGCTCGAACTTTTCGTGCAGGGCCTCGAACACCGCGAAATTGCGTGCCCGCTCGCCGCCCGCCGCCTGGAAGTCACGGAACGCCTGCCCCCGCTCGGTGGTCTCCGGCTCCAGATGGGTCTTGCGGAACCAGCGGTACAGGACCTCCAGCATGGGCCGCGCCAGTTGCGCCACGTCCATGTACTCGATCAGGCCATAGCCGCGCACGCGGGCCAGCGACGCCTGGAAGCCGGGCGAGGCGAACATCCGCCGGGCTTCCTGGCACTCGGTGAATTCGGGGATGGCCTCCACGTCGATATAGGTGGTGTTGAGGAAACGGCGCGACGACGGCGAATAGGGGCTGAAGCGGTCGGGATGGCTGGGAAACAGCGCATGCAGCGGATTGACGCCGACGCACGACGCCCCCAGCCGGGCGGTGCCGGCCGCCAGCTCGGCCAGACCGCCATAGTTGCCCACGCCCCAATCGTCGGGCGTGCGCAGGGCGTAGACCTGGGTGGCGACGCCCCAGGCGCCGGGTCCGTCGGCCACGATCTCGGGAAGGAAGGCCCTGGCCGGGGTGACGATCAGCGCCATTTCGGCGGATTGGCCCCCGCTCCCCGCCTGTCCCTCGACGCCGGTCAGCACCAGACGGTGGTAGCCGATGGGCGGCAAGGCCGGCAGGTCGAGCCAGCGGCGATGGACCAGGGCGTCGTCGACCTCGTGTTCCTCGCCCCACCGCAGCTCGCGGGCGATGAAGCGTCCGCGATGGACGATGCCCAGTTCCTCTTCCAGGGCCCATTCGAATTCCTGATGGTCGGCGGCGTGCGGCAAGGTGATGGAGATGGCCGGCGGCGCCGAATGCTCCTCGATCACCAGCACCGATTCCAGCCACCGCCGCCAGGGCCGCGCCAGCAGGTCGCGCAGCGAGGCGCGAACCTCGTCGTCGTCGCCGGCCGGCAACCCCATGGCGGCGAGGAATACCCGCTTGGTCTCGGCCGGCACCACCCGCCATTCGCCGAAGAAGTCCCACCAGCCATCCTCGATGCCCGCCAGCCGCGCCAAATGATCAAGCGCCGGTGTCCCGCTCATGCTTCGCCTCCGTCTTGTGGAATGGAAGCGACCCGTTCTTCCTGCCCATCCGCATAGGTCCTCTTCGTCCGGCTCTGGGCCTTGGCTTCGATCCGCCGCAGTTCCGCATCGATGTCCCGGTCATGCTCGACCTCGGCGGCTTGGCGCTCGGCCTCCTGGCGCGAGACATCGAAGCTGGCGTAGCGCTCATCGACAAGCTTCAACATGTGGTCATGACTGACGCTGCCGGCATGCGTCAGCACCGCGCGGTCGGCCAGCTTCAGATACTGGTCAACGAAGCCGAGCCATTCGGCCATGGTGGTTTGCTGGCGGCGCATGGCGCGGTCGGTGGCGAGATCCAGGAAGGCGGATACCAGCAGGTTCAGTTCCTTGACCTCGGCCTCGCCCAGATAGTTCTTGGCGGTGGCGACGTCGATCTTACGCACGCGGCCTCCCGACCACGTGGTCAGGCCCATATTGGCCTTGGCCGGATCGGCGCGGTTCAGGATCAGTTCGGCGGCGGTATGGCCGGTCACCGCCCACAGCATCTTGTTCTGGATAGTCTGAAAGAACTGCCGGGCAGTCTCGTCGGTGCGGTCATAGTCCACGGCGGTCGCGAACAGGTCACGGATCTTCTGGTAGAACCGCTTCTCCGAGGCTCGGATCTCCCGGACCCGTTCCAGCAACTCGTCGAAGTAGTCCCAGCCATCCGCCGGTTCCTTCAAACGCCGGTCATCCAGGGCGAAGCCCTTGATCAGGTAGTCCTGCAAGACGGTGGTGGCCCACCGGCGGAACTGGGTGCCGCGTGGGCTGCGGACGCGATAGCCCACGGCCAGGATCATCTCCAGCCGATAGGCGGTGATTCTGCGCTGAACCTGCCGCGCGCCCTCGGTTTGAACTGTCAAATATTCTTTGACAGTTGCCTCGCCGCGCAACTCGCCCTCAGCCAAGATGTTGCGAATATGGACGCTGACGTTCTGCTTGGTGGTCTGGAACAGGTCCGCCATCTCGGCCTGACTCAGCCAGACGGTGCCGTCCACGACCTCAAGGCGGAGCCGGGTGCGTCCATCCTCGGTGTTGTAGAGGATAACCTCCCCCGTCATGCCTTGTTCCCCTCGCCGTGACCGTGATGACTGCCCCTGACCTTGCCCGAGCGGCGCAGCACCGCCAGGGAGCGGGGCTTCAGCGGATACTTGATCCCCGCCGCCCACTGAATCAGGGTGTCGTCCTGCTTGGCGTCAAACGTGTCGATCACCACCTCCCAACTGCGTCCCAGCGCCGCCGGCGGCAGGGTGTAGGGGATGGTCTCGTGATAGGCGTTGAGCAGCACCAGGAAGGTGTCGTCCATTTCCTCGCGCCCGGTCAAGTTGTCGATGGCGCAGGACTCGCCGCCCAGCACGAAGCCCAGCGACCGCGCATAGGGCAACGTCCAGTCGCTCTGGCCCATTTCCCGGCCCTCGGGAGTGATCCAGACGATGTCCTTGAGGGTCGAGTTGGGCAGGTGCTTGCCCTCGAAGAAGCGCGGACGGCGAAACACCGGATGCTTGTGGCGGAGCGTGATCAGCCGGCGCACGAAGGCCAGCATCTCGGCATCCGTATCCTCCCAATCGACCCAGCCGATATCGTTGTCCTGGCAATAGGCGTTGTTGTTGCCCTTCTGGCTGCGACCCAGCTCGTCGCCGGCCAGCAGCATGGGCACGCCCTGGGACAGCAGCAGCGTCGCCATCAGGTTGCGGGCCTGACGCCGCCGCAATTCGCGGATCTCGGCATAGGGCGACGGCCCCTCGTGACCGCAGTTCCAGGCGGAATTGGCGTCGGTGCCGTCCTTGTTCTGCTCGCCGTTGGCTTCGTTGTGCTTGCGCTCGTAGGTCACCAGATCCTTCAGCGTGAAGCCGTCGTGACAGGTGACGAAGTTGAGGCTGGCCCAAGGCCGCCGTCCGGCCCAGCCGAACATGTCGGAGGAACCGGTCAGGCGCGAGGCCAGATCGCCGATCAGGCCGCCCTCGCCGGTCCAGAAGCGCCGCACCGTGTCGCGGTAGCGGCCGTTCCATTCCGACCAGCCGGCGGGAAAGCCGCCCAGGCGATAGCCGTCACCGCCTAAGTCCCACGGCTCGGCGATCAGCTTGAGCCGTGCCAGCACCGGGTCCTGGCGCACCGCCTCCAGGAAGCTGGAGCTGCCGAACCCGGTCGGCCCGCGCGCCAGCGACGCCGCCAGATCGAAGCGAAAACCGTCGACCCGCATGTCCTCGGCCCAGTAGCGCAACGAGTCCATCACCATCTGAAGCACCCGCGGATGCCCCAGGTTCAGCGTGTTGCCGCAGCCGGAATAGTTCTCGTACCAGCGCGGATGGCCCGGCCGCAGCATGTAGTAGCTGGCGTTGTCGATGCCGCGAAAGCTGAGCGTCGGCCCCAGGTGGTTGCCCTCGGCGGTGTGGTTGTAGACCACGTCGAGGATCACCTCGATGCCGCTGTCGTGCAGGCGCTGCACCATGGTCTTGAAGTCGCCATGGGCGCTGGACGAGTAGTAGCGCGGCTCGGCGGCGAAAAAGCCGATGGGGTTGTAGCCCCAGAAATTGCGCAGGCCCTTGTCCACCAGATGGCGCTCATCGACCATGGCGTGGATGGGCAGCAACTCGATGCTGGTCACCCCCAGCTTGCGCAGATGCTCGATGACCCCCGGCTGGGTCAGCCCCAGGAAGGTGCCGCGATGAATGGCCGGCACGTCGGGATGCTTCATGGTCAGGCCCCGCACATGGGCCTCGTAGACGATGGTCTCGGACCATGGCCGGTTGGGCCGCCGCTCCGCGCCCCAGGTGAAGGCGGTGTCCAGTACCCGGCATTTGGGCATGTAGCGGGCGTTGTCGCGCCGGTCCATCAGCAGGTCCTGCTTGGGCGAACCGGGGCGGAAGCCGAAATGGGTGTCCGACCACTCGAAGGTGCCCGACAACTCCTTGGCATAGGGATCGATCAGCAGCTTGTGCGGATTGAAGCGATGACCGGCATTGGGATCGTACGGCCCCCACACCCGGTAGCCGTAAAGCTGACCCGGCCGGACGTCCGGCAGATAGCCGTGCCAGACCTCGTCGGAATATTCGGGCAGGACCACACGCTCGACCTCGCGCAGGCCGCTATGGTCGAACAGGCACAACTCCACCCGCTCGGCATGGGCGGAAAACAGCGCGAAGTTGACGCCGTTGCCGTCCCAGGTCGCCCCCAGAGGATAGGATGATCCAGGCAGAATACGATGGCGGGAGGTCATTCGGCGATCCTTGGGTCGTCATCATCGGGCGGCGGCACATTGGACAGACGGATGTCATCGACGGAATGAACCTCGATCACCCGGTTGATGGTATGATCGAGCCTCTCGATAAAATCCAGAGCCGCCTCGAACATCCGTACCTGCTCATGGGCGCGGGCCTTCGGCAACAGAAGGACGAGGCCGTCGTGGATGTCGATCCTGGAGAACAGCTTCAGGAAATCGCGGGCGTTCTGGGTGACGAAGAGGTAGCCCCCGTCCAGGATGACATCGACGAGGTTGTAGTCCTGCACCCCGGCCTTGCCGATAAAGCGGACATGGGTGGCGTCCAGGCCCCTGGCCTGGGCCGACGCAACCAGATCAGCCGTCAGACATTCATCGACCAGGACACGCCGCACCGGATCAGTAATCCTCTTCCGGATGGTCTTCGGCGTAACGAACGGCCAGACGCACGTCGGCCAGGGTCAGCCAGGGATAGGTCCGCAGCACCTCCAACTCGCTGGCACCCTGGCCAATGATCGATCCGATCAGGTGGGCGGGAACCCGCGTGCCCTTGATCACGGGAATACCGCCCATGACGCTGGGATCCTTGATGATTTCCGACCTCATCCGGTGTGGCATGCCGAACCCTCCTTCCCTCACTATACCCTCACCGGTCGCGCTTGAACACGCAAGTCGCCAATGGCGGCAGGCGCAGGCGGATCGACCAGTCGTGGCCGTGCCACGGCACCTCCTCCGCCCAGACGCCGCCGTCGTTGTGGACGTTGGAGCCGCCGTACCATTCCGAATCGGTGTTCAGCGCCTCGCGGTAGAAGCCGGGCTCGGGCACGCCGATGCGATAGCCGTCGCGCACCACCGGGGTGTAGCTTCCTACTACCACCATAAAGTCGTGGGGATCCTGGCTGCGGCGCAGCCAGGACAGCACCGCGTTGTCGCGGTCGTTGCAGTCGATCCAGGCGAAGCCGCGCTGGTCGTTGTCCAGTTGGTGCAGGGCCGGTTCCATGCGGTAGAGCCGGTTGAGGTCGCGGACCAGCCGCCGGACACCCTCGTGCCGGGGATCATCCAGCAGGTGCCAGTCCAGGCTGGACTCCTCGTTCCACTCGCGCTCCTGGCCGAACTCACAGCCCATGAACAGCAGCTTCTTGCCCGGCTGGGTCCACATGAAGCCGTAATAGGCCCTTAGGTTCGCGAAACGCTGCCATGGGTCGCCCGGCATGCGTCCCAGGATCGAGCCCTTGCCGTGCACCACCTCGTCATGGGACAGCGGCAGCACGAAATTTTCGTGATAGGCGTAGAGCTGGGCGAAGGTCAGGTCGTCGTGGTGATAGCGGCGGTGGATGGGGTCCTTGCTGAAATAGTGCAAGGTGTCGTGCATCCAGCCCATGTTCCACTTGAAGCCGAAGCCCAAGCCTCCCAGATGCACCGGCCGCGACACCATGGGCCAAGCGGTGGATTCCTCGGCGATGGTCATGGCGCCGGGATGCTCGCCGTAGACCACCTGGTTCATCCGCCGCAGGAAATCGATGGCCTCCAGATTCTCGTTGCCGCCGTGGCGGTTGGGGTACCAGTCGCCCGGCTCGCGCGAGTAGTCGAGATACAGCATGGACGCCACCGCATCCACCCTGAGACCGTCCACGTGATACTGCTCCAGCCAGTACAGCGCGTTGGCGTAGAGGTAGTTCAGCACCTCGTTGCGGCCGTAATTGTAGATCAGGGTGTTCCAGTCGCGATGCACGCCCAGGCGCGGATCCTCGTGCTCGTAGAGATGGGTGCCGTCGAACCAGCTGAGCCCGTGGGAATCGTTGGGGAAGTGCCCCGCCACCCAGTCGATGATCACCCCGATGCCTTGCTGGTGCATGGCTTCCACCAGGGCGCGGAACTCCTCCGGGGTGCCGTAGCGGCTGGTGGGGGCGAACAGCCCCACCGGCTGGTAGCCCCACGACCCGCCGAACGGATGCTCGTGCACCGGCAGCAGTTCCACATGGGTGAAGCCCAGGTCGGCCACGTAGGAGGCCAACTGGTCGGCCATCTCCAGATAGGTCAGCGGCCGGTTGCCGTCCTCGGGCACGCGCTTCCACGACCCCAGATGGACCTCGTAGATGCTGATGGGGGAATGGCGGTCGTTGCGGCCCGATTGGCCGCGCATCCACTCGCCGTCGCGCCAGTCGCGGTGGTCCATCTCCCACACCACCGAGGCGGTCTTGGGCGGAACCTCGGCGAAGTGGCCGTAAGGGTCGGCCTTCAACGGCAGCAGCATGCCGCCGCGCGCCAGGATCTCGAATTTGTAGACGGCGCCGTGGCCCAGGCCGGGAATGAAGATCTCCCACACCCCGGCATTGTGGCGCCGCCGCATGGCGTGGCGCCGACCGTCCCAGCCGTTGAAGTCGCCCACCACCGACACCCGGTCGGCATTGGGAGCCCAGACCGCGAAATGGACGCCGTCCACGCCCTCGACGCTGCGCAGATGCGCCCCCAGCTTCTCGAAGGTCCGCAGATGGGTGCCCTCGGCCAGCAGGTGGATGTCGAGGTCGCCCAGCAGCGGCGCGAACCGATAGGGATCGTCGATCTCGAACATGGCGCCGTCATGCTGCTCGATCACCAGGCGATAGGGCTCGGACTTGGCGAGGCGCACCGCGAACAGGCCGTCGGCGTGGACCCGGTCCATCTCCACCTCGCCCGCCGCCACCAGCGCCCAGACGCGGTGGGCCTGGGGTTGCAGGGTTCGGACGACGACGCCGCCCTTGACCCGGTGCGGCCCCAACACGGCGAAGGGATCGCCATGCCGGCCGGCGGCGATGGCTTCGGCATCGGCGGCGGTCACCAGAATGACGGAATCGGGCATGCGCCCCCCTTTTGTGAAAGTCCAGACCGAGAGTTTCCCCGTCTTCGGCCAGAAAGACAAAGGGGGATTTCACAAGGGGGGCACGAGACCCTGGAATTGGAGGGATTTGACTTTCGCAAAGTCCCTAAATCTGGTAGTAGATTCCCTTGAGGGGACCGGTTCCTATGGGGGGGCCGGGTGTTCAATTCAGCCGGCCCCGCTGGCCGGTGGTTCAATCCATGGAGCGTGTAATGGGCGTCCTTCCGAAGGTTCTGGGTCTTACCGTGGCCGGCGTAACGGTCATCGCTCTCTACCTGGCCGTTCCCGTGCTCGGCGCCCTGTTCGGCGGCGTCGCCAGCCCCAGCCCGGCCGCCAGCCCGCTCGGCATCGCCGTCTATCTCGGCCTGGCCCTGACCGCGGTGTTCGGCAGCCTGGTGATGTATCTGGCCTCGACCGGCGGCGGCTCGCAGCAGAGCTAAGGTTGGCGTCAGACGGTTTTGAAACGCCCCGGCCTTTTGGTCCGGGGCGTTTTCGTTACTGGCAAACCTTGTAGTCGTCGATCACCTCGTTCTGGAGCAGCTTGGCCTGGGCGGAGAAGCCGCCATAGCCGCGCTTGTCCACCTCCTTCAGCAAATCGTCGATGTTGGCGCAAAACCCCTGGGTGCGGGGAAGGTTGCGGGCATAGGTCACCAGCCGTCCGTCGGCGTGGTTGATCTTGTACTGCCAATCATCGGGGAATTCGCGGCTCCAGGCCTTCTTGCGCCGGTCGACGGCCGACTTGAACTTGGTTCCGTTGGCGGCCTCGAACTTCTGCCATATGGCGTTCGACCCCTTGAGGTACTGCCCGTCGCAACGCTGCGACGCCTCGCGCAGATAGATGCCGTGGCGGACTTCACGCTCGGCGCTGATCTCGGGCGCCGAAAAGCAGTGTTTCGGCTTGGCCGCCGCCGGGCTGGGCGACAACACGGCGAAGGCTAGGAGGAGGATCGGGACTGAGCGGCGCATGCGGACTCCGGCTTGGCGGCGGTGGTGCCGCCATTATGCCGCGCCGCCTTGCGCGCCGCCAGTACGCGCCATCCCAACAGCGCCGCCAGGATGGCGGCATGGATCATGGGCTCGGTCAGGTCCTTCTTGACCATCATCCAGTGATGGGTCACCCCCAGCGGCCCGATGAGGTAGACCAGCCGATGCAGGTTCCGCCAGCGCCGCCCCCCGAGGCGGCGGACCATGGCGTTGGTGGAGGTCACCGCCAGCGGCAGCAGCAACACCACCGCCGCCATGCCGATGGTGATGTAGCGGCGCTTGACAATCTCGCGGCCGATAGAGGGCCAGTCGAAGAACTGGTCAAGGCCGATATACGAACTCAGATGGACCACCACGTAGAAGAAGGCGAACAGCCCCAGCATGCGGCGAAACCGCGCCAGCCCCGGCCAGCCGAATATCTGGCGCACCGGCGTCACCGCCAGGGCGATCAGCAGGAAGCGCAGCGCCCAGTCGCCGAGAAAGCGCACCGCCGCCTCGATGGGGTTGGCCCCCAGACCGTCGGTCAGCGCCCGCCCGGCCAACCAAGCCAGCGGCAACAGGCACAGGGCGAACACCACCGGCTTGGCCCAGCGCTGGCGCAGAAGCTTGTCCATCAGAAGTTCACCGCCAGATCCATGCCGGAATACAGCCCCGCCACCTGCTCGGCATAACCGTTGAACGGCAAGGTCTCACGCCGGCGGAACTCGCCGATGCGGCGCTCGCTGGCCTGGCTCCAGCGCGGATGGTCCACCTGGGGATTGACGTTGGCGTAATAGCCGTATTCGCGCGGCCCCGCCTTCATCCAGGTGGTGCGGACCGGCTTGTCGGCGAAGCGGATGCCGACGATGGACTTGATGCTTTTGAAGCCGTATTTCCACGGCACCACCAGCCGGATCGGCGCGCCGTTCTGCGGCAGCAGTTCCTCGCCGTAGAGCCCCACCGCCAGCAGGGCCAGCGGATGCATGGCCTCGTCCAGGCGCAGCCCCTCGACATAGGGCCAGTCGAGCATGGCCACCCGCTGGCCGGGGAAACGGTCGGGGTCCACCAGGGTGGTGAACTCCACATACTTGGCCTTGGAATTGGGCTCGAACCGCTTCAGCACCTCCGCCAGCGGCACCCCCACCCAGGGGATCACCATGGACCACGCCTCGACGCAGCGCAGGCGGTAGATGCGCTCCTCCAGCGCATGCGGCTTGATCAGGTCGTCATAGGAGACGGATCCCGGCTTGCCGCATTCGCCGCTCACCGTGACCATCCACGGCTTGGGCGGCTTGCCGAAATAGCTGGGCGCCATCTGGGCCGGATCGGACTTGTCGGTGCCGAATTCGTAGAAGTTGTTGTAGTGGGTGACGTCTTTCAGCGACGTCGGCGTCTCGTCCACCCGATAAGGGCTCTTGACCAGGCCCGCCAGCGGCGCCGACCGCGCCGGCCAAGCGGACGCCGCCACCGCGCCCGCCGCGCCCAGGGCCAGGAAGCGGCGACGGTCGAGCCACAGGCTCTTGTCGGTCACCTCCGATTCACGGATACGAGGCTCGGTTCTCAGCAGCATGTCTCAAGCTCCCGGCAGGGATTGCCAGCACGGCTTTGGTTACATGGGGAGTGCGATCACGGGATCAAACACCCTTGCCGCAGATGCGCTTGATCGCCTGCCACTCCTCGTCGCGCAGGGCCGGCGGCAGCGTCCGGGGATCGGCGGCGGCTTCCACGGCGGCGATGCGGGACTTGGTCTCGGGATGGGTGCCCATCCAGGCCGGCAGCACGCCGCCGGACTCCTCCAGGGTTTCCAGGCGATGAAAGAAGGTGGCGAAGCCGGCATTGCCGATCCCCGCCCGTTTCAGCCGCGCCAGCGCCCCCCGGTCGGCGGCGGCTTCGTCGTCGCGGCTGTAGGACGAGGCGGTGATGGTGGCGATGCCGCTGGCCACCGCGCCGGAGGCGTCGCCGGTGATTAGGGTGGCCAGGATGCCGACCCCCATGCCGCGAATCAAGGCGGCGGCGGGATGGCGCTCGGCCACATGGGTCAGCTCATGGGCCAGCACGCCGGCCAGCTCGTCCGGCCCGCCGGCCTGGTCGATCAGGCCGCGAAACACGATGATCTCGGCACCGGGCAGCGCCAGGGCGTTGACCATCTTGCCGTCCAGCACCCGCACCGTCACCGGGCGGCGCTCGGGCGGAATGCCGACGGCCAGACGCTCCACCAACCCGCTCAGCGCCGCGTTGCCGGCGGGAGAGCGGCAGGCCCGCATCTGCTGTTCGAGGCCGGTGGCGATCTGGCGCCCCCAGGCCTGCTCGGTGTCGGCCGGAACCAATGTGGCGCCGAAGCGCGACAGGTCGGGCAGGCTGAGATAGAGCCCGATCAGCACGCCCATGCCCAGGGTGAGACTGGCCGCCGCCCCCCACAGCAGCCGCCGGGGCTTGCGGGGCAACGTCGGCAGCGCCTCGCGCACGAACATGGCGTCGGCGATGGTCAGACGGGCATCGGGCTCGGCACTGCACCGCAGCCGCACCCCCTTGCCGTCGGGCAGGTCGCCGTCGGCCAACAGGTCCTCGGTCCGCCACACCGCGACCAGAAAGCCATCCTCGCCACGGATTTCCACGCCGGTGGCCAGGACGCGCACCGACACCTTGCGGCTGGCGGCGTTGCGGCCGTCGTTGAAGCGGGCCGGACGGTCGTTTTTCTCCATCAGAACTCCCCTGCCCCGTCCAGCACCGAGATCAGCCCCTCGCCGGTGCGGGGGCCTTTGTCGGCGGTCTGGTGGATGGCGGCGAAGTCCGGCACGCCGTCGATGGCGATGGCGGCGCAGGTGAAGCGGAAGACCCGCAACGCCGCCCAGGGCCGCAGGATGCCGAGGCTGAACAGCGAGATCAGGACATTGCCGACCGCGAGGCGCGCCAACGGCCAGGTCTTGACCTCGGCGGAAAAGCGGTGGCCCTCGAACGAGGTTCCCGCCGCCAGTTGGCGGAAGAAAGCGGCGCGGTACCAGGCCATGGGCAGCGACATGACGATCAAGCCCACCGGCAAGAAGGCGAGCAGCGCCATCCCAACCCCAAACGCCTGCGCAAGGGGGGGGCCATCCTGGTCCGGGGGGCCAGGGACCATCAAACCCAGGGTTATCACCGCGCCGATCAGGGCCGAAACCGCGACGACGCAAAGCAGACCGGCCAACCAGACCAGCGCGAATCGCCCATACAGCCCCTTGGCCAAGGCCTCGCATTGGAAGCTGCGATCACCGAAGGTGGTGTGGTTGAAGCGATAGCGGGCCAGCATCATCTCACCCCAGGGCAAGGCGAGGCCGAGCGACAGCGCCACCGCCAGCCACACCGCCAGACTGCGCAGGGCGTAACCCCAGGCCGAGCCGGTCTGGCCGCCGCGAATGCCCCGCCACACGGTGCGCGACAGCTGGTAGCGCCGGGCGCGGTACAGGCCGGCCGCCACCAGCAGCGCCGTCACCATGTAGAGAATCCCCGAGACGACCTGGCCGCGCGGATCGTGCGCGGCGATCAAACTCTGCGCCCAGCCGAACCCGGCCACCAGCGGCAGGTAGATCACCACCAGCGCCAACAGGAAGCCCTTGAACAGCTCCTTGCCGGTACCGGTGTACTCCAGCGGATCATCCCAGACGGTGGTTCCGTCCCACAGCAGGTGGCGCACCTTGGTGCGGCCCCAGAACCGCCAGAACGACAGGGTCACGATGTTCAGGCCCAGATTGGCCAGGGCAAGGCGGATCATCGCGCCGGTCCGGCCATGATGGCGGAACGGATGAATGGGTTCTGTCGTCACGGCGGCCCCCTCTTCTCAACCGATTGGCGTTCCACACTACCAGGATGATAAACGCCCCGCACGCTGTTAGACTTTCCCCTCCATTTTCCCAAGGAGGCCCCGGTGAGCGATTTCCCCGCCCTGATGCTGGACGAAGAGGCCGGCAAGGTCCGCGCTTCGATCCGCCGCCTGTCCGTGTCGGACCTGCCGGCCGGCGACGTCACCGTCGCCATCGACTACTCCACCTTGAACTACAAGGATGGAATGATCCTCAACGGCCTGGGCCGGCTGGTGCGGACCTATCCCCATGTGCCGGGCGTCGATTTCGCCGGCACGGTCGAGGCCTCGGACTCGGCCGAATTCAAGCCCGGCGACAAGGTGATCCTCACCGGCTGGCGGGTGGGCGAGACTCATTGGGGCGGCTATGCCGGCAAGGCCCGCGTCAAGGCGGAATGGCTGGTGCCGCTGCCCGAGGCCCTGTCCGCCAAGCGGGCCATGGCCGTCGGCACCGCCGGCTTCACCGCCATGCTGGCGGTGATGGCGCTGGAGGAGCACGGGCTGCGGACCGCCAACGAGGGCGAGGTGCTGGTCACCGGCGCCGCCGGCGGCCTGGGCAGCGTCGCCGTGGTGCTGCTGTCCAAGCTGGGCTATCGCGTCGCCGCCTCCACCGGCCGCGCCAGCCAGCACGACTATCTGCGCTCGCTGGGCGCCTCCACCATCGTCGACCGCGCCGAGATCGGCGCACCGCCGGCCAAGCCGCTGCTGCCCGAGCGTTGGGCCGGCGTGGTCGACAGCGTCGGTGGCGCCACATTGGCCAACTGCGTCGCCTCGTTGCGCATGCGCGCGGCGGTGGCGGCGTGCGGCAATGCCGGCGGCATCGACTTCGCCTGCACCGTGCTGCCCTTCCTGCTGCGCGGCGCCTCGATCCTCGGCATCGATTCGGTGATGTGCCCCCGGCCGCGCCGGCTGGCGGCGTGGAAGCGTCTGGCCGAGCTGCTGCCGCTGGACCTGCTGGACTCGCTTACCACCGAGGTGCGGCTGTCCGACCTGCCCGAACTGGGCGCCAAGATCCTCAAGGGCGAAGTCCGGGGACGGGTGGTCGTCGATCCTAACAGGTAGAGAGTCTTATTGCCCCTCATGCGCCGGGCGGGATGCGTTCGGCATCCCTTGGCTTTCGCGGCGGCACGCGCAGGCGTGCATCAATACGTTTGCCTGCGAAGCTGGCGGGCCGCGCCGGCCCTTGGCCGCAACTCCGAGCGAATGACAGGTGTCATTCGCTCGTCGGAATAAGTTCCCTTCGTCGCCTCACCGCCCCGATGAAGGCCAGCGCGGTCAGGTTCATCACGAAGGCGTAGACGATGCTGGGCACCATCATGGCCGGGTTGCCCAGCAGCGTCACCGCCACGAAGATGCCCAGCGCCCCGTTCTGCAAGCCGTTCTCCATCACCACCGCGATGCGGTCGGCCAGATCCAGCCGGCAGGCGCCGCCCAGCGCCCAGGCCCCCGCCATGGCCAGCAGGTTGAGCGCCAGCGCCGCCGGCACCACGTCGCCGAGATGGTCCATCAGCGCCTGACGCTGACCGACGAAGGCGCCGACCACGATGGCGGCGAACAGCAGGGTGGCGATGGGCCGCGCAACCCTGCCCGACCGGTCAGCCAACCTTGGCCAGACGTGCTGGACCGCCAGCCCCAGGGCCAGCGGCACCGTGTCCACCAGGAAAATCCCCAGGATCATCCGCCCCACCGGAATCTCGACTGACCGGTCATACCCGGCGAACACCGTCAGCCCGAGATTGACCAGCAGCGGCACGGTCACCGCCGCCGCCAGACTGGTCAGGGCGGTGATGGCGGCGGCCAGGGCGATGCGGCCGCCGGCCAGATGGGAGAGCAGGGCCGAGGTCACCCCCGCCGGGCAGGCGGCCAGCAGGATCAGGCCGACGGCGAAATCGGACGGAAGCCGCCACAGGCTCACCACCGCCAGCCCGGCCAGCGGCACCAGCAGCAGCTTGGCCGCCAGTCCCGCCACCAGGGCCTTGGGCTGGCGGAACACCCGCCCGATATCGCCGGGAGCCATGGTGAGGCCCATGGCGAACATGATGAAGGCCAGCGCCGCCGGCAGCGCCGCCTGAAGGATCACGAGACCATCACCAACCCCACCGCCAGCACCACGGCCAGCAGCAGCTGGAACCGGGCGGTGGCGGCGAGGATGGAGTTGAAGGCCGGTCCGCGCGGCTCGGTGACGAAGCGGCGGAACAGGAACAGCGCCAACGGCGCCGCCCCCAGGGTCAGGATGCCGCCCGGCGGCCCCCAGGGCGAGGCCAGCAGGGCCATGGATGCCGCCAGCAAGGCGCCGTAGATCAGCTTGCTGGCCTCGACTCCCGCCTGGATGGCCAGGGTGCGGCGACCGGCAAGGCGGTCGGGCTCCATGTCGCGATAATTGTTGGCCAGCAGCACCGCCGCCGCCACCGCGCCGATGGCGACACCGGTCACCACCGCCGCGAAGCTCAGCGTGTTGGTCTGGAGGTAGTAGGTCCCTCCCACCGCGCCGACACCGAAAAAGGCGATGACGAACAGCTCGCCCAGCGGCGTATAGGCGATGGGACGCGGACCGCCGGAATAGGCCCAGCCCGCCACCAGCGAGGCCGCCCCCAGCGCCAGGATCGGCCAGCCGCCCAGATAGGCGAGGTAAAGCCCCACCAGCGCCGCCACGGCGAAGCTGACCAAGGCGGCGTGACGCACCCGCTCGGGCGAGGCCCAACCCAGGGCGGTGACGCGGGGCGGGCCCTGGCGCATGGGCTGGTCGCCGCCCCGGAGCGCGTCGCTCACATCGTTGAACAGATTGGTGCCGGCCTGGATCGCCAGGGCGCCGATCAGCGACGCCAACAGCGGCCGGACATCCAGCGACCCGGCATCCTGCCACCCCAAGGTGGTTCCCGCCACCACCGGCGCCACCGAAAGGGTGAGCGTGCGCGGCCGGATCGCCAGCCACCATAGCCGCCAGCCATCGGGCGGCTGGTCGGCGCGGCTGGCGGTCTGGCTTGCAATCGCCGACGGAGTTTCGGGCAGACCGGTGTTCAGCTTCATGGCGCGGGCTTGGCTCCTGAATGCAGGCAGGCGATGCCGGCCGAAAGATTGCGCCACTCCACCCGGGCGAAGCCGGCGGCGCGCATCAGCCCGGCCATCTCGCGCTGGTCGGGGAAGCGGCGGATGGATTCCACCAGATAGGAATAGGCCGAGGGCTGCCGCGCGATCCAGGCGCCCAGCCGGGGGATCACCGCGAAGGAATAAGCGTCGTAGAACGGCCGGATCACCGCCCAGGGGCGCGAGAATTCCAGGCAGAGGAACCGTCCGCCCGGCTTGAGCACCCGTAGGATCTCGGCGAGACCGGCCTCCGGGCTGGTGGCGTTCCGCAGGCCGAAGGCGATGGTGACCAGATCCACCGAAGCGTCGGCGAAGGGCATGGCCTCGGCCTTGCCTTCCACGAATTCGATGCCTGGGAATTCGAGGTTGGGTGACCGGGCCTTGCCCACCGCCATCATCTCCACCGACGGATCGCACACCACCACCCGGCGGCCCTCGCCGGCCAGCAGCCGCGCCACGTCGCCGGTGCCGCCGGCCAGATCGACCACCAGTTCCCCCGGTTTCAGCATGGCCGCCTTGGCCATTCCCCGCTTCCACAGGCGATGGATGCCGAAGCTCATGACGTCGTTCATCAGGTCGTAGCGCGGCGCCACCGCGTTGAACACGGCGCGGATGCGACGCTCGCGCTCGTCCTCGGACACCTGCTCGTAGCCGAAGCTTTGCGACAGCGACGGGCTCACGGCAGGTCGCCGCGGCGGAACAGGTGGTAGCCGATCCCGGCGCAGACGGTGCCCAGCGCCACCGGGTAAACCATGGCGAAGATCAGATAGCCGGTCCGCCCCAGCCCGTCGAGGATGACATAGGCCGCCGGTCCCAGCACCAGCATCTGCGGATCGAACAGCAAGATGGCGGCGGTGCGGAAGCTTTGCAACGGATTGGCCACCGCGATGCCGACGATCACCTCCAGCGGCAGCTGCTCGCGGATCATCACCCCCAGCAGGATGAGGTCGAGGAACAGCAGCAGCCCCAGCCAGATCAGGAAGGCGCCGGTCTGCGCCACGTCGGGCGACCGCGCCACGGTGGAGATCAGCATGCCGATACCGAGGAAGGCCCAGGCCAACGCCACCAGCAGGCCGGTATAGAGCAGGAACAGGCTCCAATCGACGCCGATCTGGCGGATGGTGGCATAGGCCGCCGCCAGGGCCATGGCGCCGAACACCGGCAGGAACACCACCACGAAGCGCCCGATCATCTTGCCCCAGAACCAGGCGTAAAGCGGCACCGGCAGCGACAGCATGTATTCGAACACGCCGGCGTCGCGGTCCCCCGCCACCGAGCGCACGGTGGTGATCAGGATGAAGATGGGCAGGATGGCGACGCAAAGCTGGATATAGGTCACCAGCAGGCGCGACAGGCCGGTGAAGCCCAGGATGCGCGATTCGGTGAGGCCGAACACGAACAGCAGCACCACGATGCCGCCGAACACCAGCGAGTAGAACAGGAACCAGCGGGCCCGCAGCGACTCGGCCATGTCGAGCCGGGCGGTCAGCCAAAGCGCGTTCATCCCTGGCCTCCGCTCTGGCCGCTGGGCTCGCAGCGGCTGGTGGAGCCCTTGGCCAGGATGGCGACCTTGAGGGCGGCGAAGTCCAGCGCGCCGGCACGCGGCGCCGCCACCGCCCCGAAGCCGTGGGCCATGGGGGTGCGCTGGCCGCCCACGTAGAAGGCCTTGAACCCGTCCATCCACTGACCGGTCTCCAGCCCGCCCACCCAGAATTCGGTGGCGGGATCGGAGGCCCAGCCCTGCTTGACCAGGAACAGGACGGCGTCGCCGAGATCGTCGAACTTATAGGCCTTGTGACCGGGACCGCCGCGCAGTTGGGCGGCGAAATGGGGATCGTCGACGATCATGCCGCAATAGTCGCAGGTGTCGCGGCCCCACTTGATCTCGCCGGGACCGGTGGTCTTCTGGCCGCAGCCCGAGGCCGCCAGGGCCAGCCCCGGAATCAGGGCGAGGACATGGCGGCGGCTGATCCGGTGATCGCACATAAGCCTCTCCTATTTCATCTCGATGCCGGCGACCAGGCCGGCATAGCGGGCGAGAACGCCGAGAAAGCGCAGCCGGTCGGGGCCGTTGACCACGCCGCGCCAGCCGATGCCGCCATCATCGGAGGCAAACCCCCACTCCGCCATGGCCTTGGCGAAGGCGGCCTCGGTCCGGGTCAGGCGCACGGTGCAGTCCAGCCGCGCATTCATGTCCACGTCGTCGGCCACCTTGTCGTCCAGCGCGATCCGGCCCTGATCCATCTCCACCACCCGGTTGACCAGGGCCGCCACCTCGTCGAGGCGGTGGCTGGTGATCAGCATGACGGCGCGCTCCTTGCGCTCGTGCAACTGGTGGAAAAAGATGTGGCGCGCCTCGGGGTCCAGATTGGCCGCCGGCTCGTCCATGATCAGGATGTCGGCGTCGCGCCCGAGCGCGATGCCGATCAGCATCTTCTGCTTCATGCCGCCCGACAGCTTGACGAAGGGCAGCCGCCGCACCTGGTCCCAGTCCAGGCCCAATTCCCGCACCATGGCGACGATGCGCCCCGGGTCCGAGCCGCAGACGGCGGCGGCGAAATTCACCAGTTCGCCCACCGGCATCTTCAGGGGCGGCGGAATCTGCGGCACGAAGCCCACCCGCGACAGCACCGCCTTGCGGTTGGACTTGGGGTCGAGGCCGCCCACCGTCACCGCGCCCTCGTGCAGGTACTCGCCCAGCAGGCAGCGGATCAGGGTGGTCTTGCCGGCACCGTTGGAGCCGACCAGAGCCACCCGCTCGCCGGTGGCGATGGACAGGCTGACCCCGTCGAGCACCTTGTGGCGCTTGAAGGTCTTGGAGACGTTGTCGAAGGAAATCATGCGCGGTTCCGTACCTACAACAACTTGTTCAGGCCCTTGACGTCGTACCGGAGCGAACCGGTCGGACAGGCGTCGATGCACAGGCCACAGCGGGTGCAGTCGGCGCCGATGGCCACTTCCACATCCTCGGCATAGGTCTTCTTGGTGCAGTCCAGCACATGCGGCACCAAGCATACCTTGCGGCAATCGCCCTCGTGCAGGCAATTTTCCAGATTGTACTTCACCCGCACCGGCGACACCGCGCCGACCAGACCGTAGGTCAGGCCGATGGGGCAGATGTAGCGGCACCACATGCGGCGGATGAACACCACCTCGTAGGCCAGCAGGCCCACCACCCAGATCATGGCCAGCCCCGGCCCGTAGATCAGGGCGCGCGACACGATGCCGGTGGGCGAGATCGACTCGAACACGGTATAGCCGCTGACCGCCGCCAGCAGGGCGAACACCACATACAGCACGGTGCGGGTGCCACGATGCAGGGGGTAATCCACCACCATGCGCCGCGCCGCCAGGACCAGGTGAAGCTTCTCGGCGATCTCGGCCAGCAGGTGATAGGGACAGACCCACGAGCAGAAGGTCCGGCCGCCGAACAGCCACCACATCAGCAGCACCGTGCCGGTGCCGATCACCAGATTGAGCAGGATCACCTTATAGGCCAGCATCACCTGCAAGGCCGAATTGAGATCGGCCATGTGGAAGCCGACCACCCGCGACGCGGTCAACGCCCCTTCCACCAACTGGACGTCGAAGCGGTAGGACAGCACGAACACCAGATTGACGGCGATCAGGGTGGCCCATCGGATGTTGCGCCACTTGTTGCTTTTGTACTCGGCATGGGCCGCCTTGATCTCGCGGGCGCGCTCCGGCCCCTTGATCAGGCGCTTGGCCTCGTGCATGGCCGCCGCCTCGGGGGTGGTGGTCTTGGGCCGCTCGGGCGCGGCGCCCAGCATGACCTTGAGGGAGGTGAGAAGGCTCATCACGCATCTCCCCACTTGCGCCGGATGTCGACGACGATGGAGGCGGCCTCGGTGGGGCAGATCATCTCGCACATGCCGCAGCCGACGCAGGCCTCGTGCACCACCGGGGTTCGCCGCTTGTCGGCGGGATCGGACGACATGGGCTCCAGGGTGATGGCGCCCTGGATGGGGCATTCGCGCACGCACAGATCGCAGATGGCCAAGTCGTAGGGGTACTCGGCCAACTTGACCGGCTTCCAGCGGTCGATCTCGGCATAGCGGTGCACCCCCTTGAACGGCGCCGGCCGCGCCGGCCCCTTATGCCCCTCGCCCTTGCGGGCCAGACAGGCGCCGGGGCGGTCGAGCCGCGCCAGCCCCATATGGACCTGCTCCTTCTTGACGATGGCATGGTTCAGCGCCCCGGTCGGGCAGGCCAGCACGCATTGCACCGCGTCGCAGGAAAAATCGCAGGCCTGCGCGCGCGCCGGAATGAAGGGCACCCCGACGCCGAAGCCCTCGTCGAGGTCGCCCAGTTCGATGGCCTTGACCGGGCAAACCTGGACGCATTGGCCGCATTTGATGCAGGCCGACAGGAAGTCGCGCTCGTCCAGGGCGCCGGGCGGCCGCAAACGCTGCGTCCATTTGCGCAGCACCGGGAAAAAGCCGAACAGCGAGGCGCCGATGATGGCGCCGCCCATGGTCAGCGACCGCATGACCTGGCGGCGTGTCTTGGAGTTAGTCATAACTTCGGCTCCAGAGAGGATCCCGCCTTGAAGGTTTTGTCGCTGCCCAGATGGGGATGGGGGTCTTCCAGCAGCAGGGTCGGCTCGCTGAACGGCGCCAGCCGGTCGAGGAAATCGAGCACTTCCAGCAACGGCGTACCCTTGAAGAAGCGCGTGTTGGGAACATCCATCCACACCTGCCCGGCATAGCCGAACAGACGATGGGGCTTGTCACCGATGCCGTCGCCGTTGCGGTCGAAGCCCTGGTAGTCCTCCCAGCGATTGCCGTCCCACACATTGCGCTTGGCGCTGCCGCCGCCGTAGATGGCCACTTCGGTGATGTTGCCGGTGAACAGGTTGCCGGTGAAGATGCTGTCCTTCCAGTCGTTGATGAAGGACACGCCGATATCGTTGAAGGCGATGCGGTTGCCGCGGATGCGGTTCTTGCTGTCCGGCTCGTAGGGGGCGACGTCGATGGCGATGCCCGAGGCGCAGTACATCAGGTCGTTGTTCTCGATCAGGATGTCGCTGCTCTCCTTGAGGGCCAGGCAGACCCCCACCGCGCCGTTGGCCTTGGCGATGTAGTTGTTCCGGATGACGTCGCCGCTGTCATACATCATGGTGATGCCGGTCATGTTGTCGATGAACTGGTTGTCCTCGGCGACATTGTCGGAGGCCTGCATGAGGTGCAGGCCGTAGCGGCCGCCGAACTCGCGGTTGCCCTTGAACAGGTTGCCGTTGGCGTACCAGAACACCACGTCGCGCCCTTGGCGGAAGTCGTTGTCCTCGATGCGGTTGTTGTGGGAGTACCACAGCTTGATGCCGTCGCCGCGCCGCTGCATGGTCAGAGGCTTGCCGACGAAGCGGTTGCGGCGGACCACGTTGCGGTTGGACTGCTCCAGGGCGAAGCCGAACAGAGTGTCCTCGACGACGTTGTCCTCGATGACGTTGTCGTTGCCCCGCACCTGGATGCCGGCATCCTGATTGGGATGATCGATTCCGCTGTTGACGATGCGCAGGTTGCGGATGGTGGCGCCGTCGGTCTGGACCCACAGCACCGAGTCGGTGCCCTCGCCGTCCAGCGTCACCTTGCCCTTGCCGTCGAGGACCACCGGCTTGGTGATCCTGAGATGGGCGCGGTAGTGGCCGGGCGGCGGCACGATTTCCTGACCCGGCTGGGCCATATCGATCAGGGCCTGCAGCAGCGAGGAATCCAGCAGCGGCTCCTCGGCCGAAGGCGCGGCGGCGGCGGCGACCGCCGCCAGACCAACGGAAACGAGGATGGCCATGAACCGCATGGATGCACCCTAGTCCTTGAGGGCCTTGCGTTGCAACAACAGGGCAAGGGTCAGACACAAGGCGCCCAGACAGAGCAGGCCGAAGCCGTAATGGGGATAGGAATAGGTGGTGAATTGCGCCACCTGCCCGTCACCGAACACGGTGGGCATGAAGGGTTTGACCGAAAACGCCGCCCAGGAGCGCAGATTATGGCCGAACCACCACAGCCAGGCGGAATAATCGATGACGAAGGCCACCGGAATGACCATGCCCGACAGCGGCAGCACCCACCAGAACGGACCGGAATAGACCAGGAAAGCCGCCAGCATGACGCCGACCAGACTGAACAGATACGGCGCCGCCTTGATCTCCAGCGCCGCGCCCTTCTCGATGGGCTCCATGCCGATGAAGTGGTTGATCACGTTCATCTCGTGGACGCAATCCAGGCCGCCCTCCTCGTCACCCCAGGTGTCGGACTTCTTCATCTGGCTGGTGCAGCCGTTGAACACGCCGTTGACGTGGAAGTGGATGCGGATGCCGTCGGGGAAGGTCGCGGCCGGGTAGTTGGGCGCCTTCAGCGCCACCCACCAGATCGGCGACATATAGGCGCCACCGATCAACAACGCCGCGAGCACGGTGAGGATTCGCACGAGCGCCGGTTTGCTCCTGCTGCTTTTCTTGACCATGGGAAACCTCGATGGAGACTTGAGGGGAAGAGGGCGGCGATCCGATAAACCCCAGACGCCGCCCATTATTCCCACTATATCAGAAAAGCCTACTGGAAGTCGGGATTCTTCCAGCCCTTGGGCGCGACCTTGTCCTTGGGCGGAACCAGCCGGGACACGTAGTCGAGCACCGCATGGGTCTCGCGATCTGTGAAGTCGTGGATCTGCTTGACCATGTCCGGGTTGGCGTTGCGCCGCTTGCCGGCCTTGATCTCGTTGAACTGCCGCAGCAGATAGGCGTAGTGCTGGGCCTCGATGCGCGGGAAGAACTTGTCGTTGTCGCCCTGGCCGGTGGTCCCATGGCACTTGACGCAATTGTCGGCATAGAGCTTCTTGCCCAGCTCCTGATCCTTGCCGTCGCCCTTGCCGTTTTCCGGGCTCATCTTCAGGGTCTGGATATAACCGGCGACATCGGCCACCGCCTGCGGCCCGCCGATCTGGCTGGGCAGGGCGAAGGGATACATGGTTGGATTCTCGCGGTTGAGGGCGCGAATGTCGGCCAGCTGCTTGATGATGACCTTGTAGTGCTGGCCGGCCAGCTGCGGGAAGGTTCCGTCCACCAAGCCCCAGCCTTCCGGCTGATGGCAGGCGGAGCAGACCTCGAAGACCTCCTTGCCGTTCTTGACGTCCGGCTTGAGGTTAAGGGCCTCGTCCTCCTCGCCGCCGCCGGCATTCCACTGGTAGCCGGCCTCACCCACCGACTTGCCCTTCTGGGGAGCTTCGGCGGCATACACCGCCCCGCCCGTCACCAAAGCCGAAATCGCGGCCGCCACGGCCAGGGAGTGCTTGAACTTCAACATCGTCTATCTCCGGAATTTACTTTCGTTGTCCCTCAGGCGCCGGGCGCCCTGCATCTTGAGCCGTACCCTAACGGAAGCCTAACCCGTCTCACTTGACTGTGGACAAGTATTCGGCAATGGCGGTGATCTCGTCGTCGGAAACCAGATGCATCACCGGCTGCATGGCCAGGGCCTTGCCGTTGGTGCGCGCGCCGGTCTTGATGTCCTTGGTCTGGGCCAGGATATAGGCCTTGTCCTGTCCGCCGATGACCGGATAGCCGGGCAGCGGCTTCTTGCCTTCCTTGCCATGGCAGGCGACGCAGGTCTTGGTCAGGAACAGGGTCTTGCCGGGAGTGGCCGGCGCGGTGGAGGCGGCGGTGGGCGCTTCCCGCAGCGAGAACAGGTAGTCGGCCAAGGCCTTCATCTCGTCGTCGGTCAACTCGGCCACGATCGGCTTCATGACTTCGACGGTCTGACCGTTGGTCCGCTTGCCGGACTTGATGTCCATCATCTGATTGAGCGCGTATTCGGCGCTTTGACCGGCCAGCTTGGGGAAGCCCTCCTGGAGGGGAGTCTTGGCGTCCTCGCCGTGGCAGGCGACACAGCCCTTGTCGGTGAACAGCGCCTTGCCGTCGGCGGCCAGCGCCGGGGCCAGGGTCATGACGCCGAAGGCAGCCGCCAGGGCCATGACGGGAAGCTGCCGCTTGACGCTCTTGAGCATGTCTTCATCCTTCTTGAGGGAATTGGAAATCCGGGAGTGGGTCACCCCACCCCCGGTTCCAGGTCGTAGCACCAGGGCGGCTTGCGCCGCCCTGGCTTTGGTCAAGTCGTTTTACTTCGCGGCCGGAGCCGGAGCCGCGGCCGGAGCGGCCTCGACCTTCTTGGCACCGTTCTGCTCCAGGAAGGTCTTGGCGCGCAGACCGATATCGGCGGCCTTGACCTGATACTGGAACCACTGCTCGGCCCACAGGAAGGCGGCGTTGTAGTCGCCCTTGGCGGCGAACTCTTCCGACTTTTTCTTGTTCTGATCGGCGTAGCCCAACTGCTCGGTGGCATCCTCGACCATGGCGACCACGGGCGGGAAGTCCTTGTAGTTGACGCTGGTGATGTAGCCGACGACGCTGTTGATGATGGCCTGGGTATCCACATTGGCCTTCACGCGGGCGTCATAATCGGTCTTGCCGTAGATTTGGCCTTCCTTGCCCTTGGCGCCGGTGGCCTTGTAGCTGGCCGGCTGGACCAGGAGATAGCCTTCCATTTCCAGATGCAGCGCCGAGCAGAACTCGGTGCAGTAGTAGGGATAGACGCCGGCCTTGCTGACCTTGATGGTCGCCGAGGCGGTCTTGCCCGGCTCGACCGACAGGTTGACGTTGTGCTTGGAGACGGCGAAACCATGGGTCTCGTCCTCGGCACGCTCCAGATTGGTGAGGTGGAAGGTGACTTCGTCGCCCTCGTTGGCCTCGACGATCTCGGGCGTGATGTGCGAGCGGATCAGGGTGCCGAACACCTCGACCTTGCCCGGCTTCTTGTCGGTATGCTCGGCGCCCGGACGCACCGCGAACGGCGACTTCTGCTCGGTACGGGAATCGGTGCCGAACGGATAGCGGACGTTGGGATGCAGCTTGCCCATTTCGATGGACACCGCGTAGTGGGGCTCGCCCAGCGGCAGCGGCATGTCGTAGAGCAACTGCATCTTGTCGCCGCTGATGTCGATCAGCTGGTGATTCTGCGGATGCAGCGGACCCACTTGGGCGAACCGGTCGATGGCCAGCTTGTTCAGGGCGATCAGGTAGTGCCCCTTGGGCTTGGCGGTGTCGCCTTCCATGGCCATCAGATGGCCGATGTTGTAGTGCACCGAAATTTTGTCGAGCACCTTGCCTTCGCAGTAATCCCACTTGGCGACCATGGAATCGACATAGAGCGAGGTGTAGGCGATGCAGGGCTTGGAGTCGTACTGGGTGTGAAGCGGGCCGAGACCCAGAGCGGTCTGGTTGTGGGCCGCCACGTCCAGGGCGATGATCGGAATGCCGTAATCGTCCTTGCCGCTGAAGTTCTTGGCGGCGATGGCGGCCTGGATCTTGGCGACGTCGTAGACGGTGGTGTGGCTGTCCAGCTTGCCGGACACGATGACCATCTTGCCGTCGGGGGTGACGTCGGCGCCATGGGGGCTCTTGGGCTCGGGGATGAGCACCAGGATGCCTTCCTTGATGGAGACGTCGAGCGGCAGGACGTTGTGGCCGTTGATCTTCTTGGCCTTGCCGGCCGCGACCAGCTCGGCGGCCTTCTTCCAGTTGATCACGTGCAGGAAGTCGCTGTCCTTGGCGGAACAGCCGGCTTCGAAGGGCGGACGGCCGCGCTCGATGCCACCCACATAGCGCTCGGTGCAGAACGAGTTGACGAAGGCCAAGCCATCGGACGGACCCTTGCCGAAATCGGCCAGATCCTGGCTGTAGGGAGGCAGTTCGAGCGAGAACGAGTTCTCGGGCTCGATACGGCCCTTCTCGCGGTTGAACTTCCAGAAGGTCGCCGCGCCGCGATACTTGTCGTTGAACTGCTCCACCGGAGCGAACTCGCCACCCAGCGGCGCCGGGTATTGGGAGGCCTCGATGATGTAGTCGGTGTTGGGGCTGACGAAGGCGCCGCCATGCTCGGAGGCCATGATCGGGTTCTGGACGATCTGCTTGGTCTCGAAGTCGCGCAGATCGACGACGGCGATGCGAGGCGTGTTCTTGTCGTTGATGAACAGCCACTGGCCATCGGACTCGCCGTTGGTCTCGGACAGCGCCGGGTGATGGGTGTCGCCCCACAGGACCGATTCGGACTGGCCCTTGACCTCGGAGCCTTCCTTCAGCACCCGCTTCGACTCGTCGTCGAAGCCGTAACCCTGCCAGGGCTCGGGGGTGAAGACGCCGATATACTTCAGGATGCGCATGGACGGCACGCCGTAGACGATCACCTGACCGCTCTGGCCGCCGGAGCTGAACACCATGAACTCGTCGATCTTGCCGGTCGGATTGTAGGTCTTGGCGGCGGCCAGAACGTCGTTCTCGGTCAGGCCGCGACGCTTCATCACATCTTGCAGCGATTCGGCCGACGCGGCTCCTGCCACCAGGGCGCCAAAGCTCACCGTGGCGAGCAGTGTCGCCAGCTTGCGGGTCTTCGTCATATTCCCCACCTTTGCATTGTTGAAATTCTAAGAATCTTACCCAACCTTCGCCGGCCACGATGGGTTCGCCCCCATCGGAAAGCCTTAACTTTCGTCAAGAAAGAGTATGTAAATTCCATGTCTGCATGCATGGCTGCCGCGTTATCATGGCATTCCCTTGCCGCCCCCCGACGGCGTCAAAAGGATAGCGTCCCTAAGGAGAGCAGGCCCCCATGCGCCAGACCCTGATCGCGGCCCTCGCCGTCCTCGCCGCCTGGTGGACGGGGCCGGCCGGCGCCGACGACGCCGACCGCGCCGTGGTCGGCCGCTTCCTGCTGGTGGACATGACCGGGCGGCCGGTGACCGACGAGACCTATGCCGGCAAGATCCGGCTGGTGGTGTTCGGCTACACCTATTGTCCCGACATCTGCCCCACCGTCCTCAACACCCTGTCGGTGGCGCTGGAGCATCTGGGGGCCGACCGCGGCAAGGTCGTGACCCTGTTCGTCAGCGTCGATCCCGAGCGCGACACCCCCGCCCATCTCAAGGACTATCTGGTGTCCTTCCCGGAGGTCACTGGACTGACCGGCAGCGCCGCCCAGGTCGCGGCGGCGGCCTACAACTTCAAGGCCCGCTACGAGAAGCAGCCGGCGGCGGACGGCGACCCCGCCGCCTACAGCATCGACCACACCGCCTCCATCTACATCATGGACCGCGCCGGCAACTTCCTGGCGCGCATGCCGCACGCCTCGGCGCCCGACCGGGTGGCGGAGCGGGTGCGGTCTTATCTGTATCCGAAGAGAGACGACCAATGAACATGCCCCGCCGCGCCTTCCTCGCCGCCTTGGCGGCGCTCGGCCTCCCCCTCCCGGCGAGGGCCAAGGTCGCCCAGGGACTGGTGATCCACGACGCACCCAAGACGCTGCCGCCGCTGGACATCCGCGACGGCGACGGCAACCCCGCCGGCCTGGAAGCCTTGCGCGGTCAGGCGGTCCTGCTGAATCTGTGGGCCAGCTGGTGCATGCCCTGCGTCGCCGAACTGCCGGCCCTCGACCGCCTCAAGCCCAAGGCTGCCGCCAAGGGGATCGCGGTGGTGGCGCTGTCGCTGGATCGCGGCGGCAAGATCGCGGTGGTCAACACCTATGCCCGCCTCGGCATCTCCGCCCTGGCCATCCGCACCGACGATGCCCGCGCCGCCGCCGAGAAGCTGAACGCCTCGGTGTTGCCCATCAGCCTGCTGCTGGACGCCCAGGGCCGCGAGGTCGCCCGCTATGTCGGCGGCGCCGACTGGGACGGCCCCCAGGCCGCCGCCATGCTCGACGCCCTGGCCGCCGGCCGGCCGCTGACGCCGGACATGGCCCCGCCGCTGGCCCGCGTGACCATCGCGCCCTAACCCACCACGCACTTTGCCGGGAATTTGACGGTGATGGCGGTGCCCTGGTCGGGCACCGAGACGATCTCCAGGATTCCGCCATGCAACTCGGCCAGCGACTTCGCCAAGGGCAGCCCCAGGCCGACGCCTTCGAAGCGGCGGTCGAGGCCGCTATCGACCTGACCGAACGGCGACAGGGCGATGGCGATGTCGCCCTCGGTCATGCCGATGCCGGTGTCGGCGACCCGGAAGAAGAAGCCGCCATCGGGCTCCGCGCCGCCGCTCAGGGTGACGCTGCCGCCGGCCTGGGTGAACTTGACGGCGTTGCCCAGCAGGTTGAGCAGGACCTGCTTGGTCCGCCGCACATCCAGATGCAGCATCGGCACGTCGTCGGGAACGGCATCGACCAGCCGGATCGAGCCCTGGTCGGCGCGGGCCGCCACCAACCGCAAACAGGATTGCGCCAGGGTGTGCGGATCGGTGTCTTCCTCGCTGAGGGTGAAGGCGCCGATCTCGATGCGCGAAATGTCCAGGATGTCGTTGATCATTTCCAGCAGATGCTGGCCGGCGCCGTTGATGTCGTTGCCATAGGCGCGATAGCGCTCGCCCACCGGGCCGAACATCTCGCGGCTGATGATTTCGGAAAAGCCGAGGATGGCATTCAACGGCGTGCGCAATTCGTGGCTCATGGCCGCCAGGAAGTCGGTCTTGGTGCGGTTGGCGGTCTCGGCCAGCGCTTTGGCCTCGCGCAGGCGCTGTTCCGCCTGATGGCGATGGGTGACGTCGTGGGCGATCACCATCACCCGCGGGACGCCCTCCTGGTCGCCGGGATAGGGGGTGATGGTGGTCTCGAACCAGTGGCCGTCGCGCTCGTCCTCGAAATGGACGGCGCGGCCCTCGGCCACCGCCTGCTGGGCGAACTCGGCGCGCCGGGTCGCCACGTCCGACGGCATCATCCTCAGGATATTGGCGCCGATCAGATCGTCCTTCCGCCGTCCCAGGCTGGCGACCGCGCTCTCGTTGAGGTCGAGGATCAGGCCGTCCAGGGTCAGCAGCAGGACGATCAGGCCGGGCGCGTCCAGCATGGCCCGCGCCATGGTCGCCGCCTCGCGCAGGGCTTCTTCGGCCCGATGACGCGCCGTGATGTCGGTGAAGGTGCTGATGAAGCCCCGGCCGGGAATGGGATTGCCGCGAACCTCGATCACCGTCCCGTCGGGCCGCTCGCGATCGAAGGAATGCGGCACCATCTTGCGGGCCAGTTCCACCCGCTGGGCGGCCAGTTCCACCGGATCGCCGGGGCCGTATTCACCGCGCTGGGCATTGAACAGCATGAAATCCGCGAACGCCTTGCCGGGACTGTTGAAGCTTTTGGGCAACTGGGTCGACTCGAAAAAGCCGTCATTGGCCACCACCAGATTGAGGTCGGCGTCGAACACGCAAACGCCCTGGGGCATATGGCGCACGGTGGCTTCCAGCATTTCGGCATAGGCGCGGTGGCGGTCCTCGCTGGCCTGGAGCGCATGGGTGCGCCGCTCGACCATCTGGTCCAGCCGGTCGTTGGACTCGCGCAGGTTGCCCGACACCTGCCGGGCCACCGTCACGTCGCTGTAGGTGGTGACGAAGCCGCCGCCGGGCAGCGGGTTGCCGATGATTTCGATGATCGAACCGTCGGGGCGGATGCGATCCATGCGGTGCGGCTCGTACCGGCAGGCCTGGGCGACCCGCTGGCGGACCAGATCCTCCACCACGCCGGGGCCGTATTCGCCGCGCTCGGCGTTGTAGCGGACGATCTCCTCGAAGGCCATTCCGTATTGGATCATGTCCGGCGGCAGACGGAACAGGGTCAGGAAGCGCCGGTTCCACAACACCAGCCGCAACTGGGCGTCGAATACGGAAATGCCTTGATCCAGGTGTTCCAGGACACCTTGCATCATGGCGATATCGACGATTTCCGGTCCCTGACCCAACGGCTTTTCCCCAGCCTTCTTCTTTCGGTGGCCCATGCTAGCCGATTATGGATCCGGTTTAATAGACGCCGTTTTCGTTGCAGAACAGAACGAGAGGGAGCGATACCAAAAGCACGGTTCAACTTACGATACAAAACAACGGTATGGTGTCCTCGACGGGATCAAGATAGAAAAGCCGTGGGGTATTGGTAATCGACCAGGGGGGGGAAACCATGACGCTTCTATGGCGCGAAGAAATGAGCGTCGGACAGGCCGACATCGACGGCGACCACCGCCAACTGATCGCCATCGTCAACGACTTCATGAACATGGCGAAACGCCTGCCGGGCGACCGCGCCCTGCACGAAACCTTGATCGGTCTCCACGATTACGCCGCGCTCCACTTCGAGCGCGAGGAGGCGATCCAACGCGCCTGCCACTACCCGTTCCACGAGGAGCACAAGCACCAGCATCAGGTCCTGCTGGCCGAAATCCAGGCCATGGCCCGGCGTTATTTCATCGACCGGACCGCGCCGGTGACCAAGGCCTCCCTCGAGGAGACCGCCCAGTTCCTTCGCCATTGGCTGGTGGACCACATCATCAAGAGCGACCTGCGCATGCGCGACCACATCGCCAAGCTGCCGCCGTCGTTCCGGCTGCCGGATTAGCGCTAATCCGTCGGTCCGTCGGCGCGGTAAAGCACCACTCGGTTACGACCGGCCCGTTTGCCGTCGTAAAGGGCGTTGTCGGCCCGCTCCAGCGATTCCTCCACCGAGTGGTCGGCGTTGAGCATGGCCAGACCGAAGGTGGCGGTGACGGCGATGGCCCGGCCGGCGGCGTCCTGCAGCTTCAACTGGTCGACCGCCGCCCGCATGCGCTCCAGCACCTGGGTGCCGTCCTCCAGGGTGGCGGCGGGCAGGCAGACCAGGAACTCCTCGCCGCCGTAACGATACAAGATGTCGTAGGGCCGCACCGCCCCGCGCAGGCAATCGGCCACCGCCCGCAGCACCCGGTCGCCGGCGGCATGGCCGAAGGTATCGTTGATCTTCTTGAAGTGGTCGATGTCGGCCAGACCGACGCAGCACGGCTGGTCGAGCCGGATGGCGCGGTCGCGCTCGCCGATCAACTGGGACATCATGGTCTGGCGGTTGCCCAGCCCGGTCAGGGGATCGACGGTGGCCAGGGTCCGCCAGACGTCGCGTTCCAGACTCTGGGCGGCGGTTCCGAAGGCCAGCACCAGGGCCATCATGGCCTCGTAATCCGAGGTGGTGATGGTCTGGCCGGTGGTGGCGCGGCCGATGATGCGTTCGGCGGTGTCGTGAACCTCGTCATGCAACTCGCCCAACCGGCCGAAACCGACGAAGCCGCCCAGCAGCGAGTCCTTGGCGCCGGTGAACCAGACGTCGAAGGCGCAGGTGCCGCGATCCGCCGCGTGCGGGTGGCCCTCGCCCCAGTTGAGGATGGCGCTGTAGCAATGGCGCAACCAGTCCATATGGCTGCTGAGCGCATGCTGGTAGTCGCTGAGGCCGGCGAAGATCTGTTCGGCCTGAAGATGGGGAACGGCCTCGTTCTGAATGCTCATGTCACGCCTTCGCGCCAAGACGCCATCGCCTGCTCGGCTTGAAGCGGCGGAGCGAAATGCAGTCCCTGCCCCATGGCGAAGCCCAGGTCGAGCAAGGCACGGGCGGTGCCGGCATCCTCGACCCCCTCGGCGATCACCTCGATGTCGAGGCGGCTGCACAGGTCCAAGATGCCCTGGAGCATCGCCCGTTGCCGCGCCGAGGTCTGACAGCCCTGCACCAGGCAGCCGTCGATCTTGACCATGTCGAACGGCAGGCGATGCAGGATGCTGAGCGACGACAGGCCGGTGCCGAAATCGTCCAGCGCGATGCGCAGCCCCAAATCGTGCAGGTCGTCCATGGTCCGCTCGGCGGCGTCCATGTCGTCGATCAGCATGGTCTCGGTGACCTCCAGACAGATGCGCGACGGCGCCAGCCGGTGCTGGTCCAGCATCCGCCGCAAAGCGTCCACCAGGGAATGATCCTGGAACAGCCAGGCCGAGAAATTGACGCAGACGAACGGGGAATCCTCGCGCCGGCCCAGTTTGGCGCAGATGGCCATGGCCCGGTCGGCCATGGTCAGATCGATCCGGCGGATCAGTCCGGTGCGCCGCGCCAACGGCAGGAAGTCGGCGGGACGCATCAGGCCGAGCCGTTCGGACCGCCACCGGGCCAGCGTTTCGTAGCCCAGCACGGTTCCCTCGCCCAGGTCGATGACGGGTTGCAGATAGGGCTCGATCTCGCCGTCGATGATCGCCTCGGCGATGTCACGCTCGCGCACCACCTCGGCATAGCCCGGCCCCATGGCCGAGGCGTGAAGGCTGACGCCGTCGCGGCCCAGGACCAGCGCGTTCTGGGTATCGCGCAGACGGCCCACCAGCTTGCGCATCAACTCGGCGAAGAACGGGTCGGACCGCGCCACCACCTGCTGGATCTGCTCGGCCGAGACCACCACCAGCCGGCAGGTCTCGGTGGCGACGGCGGTGGCCGAACGCGGCAGGCTGTCGATGACCCCCATCTCGCCGAACACCTCGCCCGGCCCCAGCAGAGCCAGCACCTGACGCTGGCCGTCGCGGGTCAGGGCGATTTCCACCGCGCCGCGCTCGATCAGATAGGCGGCATCGGCAGGATCGCCTTCGGAAAAGATCAGGCTGCCGGCGACAACGTCCCTACTTAACATCCCCATGTCCCCCTACGTCTTCCCGCGACAGTGAACCACGCCGAACCGGTGCTGGCTAGGGCGGTGGTGGCAGGTCCAGGTCCACGTCGCCCCGCTCCTCCAGCGACGCGCGGGTCAGCAAGGTGCTGACCATGGCCATGGCGGTGTCCACCGCCCAGCGCAATTGCGCCTCGGCCGGGGCATGGCCGTGAGCCACCGCCTCGGGAAGGATCTGCTTTTGCAGGAAGGCGGCGAAACCGGCGAAGGCCCGCGCCGCCAGTTCCAGACGATCCGCCGTCACCGTGACGCGGGATCCGGCGTCCGCCGCCTCGGCTGCCAGGCGCAACTCGGCCATCATCGCCTGGGAGCGGGGATCGTCCAGGCCCGAGGATTTGTTGGCGACGAAGCGCAGCATGGCGGCGAAAAAGGAATGGTCGGACACGGAAAAGAGCCTTTTTTTGTCCCTCGCCGGGCGGGCGCGCTCGCGCCCTTGGCCGCCGCCTCAATGGCGGCTGGATTCCGGCGGAATGACAGGCCGGTATGAACGGTAAGCGGAGGATGACACACACTTGATCGCAGTCAAGTTCGAGGGCTACACTCCATGCCATCGTTCCCAGCCTGAGGAGGAGCGACGTGAAGCAATCCCGGCCGATCACTCTGACGCGCATCCTGAACGGCAAGCCGGCGACTCGGCTGCTGTTGACGGCGCTGACGGTGGCCGGCTTCATGCTTCAGGGCCTTCTCCCCGGTCTCGACCTCGCCTTCCGGGGCGATTTCCACCGAACCGCGTTCGGGATCGAGGCCGCCATCTGCCACGCGTCGCCTTCGGGCACGGCCGCGCCCACCGCGGACCCTGCCGGTTCCGGCGACGAGGGGCAATCCGACAGTCACGGATGCTGCCTGGTGTGCCAGGTCGCCGGGCTGGCGAAAGGGGCGCCGCCGTCCCCGACCTTCACACGACCCACCGAAGGAACGGCAAGCCTTCTGACCGCCGCCAGCGCCTCGCGCCATGTCGACGGGCGCGCGTCCCGCCAACATCCCGCCCGCGCCCCCCCGGCCGACGTGGCGTGACGCCACCGTTTCCCTCATCATTCCATGGGAACACCGCCATTGAGCCAATGGCGGATTTTCGAGTCTTATCGTCCGGAGCATGCGTTTCATGAAGAAAGTCCTCATCGCCGCCGCCCTGCTGCTGCTCGGCAGCCAAGCCTACGCCGCCGACATCGAGGTGGCCGCCCCGTTCATGCGAGCCGCGCCCGTGGCCGGCGGCAACGGCGCCGCCTTCCTGGTCCTCAACAACCACGGCGCCGACGACCGCCTGATCGGCGTCGAGGCCGACATCAGCAAGGCGGTGGAACTGCATACCCACGTCAAGGACGGCGACGTCTACCGCATGCGCAAGGTCGACGCCATTCCCGTGCCGGCCCATGGCACGCTTGAGCTGAAGCCGGGTGGCGACCACGTCATGTTCATCGGCCTGAACGCCCCGATCAAGGAAGGCGCCACCGTGCCGCTGACCCTGGTGTTCGAGAAGGCCGGCAAGGTCAAGGTCGACGTCCCGGTCCAGACGGCCGGCGCCATGGCGCCGGGTGGAGCCATGCCCGGCGGCATGATGCCGGGTGGCAGCATGGGCGGCATGATGCACGACCATCACTGAGGCTAATTGCCCTCGGCGACCCAGGGGATGCGCTGGACGGTGACGCCTTCGTCTTCCAGTTCACGCGCTTCCTCGGGCGAGGCCTCGCCATAGATGTCGCGGGCCTCGCTGTCGCCGTAATGGATCTTGCGCGCCTCCTCGGGAAAGCGCTCGCCCACGTAGTCGCAGCTGTCCTGAACCTTCTTCTTCAGGGCGACCAGGACCTTGCGCATCTCGCCCGCCGCCGCCTGGACGTCCAGGGTGGTGCCAGCGGTTCTAATTATAGAACGAAAAGGGATTTCCACGGCGGAGAAAGTCTGACTCAATAGGTTGTGTGGAACGGCTTGACTCATACATAACTGCGCTACGAGAGCGGTGCGATTCCCTTCCGGACAAGCGGGAGGGGC